>CAZFCY010000335.1:0-1515 GCA_964517665.1 uncultured Opitutaceae bacterium | reverse complement strand
TTGAAATGGAGGGACCAGCTCTGTCTGGTCCGGTCCGGGATCGGCGGACGACACGAAGATCGTCCCTCCACCATCCAAGCCGAAGCAAGCTTCGGGGGTTCCGACCCAAAGGGAATGAATCGCAGGAAGAACGCGCGTCGCGTTCGGAGTCCCGCCTTCAGGCGGCAGGCCGGACCACGCCGCGCTTTCGTTCTGGCTCCTGCTCATCTCCGCTCGCCCGCCGCCTTCTTCGCCGCGCGTTTCCGCGGCGCGGGTTTGGCGAGCAGGGTTTTGAGGTTCAACGGCTTTGCGTCGCCCCAAAGCGACTCGAGGCGGTAGCGCTCGCGGTTTTCCGGCGTGAGCACGTGGACCATGACGTCGAAGGCATCGACGACCGACCATCCGCTGCCGGCGCCGGCATCGACGCCGACGATCGTCGTCTTCGTCTCGGAAATGACGCGATCGACCTCGTTGCGCAGCGCGCGCAGGTGCGGCTCGGAGGTGCCGGTGGCGAGGATCAGGACGTTTGTGATCGACGACTGCTCGCTGACGTCGAGCACGACGATGTCCTCCGCCTTCTTGTCGTCGAGGGCCTGGCAGATTTGTTTCAGCAGGTTCCGGGTGGCGGTGGCTGGTTTGGTGGTGCGTTTGGTTGGCATGCGCTATCGATAGAGTCGGTCCCGCTCGATCCGCGCGGCCACGGCGGCGGGAAGAAATGCCCGCACGGGCAGCCCCTCGGCGATGCGGGCGCGGATCTCGCTGGAGCTGATGTCAAAGACGTGGGCGCGCACAAAGTGAAGCCGCAAAAAATCGGGCAGCGTTTCCACCCCCGCCTCGTGGCCCGGCCGGCTCAGGACGATAAACTCCAGCAAGCGAGCGAGTTCCTCGATCCGATGCCACTGCGGGAGGCGCGCCGCCTGGTCCGTGCCGATGATCCAAAAAAGTTCGTGCTCCGGGTGGCGCGCGCGCAGCTCGCGCGCGGTGTCGATGGTGAAACTGACGCCGCCCCGCTCCCACTCGAGGGTGGATACCGCAAAGCGCCCGTCGCCGGCCACGGCCGCCTCGAGCAGGGCCAGCCGCGCGGCATCGTCGATCGCGGGCGGGCGATCCTTGAGCGGCGCGCGGAAGGCGGGCATGAACAGCACACGATCGAGCCGCATCGCCTCGGCCGCGTCCTGCGCCGCGATGAGATGCCCGAGATGGACCGGATCGAAGGTTCCACCAAACACCCCCAGGCGCGGCCGCGAACTCACGGAGACGACCTCCGTTTCGCCCACACGCAAACTGATCCAGAGAGCGAGAGCGCCATATCTCCAGCGAAGCCGTCGCGGGCAATCTGGGCGCAAGAGAGAGAGGCGCGGATGCGGATAAAAGCGGCGATAAAGATCCGCGGGGCAAGCCCCGCGGCATTGGAGGGACCGGCTCCGTCCGGTCCGCGAATACCCCCGGCTCTCGTTTCTCCAACCGGACGACACGGAGGGCGTCCCTCCAGGGAGATGAGGACAAGGTTTGAAATGGAGGGACCAGCTCTGTCTG
>CAZFCY010000334.1:0-1585 GCA_964517665.1 uncultured Opitutaceae bacterium | reverse complement strand
GCCCTGGAGTTTCGCTCCAATCGGACAAAGCTCTATTCCTTTCGGTTTGAATGACCTTGCGGATTCATTCTCCGAAGCCTGCTTTGTCGCCGGGGTGGGAGTGGTTTCAGTCGCGATCGAACGCGCGTTCGATCACGGATCGCGGCTGAAGCCGCTCCTACGCTTCGAGAATGCCCCCGGGGCAATTCCCAAGGCTTTTGAAGGAGTTCGCCGCCCGCGCCGAGACGGTGCTGCGAAAGTGGAAAACATCGTCGCCGTTCAGCGGAGCGTATGCCGCGTCAGCCCATGGAGATTGCGCTTCGACGCGGGCAGCGCGACGCTGGCGAGCCAGCCGACGATCACGCAGGTGAGCGTGCCGACCGCTCCGTAAGCGAGAAAGTGCAGCGGTGTGTGGCGCTGTATGTAGTAAAGCGTGACGGCCCCGGCGATTGCGCCGATCAAGGCGCCGGCTCCCGTGGCGCGCCTGCTGAAGATGCCGAGCGCGAAGAGGCCAGCCAGCCCGCTCCCGAGCAAACCGAGCAGGGCGAGGTAGGCGTCCCAGAGTGAACGCACATCGGCGCTGGCAAGATATAACGCCGCGCCGGTGCCGCAGAGGCCGAGCGCGAGCGAGAGCCATTGCGAGAGGCGCAGGCAGGTGTGGTCCGCGAGGCCGGGACGAAAACGTCGCACCCAGTCGGTCACGATCGCCGTGGCGACGCTGTTGACGCTGCTCGAGGCGGTGGATTGCGCGGCGGCGAAGATGCCCGCGATGACGATGCCCGCCACGCCTGGCGGCATGAAGCGCGCGATGAAGAGCGGAAAGACCGAATCGGTTCCCAGCCCGGGTTCCAGCGCCTCGGGATGTTGGCGAAAGAACAGGAACAGCGCGGCGCCAATGGTGAAGAAGAGGATTGTGGCCGGCACCGTCAGCCAGGCGTTGAGGCGGATGGCGCGCGCGGCCGTTCGCGCGTCGCGCGTGGTGATATAACGCTGCACCACCGCCTGGTCCGCGGTATAGGGCGCGAGGTTGGAGAAGAGGCTGCCGATGATGACGACCGCGACGCTGGCGGTGGTGAGATCCCAGCTCCATTCAAAGAGGCGCAACTTGTCGGCGGCCATGGCGTCGGTCCACCAGTCGATCGGCGTGCCTTCGAGGCGCGTCGCGATCAAACCGAGACTGAGGACGGCGGCTCCGAGGAGCACGATCGCCTGCACAGCGTCGGTCCAGACCACGGCCTCGATCCCGCCGAGCGCGGTATAGAGCGAACAGGTGACGCCGATCAGTATCACGCAAAGATGGATATCGATCCCGACCGCCGCCGAGAGCGCAAGCGCGGGCAGGAAGATGACAATGGCCATCCGCCCTGTTTGAAAGAGGATGAAGGAGGCGCTCGCGTAGAGGCGGACGGCGAGATTGAAACGACGCTCGAGATACTCGTAGGCGGAGGTGACATCGAGCTGACGAAAGAACGGCAAATAGAACGCGATCACGATCGGCGCCAGCAGGAGCGGCGCGAGGTTGCCGGCGGCGTAGACCCAGTCTGTCGCATACGCCTTGGCGGGAATCGCCATGAAGGTGATCGAACTCAACATCGTGGCGAAGATG
>CAZFCY010000333.1:0-1598 GCA_964517665.1 uncultured Opitutaceae bacterium | reverse complement strand
GCGCCTCTGCGCGAGACCTCTCTCCATCCGATCCAACCTCGCGCCCGCTTCGCTCGAGACGCAAAGGCGCGGAAATTCCCTTTCGCCTCTTCCCCAACCTGTTGTAAACGCGAACCCGCGGCAGGGAAATCGTCCCTCCGAGAATCCAGAAGTGAAACGCGCGAACAACAATCCGATTAACCAATCTTCCGACTTCCCGTTCCTCCGTGATTCTACTTCACCGACCTGCGACTTTCGACCTTCATACCTTCGACCGCGGCGCAGCCGCTCCGCCTTTCAACTTTCGACCTTCAGACCTTCGACTGCCGCACAGCCGCCGACACTCATGAAAGACGCCGCTTCGATCATCAACGAAGACCTCGACAACATCTGCGACGCGCTCGCGACCGAGCTTCCGCAACTTGCGGGCAGGACGATCCTGATCACCGGCGGCGCCGGTTTTCTCGGTTACTACCTCGTCCAGGCGCTCCTTCACGCCAACACCCGCGAAGGCGCGGCGGGGCCGGTCAAGGTCTCCGTTTACGACAACTTCTCGCGCGGCATGCCCGGGTGGCTTGAAAAACTTTCCGGCAATCCGCATCTCGAGCTGGTCAGGCACGACATCACGCATCCGCTCCCGGCGGATTTCCCGGATTTCGATTTCATCATCCACGCCGCCTCGATCGCCTCGCCCATCTTCTACCGCAAGCACCCGATCGAGACGATGGATGCCAACGTCAACGGCCTGCGTTATCTCCTCGAGCATTGCCGCGCGCGCCAGGAATCCGGCCGCCGTCCGGTCGAGGGTTTTCTCTTCTACTCGACAAGCGAGATCTACGGCGATCCGACCCCGGAAAACATCCCCACGCCCGAGACCTATCGCGGCAACGTCTCCTGCACCGGCCCGCGCGCGTGCTATGACGAGTCGAAACGCTACGGCGAGACGCTGTGCGTGAACTTCGCCGGGGTTTACGGCCTGCCGATCAAGACCGCCCGCCCGTTCAACAACTACGGCCCCGGCCTCAAGATCACCGACGGCCGCGTGCTCCCCGACATGGCGCGCGACATCCTCGCCGGGCGCGACATCGTGATGCTCTCCGACGGCTCGCCCACCCGCACGTTTTGCTACATCACCGACGCCATCGCCGGCTACCTCAAGATCCTCGTCCGCGGCCGCCCCGGCGAAGCCTACAACATCGGCGTCGAGACGCCCGAAATCTCGATCGGCGACGTCGCCGACGCGCTCGTCCGCCTCTCGTCGCAACTTTTTGGATACAAAGGAAAAGTCGTCCGCGGCGTCAGCGCCGACAAGGACTACCTCGTGGACAATCCCAACCGCCGCTGCCCCGACATCCGCAAGGCGCGCGCGGAACTCGACTTCAAGCCATCCGTCCAACTCGAGGACGGCCTGCGGCGCATGATGATCTGGTACGCCGCCAACACCGGCGGAGGGGATGAGGGAGCAAGGGAATGAGGCGGCGTCGCAGTCAAAAGTCGTTCCGAGCGAAGCGACAAGACCGGGCGCGAAGCGAACCGGAACAAATCCCGGGGCCGATGGCAGCGACTTCATTCCCTTTGGGTCGGAAACCCCGAAGCTTGCTTCGGCCTGGATTTCCTGG
>CAZFCY010000332.1:0-1684 GCA_964517665.1 uncultured Opitutaceae bacterium | reverse complement strand
GGCCGCGAAGTGCGCCTCGACTGAGCCGAAAAACCGTTCGCTTCCCCGCAGCCCGGCCCGCGGGAGCCGGGCCCTCCCCCGCTCCCGCGGCGGGCCGCGTCATGCGCCGCTGAGGCGCGAAGCCAAGGCGCGTATCCATTTTCTGGCGACGCTGCCCGCGCTCGGCGCGCCGTTGCGCGCGGCTCTTCCGAGCGGTCTTTCCGAGGCAGGCGGGACTTGTCTTGCCGGGGATGCGGCGAAACAATCGCGCGGATCGTCCGTCTTACTTCCTTATGTCCCCGACCCGGAATTTCCGCCCCGCCGCCGATCCCTCCCGGCGTCGCTTCCTCACCGCTTCGCTGGCTGCCGGCGCCGCCCTGACGCTCGCGCCCTCGCGCCTCGTGCGCGCCGCGGAGACCGGTCCCGCGGACCGCAGGCTGAAGGTGGCCTTCGTGGGCATCGGCCACCGCGGGCTGGATCTGGTGAAGACCTTCCGCGACACCGGCCTCATCGAGACGACGGCGATGTGCGACGTGGATCTCATGGCCGAACACACGGCGGAGGCGCGGGGCATATTTCCGGATGCGAAACTGTTCCAGGACTATCGCGAGATGTTTGCCGTGGCGGGCGACACCTTCGAGGCCGTCATCATCGCGACGCCGGATTTCACGCACTTCGTCGTCGCGATGCACGCGATGCGGGCGGGCAAGCACGTCTTTCTCGAGAAGCCGCTGGCCCACACATTCCGGGAGGTCGATCTGCTCATGGCGCAGGCCGCGAAGAGCGGTGTGGTCACGCAGATGGGCAACCAGGGGCACTCGGGCAACAACTACCACCAGTTCAAGGCGTGGACCGAGGCCGGCGTCATCGCCGACGTCACGCGCATCGACATGTTCATGAACTCGGCGCGTCGCTGGCACGGCTGGGAGGTGTCGGGCTTCGACTCGGGCGACGCGACGCCCGCCACCATCGACTGGGATCTCTGGAACGCCAACAAGCCCGTTCATCCCTACAGCCCGCGGCTGCATCCCGGCGCCTGGCGCGGCTGGTTCGCCTATGGCAACGGCGCCTTCGGCGACTGGGGCCCGCACATTCTCGACACCTGCCACCGCTTCCTCGCGCTCGGCCTGCCGCATGCCATCGAGGCCGTGAAGCGCGAAGGTTCCAACGATTTCATCTTCCCGCAGGCCTCGACGATCCGCTTCGACTTCGCCGCCCGCGGAGCCATGCCTCCGGTCGAGGTGTTCTGGTACGACGGCGTCGCCAACCTTCCGCCACTGCCGCCCGAGCTGGGCGCCACCACGGAGTTCAAGCAGAAGCACGGCAAGTTCATCTACAGCAGGAATCTCACCTTCCTCGGCGGCACGCACGGCGACACACTGCGCGTCATCCCGCACGAGAAGATGCGCGAACTCGCGCCGACCCTGCCGCGCGTGACCGGCGGGTTCTCGGATCACTTCCAGAATTTCGCGCTGGCCTGTCTCGGCCGGGAGGAGACGAAGTCGCCGTTCCATATCTCCGGCCCGCTGTCGCAGGTGTTCATTCTCGGCGTCATCGCCCAGCGCCTCGGCGGCAGGCTGCGCTTCGACCCGGCGGCGAGGCGCTTCACCAACAACGCCAGGGCAAACGAACTCCTCGCCATGGAGCCCCCGCGCGCCGGCTGGGAGCACTACTTCAAGGTGTGAGTGGCCGGGCGGGCCGCGGC
>CAZFCY010000331.1:0-1722 GCA_964517665.1 uncultured Opitutaceae bacterium | reverse complement strand
GCCGCCGAGACTCATCGACTGGCAGGGCAATGCATGGACGCCCGACAGCGGCAGAAAGGCCGCGCATCCCAACGCCCGTTTCACCGCGCCCGCCAGCCAGTGTCCGACGATCGATCCGGCCTGGGAGGATCCCGCCGGCGTGCCGATCAGCGCCTTCATCTTCGGCGGCCGGCGCATGGGCACGATGCCGCTCGTGTACCAAGCCTTCAACTGGACGAGCGGGGTTTACGTGGGCGCGACGATGGGCTCGGAGAAAACGGCCGCCGCCGCCGGCGCCATCGGGCAGGTGCGACGCGATCCGATGGCGATGCTGCCGTTTTGCGGCTACCACATGGGCGACTACTTCCGCCACTGGATCCACATGCAGGGCCGCATCGCCGAGACCCCGCGCATCTTTCACGTCAACTGGTTCCGAAAGGACGCCGCCGGCAGGTTCATCTGGCCCGGCTATCGCGAAAACATGCGCGTCCTCAAATGGATCGTGGACCGCGCCCGCGGCCGCGCGATCGGAAAGGAGACGCCGATAGGCTGGGCGCCGCACTACGAGGACATCAATTGGAAGGGCCTCCGGTTCCCGCGCGAAAAATGGGACGCGATCATGTCGATCGATCGCGATGCCTGGCGCCGCGAGGTGATCGATCACGAAGTCCTCTTCCTCGATCTCCACGCGCACCTCCCGAAGGAGATGGTCTACGAACGCGAGCTGCTCATCTGCCGCCTTCTCGCCTGACCGCCCGCCAGCCGCCGCTGTTTCCCACGAGCCGGAATTCTGTAACGTACGAGACAAAATTCCGGCTCGATACCCCTGGCGGAGGCGGCCCAGAATGTCCCGGAAATGAGGGCAACGCTGCGCCCGTATGCCCCAAGGCGCGTGACACGCGCGGCGAGCGCGGGGACGGGCGCGTTCAGAATGGATTGAGCATCAGGGCGTAAAGTGATGAAACGCCTGCCGGCGGCCACGCCATCCGCGTCGGAACGAATGCTGCGTTGCCCCTTGAAAACATCACCATGGATCCCAATCGCATGACCGAGATGTCGCGCGCGGCGCTGATGGAAGCGCAGAGCGAGGCGCGACGCCACAATCACAACGAAGTCGATACGCTCCACCTTTTCGCGGCGCTGCTCGCGCAGGAAGGCGGCATCGTCGAGGGCGTGTTGAGGAAACTCGACATCACGCCGAACGCCGTCCGCCTCTCGCTCGATCGCGAACTCGACCGCTTCCCGCGAGTGTCCGGCAGCGTCGATACATCGAAGATCTACGTCACCCAGGCGGTGAACGACGTCCTCACGCGCGCCGAATCCGAAGCAGCCAAGCTCAAGGACGAATACATCTCGGTCGAGCACGTCCTGCTCGGCCTGATCGACGTCGCGAAGCCTGAAGCGCTCGCGAAACTCCTGAAGAGTTTCAACCTCGATCGCGCCCGCGTGCTCAATGTGTTGAAGGACGTGCGCGGCAACCAGCGCGTGACTTCGCAGAATCCCGAAGCCACCTACCAGGCGCTCGAGAAATACGGCCTCGATCTCGTCGCGCAGGCGCGCAGGGGCAAACTCGATCCCGTGATCGGGCGCGACGGCGAGATCCGCCGCGTCATCCGCATCCTTTCGCGCAAGACCAAGAACAACCCCGTGCTGGTGGGCGAGCCGGGCACGGGCAAGACCGCCATCGTGGAAGGCCTGGCGGCCCGCATCGTGCGCGGCGACGTGCCGGAGTCCCTGAAGGGG
>CAZFCY010000330.1:0-1778 GCA_964517665.1 uncultured Opitutaceae bacterium | reverse complement strand
AGGGTCTCGCGAGCCTGGTAGCCGGTGTCTTGCGAGTCATTGACCTCGAAGGGAGAAAGGATGACGAGGGACTCGTCTTGTTCCTCGGGCGCGACGCCAGGCGCGGCGTTCTGGCCGCTGGCGGTTCCGGCGGCGAGGCCGGCGATGATGATGAGCAGGTTTTTTGTTTTCATTCTTTTTGTGTGGTCGGGTTGGAAGTGGATGAAGAGTTGGAGGTGGAAACGCCGGTCGGAGCTTGCGCCGGTGATTCGCCGGCTTTCCCGGCGGCGTGGGGCATGGGATGTGAGAGATGCATGTTGAGGCGCTATTGCGGGGGCTCCGGCGTTTCGAGGCGCAGGCTGATCCTGTCGACGGCGAAATTCTCACTGCGGTGCGACATCTCGAAGCGGAGCCGGCCGGGCTCGCGCACGAGGAAGTAAACCGGGTGGTTGCGAATGGCGTCCGGCGTGTGGCTGCCCGGTCCCTTCGGCAGTTTGCCCCATTTCCAGTCGCCGCCGCTGCGCATGCCGACGGGCCGGGTCTTGTCGTCGGCTCCGTAGAGTTTCTCGCCGCCGAGGGTGAGCGCTATATCGTTTTCCTTTCCCTTGCCGCGGCCAGCCACGCCCTGCCGGGCGAAGAGGAAGACGTAGTATTTGCCGGGCCTGGTGAATTCGATGTCGTATATCATGCGCCCGTAGCCGGGATCCACCACGGCGGAACCCGTGGGCGACGGGATGCGCTTCCAATTGCCGGAACCGCTTTCCGCTTCGAAGGCGACCTCGCCGTCGCGCTCGCGAATCACAGGCGGCGGCGGAGAGGTGAGCTCGAGCAGCGTGGCATAGTAGGCGGGGTTGTCGGCGGCGCCTTCAAAACGGAAGGGAAACGTCTGGTTGACGTGTTTTTCCATGATGCCGTAACCGCAGCCGAGTTCGACGGAGGCGCGCAGCGCGCGGAGCTGATCGGCGCCGGCTTTGAGATCCTCGTTGCACACGATCGGCTTGTTGAAACGCCGCAGCGTTTGCACGCGGTCGGGCATATCCTCCACCTTCACGAGGTTCCAATGCGGCGAGAGGAAATCGCAGGCGGCGGCGACCTCGGGATCGATGCGGGCGTTGGCATAGCCACTCGTCGTGACGAGCAGGCGCGGCCCGATCTGTTTCACGAGCCGAAGGAGGCTCGCCTGACCCGCGCCGCTGCGAATGATCGGGTGGGAGGCGAAGCCGCCGTGCGCATGCTCGTTGGCCACTTCGATCAAAACGTGCCGGAAACCCAGGGAGAGCACCCAGCGCGTGGCGTTCTCGACGCCGGCGCGAACGGCGGCTTCGTCCCGCAGAATGTTCACCTGACGTTGATAATAATACGTGAGGATGGCGGCGACGCCGTGCTCGTCGCAGGCGCGCAGGACGCGCTCGATGCGACGCATGTAGTCGATGCGCAGCGTGCCGTCGGGCTCGAAGGCGGAATTGATCGCGCCCTCGTATTCGGGATTGCCGCCCTGCAGGCAGAAGGTGAAGGCGTTGATGCCGTGCGCGGCGTACTCGGGGATCCGCGCGATGAAGGCATCGGCGTTGGCCTCGGGATCGAAGTCGGGCTTGTTGCGATCCTCGAACGTGGCGTTCGCCATGCGCGCGTTCATGAGCAATCCCTCGGCGGGCGAGCCCGGGTTGGTGATCCGACCATTGATGAACCAGCGATCGCCGGAGAGGGAAATCTCCGTGGCCGCAAAGAGACCGGGAACGAGCGCGAGATGGATCAGCAGGAAGAAGCGGATGGGCATGGGCATCCTGTGCACGGGGCAA
>CAZFCY010000329.1:0-1800 GCA_964517665.1 uncultured Opitutaceae bacterium | reverse complement strand
GAGTTCCTCGCGAAGCACCTCGCGCCACGGCCGGCCGTTGGGGCGGTGTTTGCCGCAGTCGATGATCGTCGCGTATCCCGGATAGTCCGGACCGAGGTCGTGTGGATCCTCGCCGGGTCGGGCCGGTTCGTCGTCG
The DNA here is from genome assembly GCA_964517665.1 of uncultured Opitutaceae bacterium. Lineage (GTDB taxonomy): Bacteria > Verrucomicrobiota > Verrucomicrobiia > Opitutales > Opitutaceae > Congregicoccus. Next base: position 1,664 of record CAZFCY010000329.1, on the reverse strand, counting down.
GGATCGTCGCTGGGCATGGGAAAGAGGAAGCAGGTCGTCGGCTTGAACGTCCACGGGTGCAGGCCGTGCGCGCGGGCGGCCGTCTCGAGGCTGCAATAGCCGTTCTCCTCGGTGAACACGCACCGGGTCGAGGTGAAGTGAGCCGGGATGGCGCGGCGGTAGGTCCAGGGACGTTTCGCGGTTTTCCTCCCGGCGCCGTGCCCGCGCCAGTTTTCCTCGACGATGGGGTCCGCGGGCAGGTGTCGGAAGAACGAGGGATAATGCTCCAGCGCGGCGGCGATCCGCGCCTCGTCGTCGGGTTCGAGGTAGGCGCCGTCGTAGCAGCACATCGCTTCGCATTGTTGGAGATCGCAACGCTCGAGCCGGACGGGCGCCGGCCTCGAGCGCGCGCGGGCGTGTGGGGAGTTCATGTCCATGGGACCGGCCACAGTCTCGCTTGTTTCGCCTCTGGTCCCGGCGGGATCGGCGCTCATCGAATCAGTTCGCCGCCTGCGCGCGAAGGTAGCCGACGATATCGGCCACGTCCTGCGCATTCAGTCCAAGTTGTTCGGCGCTGAGCATGAGCGAGCGGTGGAGACGCGCGCGCTCCTTTATCATGGCGGCGGGAATCAGTTGCGTGACGCCGCCCATCGAACGCACCACGAGCGGATCCTCCCACGATTCGACGATGCCGTGGACGACCGTGCCATCGCGCATGATGAGCTCGTGTCCATCGAAGCCATGCGCGATGTCGGCGGAAGGATCGACGATCGCCTGGATCGCAACCTCCGTTGTCTGGCGCGAAGCCCAGTCCGTGAGGTTCGGCGCGTAGTCGATGCCCTCGTCGCCGAGACGGTGGCAAAGAAAACAGCTCCGCGCCTTTTCCGCGCCGCGCGCCACGTCGGGCTTCAAGGCCGCGATCTCCACCGGCGCGGGCAGGGTGTTCGGTCCCGGTTCAGGAACCAGGCTTGGAACGACCGTGATGGCGTCGGGATCGTAGAGGCCGCGCGACTTCAGTTCCGCGTCCACCGGATACGAACTCCAGCGCGATTTTCTGTAGTTGAGCAGCCACCACAACGCGTGCCGTTGCGCCATCCCTTCGCCATGTTCGGCGAGTTCGAGCAGCGCCTTCGGGGCCGCGTCGCCTTGGAGAAAACCCAGCGCGGTGACGGCGGCGAGTCGTTCGCTCTCGCTCAACGACGAGGCCGCCGCGCGGGCGGCGAAGGCAGGCGCCGCCGCCTCGGGCGTGAGCCGCCACACGAGCTGCGCGAAGGCGGGCGTCCACTTCACCGGTTCGGCATCCGGCGCGAGCGCCGCGAGCGCGCGGTACATTTCCGCTTCCTTGCCTGTGCAGCCGATGCCCCATGCCTCGAGGTAGGCGCGATCGGCCCCATCGAAGGAACGCGCGAGGTTCAACAGAATGTCGCGCGCCGCTTCGAACGGCGCGTCGCGCATCGCGAGCGCGACTTCGCGCCGGACCGCGGGCGATGGGTCGGTGGACAACAACGCCGCGTGCTCGAGCACGCGATGATCCATCCGCCGCAGCGCGCGGAAGGCGGCGACGCGCATCCGCTCGTCGTCGCCTGTAAGGATTTTTTGAATACGCGCGAGTCCGCCGGCGCCCAGCCGGGAAAGCAGCCAGACGGCGCGCGCGCGGACATACGGGTTCGCATCGTCGAGGAGAC
>CAZFCY010000328.1:0-1816 GCA_964517665.1 uncultured Opitutaceae bacterium | reverse complement strand
GCGCAGCGTCGCCCACATATAATCCTGCGAGAACGGCACGCGCGCCTGCTGCAGGAACCGCGACACGGTGCGAAGCAGCGTCACGTCGCGCCACATCAAGCCGCCGGTCAGCACCAATGCGTTGTAGCCGTCATTCTCGCCGGCGCCGCCCATCACGACCAGGAACGCGGTTTCCAGCCGCGCCTTGAGATCGCCGCCGGTCTCTCCGAGATCGGCCTCCTCGCCGTCGGCGCGCTGCAGCAGCATGTCGTGACACCAGACGTCGCCCGAAACCTCGCTCGCAGCCTCACCCCTGTCCGGCGTCACCCGGTAGGTGCGCTCGTCGACCACCCGGAAACCCATGTTTTCCAGCACCGGAACGCGTTCCGAGAGCGGCAGCGGCCGCGCCAGGCTCCAGATTTTCAAACCCACCGCGCCCGGCGCCGCGCCGTCGCGATGGTGGAAATCTGCGGCGAGCGGGCGCTCCGGCGTGAGCCTCTCGATCATGCCGATGCCGGCGACCGCGTCGGCGGGCCGGTAGTCGTCCTGATAGGCGGCGGGAAACGCGGCGCGATAGCGCTCGAACAGGTCGCGCGCGCGCTCCGGCGGCTGCGCGGCTCCGAGCGCCTCGAACAGCGAGTCGCTCCAGCTTCGCACGATCGCCGCGATGGACCGTTCCAGCGTTGCCCGGCCGACCTTCGGCGTCGGACCGCCCTTGCGGCCGATGATGAAGTGGACGCGCACCAGCGGTCCTTCGGTGTAGTACGGATAGAATGCCGATACCCGGCCGTCGAAGACCGACGCGAGATAACTGCCGACCGCGCCGCGCAGGCGGCTGTCGGCCTGCTCGCGCGGCACGAACACCAGCACCGAGACGAACCGGTCGAAGCGATCGCGGCGCGCCAGCACGCGCACGCGCGGGCGCTCCTCCAGTTGCAGGATCGCCGTGGTGAAGTCGTACAGCGTCTCGTCGTCGATCTGGAACAGCTCGTCGCGCGGATAGGTCTCGAGGATGTTGGCGAGCGCCTTGCCGGAATGGCTTTTCGGATCGAATCCCGCGCGCGCCTCGATCGCCGCGATCTTGCGGCGCAGATACGGGATCGCGCGCGAGGCGCGCGTATAGGCGGTCGATGTGAACAGGCCGACGATGCGCAACTCGCCGGCAAGCTGTCCCTGCGCGTTGAATCGCTTGAGGCCGATGTAGTCGAGATAGGCGCGTCGATGGACGCGCGAACGGACATTCGCCTTGGTCACGATCAGGAGCTTCGGCTCCTTCAGAAACGCCATGATCTCAGGGGTGAATTCGAGCGTCTCGCCGCCGTGCCGCAAAACCTGCATGTCGCCGGCGCGCATGATGCCGAGTCCGCTGCCGGACGCCGGGTCGAGCCCCTGTCCGTTCGCGGTCAGGACATAGTCCCGGATGCCGAGAAACGTGAAGTTGTCGGCGAGCAGCCACTCGACGAAATGGATCGCTTCGGAAATTTCCGCGACCGGAAGCGGCGGCGGCGTGTCCTTCAGGCTGGCAACAGCCTGCTCCACGCGCGTTTGCATCGCGCCCCAGTCCGTCACCGCGACACGGACTTCACCGAGCATGGCCTCGAGCCGCGCCACGACGTCCTTGCGGCGCTCCGCATCCGCGACCGGATCGACATGGATATGGATGAAGCTCTCGCGCGCCGCGCCGTTGTCGCCGCCGCCGCCGCCGCCGCGAAACGCGCCGAGCGTGCCGTCGCGGTTGCGCTCGACCACGAGCACCGGATGCACCACCAGCCGCACCTTGAGTCCCTGCTCGGCGATCTCGCCCATCACCGAATCGACCAGGAACGGCATGTCGTCG
>CAZFCY010000327.1:0-1820 GCA_964517665.1 uncultured Opitutaceae bacterium | reverse complement strand
CTGTCACGGGTCACTTGAAAACCAGCCAGTAGTGGTCGAATCAAAACCAGCCACTTCGCGGGGGGTGTTTTCAATGGGTTTGGATGGCTGGTGACAAGTCCGCAGATGCGGAGGCGGGAGGGGATTTGCGTGTGGCGGCGTCTTTGAGGCGGTAGCTTTTGCCGTTGATGGCGATGAGGTGGGCGTGGTGCAGGAAGCGGTCGAGGATGGCGCCGGCGGTGGGGACGTCCTGCAACAGCTTGCCCCAGTCTTCGAGAGGGCGGTTGCTGGTCATGATCGTGGAGCGGTTTTCGTAGCGGCGCATGATGACCTCCAGCAGATGCTCGCCGGCGTGCTTGGGCAGTTGTTTCAAGCCCATGTCGTCGATGATGAGCAGGTCGGGTTTGAGGTATCCGCGCAGGAGGCGGTCGCGCCGGGCGAGGGCCTCTTCGGAGAGGAAGTCGGCGACGAGGTCGAAGATGGAGCGGTAGCGCACGAGGAAGCCCTGTTTGATCGCCTCGTAGCCGATGGCCTGGGCGAGGTGGGATTTGCCGACGCCGGGCGGGCCGACGAAGAGCGCGTCGGTGGCGGCGCGGATGAAGTGGCCGGCGGCGAGCTCGTAAATGTCCTTGCGCGAGATGGAGGGGTTGAAGCGCCAGTCGAAGTCCTCGAGGCTTTTGAGCGCGGTGAACTCGGCGGCCTGGGTGCGCCGTGAGATCTTGCGCTGCTCGCGCACGTTGAGCTCGTCGCGCAGGATCAGCTCGAGGAACTCGGCGTGGGAGAGCCGGTTGGCGGCGGCTTCCTGCAGGCGCAGCGAGAGCGTCTGGGCGAGGGCGGAGAGCCGGAGTTGTTTTAATACAGTGTCGAGGTTCATGGATTGGAAAAGTGATCGAGCCGGTAGGCGTCCATGTCGCGGATGAGCGGGTGTGTATCCAGAAAGTGGATCTGCGCGATCTTGTCGTCGTCGCCGATGAGCCGGCGCAGGTCGCGCAGGCGCCCCAGGCCGCGATCGAGGGCGCGCCCGGCGGCGTGTTCGATGGCGTCGGCCGGATGTTGTTTGGCCAGGCCGGCGAGTCCCTGGAGCGAGCGCAGGGCGTAGAGATCGCGTTGGGCGAAGAGCGCCTCGGCCCACTTGCCGGTGCATGGGCCGATGAGCCGGCAGCGCCGCAGCCAGTAGTCGGCCCCGCGCTCGATGCCGCTGCGCTTGTGCGCGTGGATGTGCGCCTCGGTCGTGGCGAAACGGCCGGGATCGACGCGCGCGTGCGCGGCGATGACCTCGAGGCGATGGTTGAGGATGCGCACCAGGCGCGACTCGGCGCGCACCCAGACTTCGCGCCCGAAGTACTCCGGCGGGACCGAGTAATAGGCTTTGGCGAACTCGACGTGGCCGTCGCGATGGACCTTGCGGCGCGCCTCCACGAAGCTGGGAAAGAGCGAGGCGGGCAGCGGCTGCAGGGCGGCGCGCTCCGCCTCGAAGAGCGCGCCCACCTGCTGGCGCACCGTGCCGTGGATGCGCGTGTCAGCGACATTGCGTTCCCACTCGCCTAGAAAGAGATTTTGCGCCGCCAAGCTGGGGAAACTCCGGCCCTTCAGCGCGTTGTTTTGCGCGTACTTGATGCCAGCCTCGATCTTGCCCTTGTGCTCGGGGCGCGCGGGCCGGGTCGGCAATATCAATGTGTTATAGTGTGTGGCGAACTCGCCGAGCTTCGGATTGATCAGCGGATCGAACCAGTCGACTTCGAGCACGGCCGCCTTGAGATTGTCCACCACGACTGTGCGCGCAACGCCGCCGAAGAAGCGCAGGGCGTTCTCCACGCAGCGGATGAACGTCTCGGTGTCCT
>CAZFCY010000326.1:0-1840 GCA_964517665.1 uncultured Opitutaceae bacterium | reverse complement strand
TCTTTGTGAGCGGGCGCCCTGAACCGTTCCTTGGGCGCGCCGAAGATCGCCGATGTTCCCGGGAGTGTGGAGGAGCCGATGAAAAGGATTGCGCCGTCGAAACCGCCGATCGGTTTTGCGATCTTCGCCCCGAAGCGCGGAACACCTTTCGTTCGCGCTGTTTCGGCGGATCGAGCGGAGCGGGTTTTCATGCAAAATGCCGCCGCGCGCTCATGCTCCGATCGGGTGCCACGTGGTTTTGAACTCCACGAAATCACGGATGGCATAGACGTTCTCGTGCGCGGATTCGTCGAGCCAGTCGAGCGTGGCGGCCTCGCGGAGCCTGACGCGCTTCACGCTTTCGGCGGCGCCGAGGCCGAGCGCCTTCGCCTCCTCGGGGCTCGTGATCACGGCGTCGAGCGCGCGCAGGTGCTCGTGCGTGGCGAAGGTCGGGAGCGTTTCCCGGCGATAACCGGTGAGGAGATTGACCACGCCGCCGGGCAGGTCGGAGACGGCGAGAATTTCGCCCAGCACGATCGAAGGCAGCGGATGGCTCTCGGAAACGTGGGCCACGACGGTGTTGCCACTCACGATGATCGGCGCGATCTGGCTGATCAGGCCGAGCAGCGGCGCGGCATCCCCCGCGATCACGCCGACGATGCCCGCGGGCTCGCAGACGGTGAAGTTGAAGTGGGGCGAGGCGACGGCGTTGGCATTGCCCAGCACCTGCTCGTATTTATCGGCCCAGCCGGCGAAATGGACGAGCCGGTCGCACGCCGCGGCGACCTCGCGCCTCGCCCGCCCCGGCCGCGCCGCGCCGTCGATCGCGATCGCCCCGGCCATGTCGCTGGCGCGGCTCTCGAGCATCTCGGCGAGGCGGTAAAGGATCTGCCCGCGATTGTAAGGCGCGCGCGCGGCCCAGCCGGGGATCGCCTTCGCCGCGGCTTCGACAGCATTGCGCAGATCCTTGCGCGTGCATTGCGGGATGTTGGCGACGAACGCGCCCTTGGAATCCTCGAGCGGAAACACCCGCCCGCTCTCCGAGCGGATGAAGGCCCCGCCGATATAACACTTGGGAGTTTTGGTGATCGCGAGACGGGTCATGGGGAGGAGAAGAAGGTTTAACCACAGATTGCACGGATGGGCACAAGGCCAGCCTTCAGGGCATTCAGGACGCGCATGGCCGCGCCGATGATCGCTTCCGTCAGATCCTTGTGCATGAACCCTGAGTCTGTGCCCATCTGTGTAATCCGTGGTTTATCTTAGTTTGCAGTAATCGGCCAGGCCCTGCCTGCCGCCTTCGCGGCCGAAGCCGCTTTCTTTATAGCCGCCGAAGGGGGAGGCGGGGTCGAATTTGTTGAAGGTGTTGGCCCAGACGACTCCCGCTTTCAAGGCGGCGCTCATTTTCAGGATGCGCGAGCCCTTGTCCGTCCAGACTCCGGCGCTCAGGCCGTAGGCGGTGTCGTTGGCCTTCTCGACCGCCTCCTCGAGGGTGCGGAAGGTGAGGACGCTCAACACCGGCCCGAAGATCTCCTCGCGCGCGACGCGATGGCTCTGGGTCACGCCGGTGAAAAGCGTCGGCTTGAAGAACCACCCGGTCGAAGGCAGGCGGCACGGCGGTTGATATATCTCCGCCCCCTCGTCCACGCCCGATTTCACGAGTTCGCGGATCCTGTCGAGCTGCGCCTTCGAGTTGATCGCGCCGATGTCCGTGTTCTTGTCGAGTGGATCGCCGACGCGCAGGGTGGCGACGCGGCGGCGCAGGCGCGCGACAAACGCGTCCGCGATCGATTCCTGCGCGAGCAGGCGCGAGCCGGCGCAGCAGACATGGCCCTGGTTGAAGAAGATGCCGTTGACGATG
>CAZFCY010000325.1:0-1972 GCA_964517665.1 uncultured Opitutaceae bacterium | reverse complement strand
CTCGACTGCAAGAAAGCTTTGACCGAGGCCAGCGGCGATCTCGATCAGGCGGAGACGCTTCTGCGCAAGAAGGGTGTCGCCTCCGCCGCGAAGAAAGCCGGCCGCGCCGCCAACGAGGGACTCATCGAGAGTTACATCCATCTCGGCGGAAAGGTCGGCGTTCTTATCGAGGTCAATTGCGAGACGGATTTCGTGGCCAAGACTGACGAGTTCAAATCGCTCTGCCGCGACCTTTGTTTGCAGATCGCCGCCGCCAGCCCGGTGTGCGTGACGCGCGAGGAGGTCCCGCAGGCCGACCTCGATCAGGAGCGTGAAATCGCGACCGCGCAGGCCGCGGGCAAGCCTCCGGCCGCCGTGCAGAAGATCGTGGAAGGCAAGCTCGAGAAATACTACTCGACGTCATGCCTGGTCGATCAGCCGTTCGTCAAGGATCCCGAGAGGACCGTGAAGGACATCCTCACCGAAAAGATCGCCAAGCTCGGCGAGAACATCGTCGTGCGCCGCTTCGTGCGCTTTCAGATCGGAGCGTAGGGGCGGGCGAGGCGCGCGGTCCTCGGGAATCGCAGCCTTGTTTTGGAGTGTGGCGACAAGTCGCCGCACTCCAAAGGTCGGAGAAAATAGTCAGCCCTGACGGGTTGTGCGGGCGTCGAACAAGCGCGCTCGGAGATCGAGTTCCATCTTGCCGGACCGGGAAAGCGGGCCTTCAAGGCAATGGACGTCGCCGTGTCCGAAATCAGCCATTTGGTTCGTTGAGGCTATGAATGCTCCTTGCGACGATTCGCGAGGCGCCCAAACCGCTCAAGGAGATCAAAATCATGGCCAAATACGTTGATGGATTTGTCATTCCCGTGCCGAAGCACAAACTCGACGCCTACCTTGCGATGGCGCAACAATCCGCCCGGATCTGGCGCGAGTACGGCGCGCTCGATTACAAGGAATGCGTGCTCGAGGACGCCACCGGCGAGTCTGTAATGCCGTTTCCCAAAGGCATCGGCGCGAAGCCGGACGAGACTGTCGTCTTCTCATGGATCACGTACGAGTCGCGAGCGCAGCGCGACGCGGCCAACAAAAAGATCATGGCCGATCCGCGCATCCGCGAGATGTGCAATGGGGATAACACGCCGTTCGATTCCGAACGCATGCTCTACAGCGGATTCGACGTCGTGGTGGACGGATTGGCGGAGTAATTCCAAACAGCTTTCAACTCGAGACGATTGACCAGTCCCTGCGCTCCCGCGCAGGTCTCTCTGCGCGTCGACGACCCTTCGGTTCACCGCGTGATTACATAAGCCGCGATGCGAAAGTCTTGCGTGGATGAATCGCGGCTGAAGCCGCTCCTACCCCATGAGCCAGGCAAGCTTCGCGGGCTGGTTGTGCCGTCCAGCGGTCGCAACCTCGATCTACGCGACGAGCACGGCTGCGGGAGGTCGGGCTTCCTTGGCCGATGGCTTCGTCAAAGCGCGGACAGGATGCCGTTGAATGTCCCGCTCGGTCGCATCGCGGCGGAGGCTCTGGCGTCGTCGGGTTTGTAATAGCCGCCGATGTCGGCCGGTTTGCCCTGCGCGGCGAGGAGTTCGGCCGCGATGGTCTCCTCGTTCGCGGCGAGCTGTTCCGCGATGGTTGCGAAGCGCTGCGCGAGATCGGCGTCCTTTGTTTGCGCGGCGAGTTCCTGCGCCCAATAGAGCGCGAGGTAGAAATGACTTCCGCGGTTGTCGATCGTGCCGAGCTTGCGGCCCGGTGAGCGGTTGTTTTCGAGGAATTTGCCGGTCGCGGCGTCGAGCGTTTCAGCGAGGACTTTGGCCTTTGCGTTTTTCGTGGTGTCGGCGAGGTGCTCGAGCGAGGCGGCCAGCGCGAAGAATTCGCCGAGGCTGTCCCAGCGCAGGTAGTTTTCGTGGAGGAATTGTTCGACGTGTTTCGGGGCCGAGCCGCCGGCGCCGGTTTCGAAGAGGCCGCCGCCGTTCATGAGCGGGAC
>CAZFCY010000324.1:0-1992 GCA_964517665.1 uncultured Opitutaceae bacterium | reverse complement strand
CGCGGGATTGGTGCCGGGTCGGCGGGTCGGCGTTGCGGCTCGCTGCGCTCGGCCTGCGGCTGCGCTCGCAAGCTCGCTCCGGCCGGGTCCGCGACGGCCCGGCGCTCACGGATGCCGCGCGCTCGCCCGCAGCGGGCGTTTGGAGTGCGCGCGGCATCCAGCAGGCAGGGCGGCGGCGAGCCGCCGGGAGAACAACTCGACCGCCCGCGATGCGGGCTGAGGAACACCTCCGCGGACAGCCCCTCTGCCGCAAAGCGGCATCGGGGCAGACCGCTGCGGTGAGAGCGGCGCTCCGGTAGTATCCGCGCCGCAACTCCGGCCGCTGTCGCGGCCTGCGCGTCGCTACGCTCCTTGCGGCCTACGCCTCGTGATCTCCGTTCCGCTCCTTCGTCGCTGCACTGCGATCACGAGCCGCCCGGCGGCTCCGCTGCGCTCCGCCGCCTCTTGCGCGGCCTAACCCCGCGCGCCTGAAATCGCCGCGCTGCGCGCGGCTCAGGAAGCGATCTGTTTGAGGTAACCCTCAAGCATCGTGGCGACTGCCTTCTGATGCGAGCGCGGTAGTTGATCGAGCCGGTCGGCAAGCTTCGCGAATTGCGATGGTGGACCGGGTTTTTTGGCCGTGCGCGAAACGTCGTTGAACAACTCGCCGACGGTGACGCCGAAGAACGCGGCGACCTTCTCGACCACCTCCATGCTCGGGTTCTTCGCCGCGCGTTCGTAGTAGTTGACGCGCGAGCGCGTCATGCCGAGCGCTTCGGCGAGTTGCTCTTGAGACAGACCCTTCGCGACGCGAAACGCGGCCATGCGCTGGCCGAACTTCGGCGCGGGTTTGGAAGCAGGACGACCACCAGGCATGGGCCAATGATAGGCGAGTTGGCTGATTGAGGCTTGCATGTTGGCAGACATATCAGCCAACTCGGGCGCGGATGGAAACCACAAAAAAGTTTGGAAGTGGCGGAAAGACCCCGGCGGAGGCGGTGCGATGCCGCTGAACGACCCGCTCCAGCCGCGACGGCTCACGCTGCGCGTGAGCGCGTCGACGTGGCGCATCGCGCTACGGCTGGCGCGCGGGCGCGCCGACGGACGGATCGAGACGCTTCTCGAAAAGTGGCTGTGCGATCTCGCCGAGGGCGAGACGCGGCGCGGCTGCGCCGAGGCCGGATGGACGGGCGCCTGGCTCACCACGCTGCCCGGGCCGACGCTGCCGCCGGAGTTGCTCGATCGCACGATGCCGCTCAACGCGGACGACGAGGCCGATTCCGCCGCGACGAGGCCGCGGCTGCGCGATGACGAGGTGATGGGCAGCACCTACGGCGCGTATCCGTGGGACGGTTGGGAAAAGTACGCCGTCGCGCACGGCGTCGCGGCGGAGCTCGCCGCGCTCGGTCGCGCGGTGATCCGCGAAGCGTGGCAGCACGCCTGGGACGAGCGTTTGCGCTCGCTGTGCGGCTGGCGCGACGACGGGCGGCGCATGCTGCGCCTGGCGCAGCGTCATCCCGCGCTCGCGGAAAAACGCTGGACGCGGCTGCTCGACACCGACGGCGGCCGTTACGATCCGGCCACCGGGCGCGTGCTCTGACCTTATGGCGATGATCCCCGAAGACGAAATCGAGCGCCTCAAACGCGAGACCGATCTCGCGGCCGTCGTGCGCTCGCGCGGCATCGAATTAAAACCGCAGCGCGGCGACCTGGTCGGGCTGTGCCCGTTCCACGACGACAAAAACCCCAGCCTGCATGTCACGCCCGCGAAACGCCTGTGGCGTTGCGTGTCGTGTCACGCGACGGGCAACGTGATTCAGTTCGTGCAGAAGTTTGACGGCGTGTCCTTCCGGCACGCCGTCGAGCTTTTGAAGGCGGGCAAGTTTGCCGCGCTCGCGGGCCCGGCCGCGCCGGTGAAGCGCGCGACCGTGCCCAAGCTCGACAGTCCGCTGAGCGTGGACGCGGACGATCAGGCGGCGTTGCGCCAGGTCATCGATTACTACCACGCGCGTT
>CAZFCY010000323.1:0-2061 GCA_964517665.1 uncultured Opitutaceae bacterium | reverse complement strand
CGTTTTTCTTCAGCTCGCACACCACTGCACCCGCTGTGCCGAACACAACTGGCTGCCGGCGATCACGAAGGGATAAAGGGATTGAAGAACGCTCGCCGTGGAAAGGGAGCAGACGAGGCCGACGCCGCTCACCATGCTGGCGGCGAGTTTGTCGGGTTGGGCAGTGAGGGATCGATCGAGCATATCGGATGCGTTTGAAAACATCCATCGACCAATGCCCGAGTGGGATTACCCGGCGCGCAAATACCGCGCGTCCTGGCCTTGCGCCGCTCGCCGCCGCTTCGCCGTTCCTACGGCCTCCACTCGAGGATGCCGGCGGGCTGGGGCGGAAGATCTCCGAGCTGCTCGCCATCGCCCTGGGCGGCGCGCTGGACGAAGAGATGAACTTCGCGTCTCGTCCGCCAAAGCTCGGTGTCGAACGTGGGTTCCCACTGGCCGACGGTGTCGGCCGTGAGATCCTCGATCGACCAGACACCGCGCGCGAGATCGTCGCAGATGGCGACCGAGACGCGCCGCATGCGCTCTTCGTCGGAAAAGAAAACCAGGCAGCGCGCGCCGTCGGCGACGACCTGCGGCCGCGAGATCGGAATGCGTTTGGTGCCGCCGCCGCCGAGTTCGAAATCGAGCGCGCGCTCGCCGACCTGTTGGGTGGACCATCCGGCGGATGTCCGGCGGACGATGTGGTACTGCGGCGCCGCCGCGCCTTCGGGGCGCCAATAGCTGGCGATGATCGCGCGTCCGTCGGCATCGGCGGTCATCGAGGTCTGGTTGATCAACCCGCTTCCCTGCGGGATCCGGGCGACGACCTCGGCCGTGGCTTCCCGGATCGGCAGGGGCAGCGCCTGGCCGGTCGAATCCTCCCAGGTGACGCCGCCGTCGCGGGAGCGGGCGTAGCAAAGGTCGTGGTTGCTGGCCACGTCCGGCGACTCGCGCCAGACCCACGAGAGGTGGAGTGTGCCCAGGTCGTCGATGCATGCCTGCCAGTAGGCGTTGCGCTTGCCTTCGCCGTCGATGACGACGTCGTGCGCGCGCGTCCATTCGCCGCTGCCCGCGCGCAGGCGGTTGATCACGAGATTTCCGCGGCCGGATGCGCCGTCGCGATAAAGGAAGAGCAGGTCGCCATCCGGCAGGCGGTGAAACTCCGGGTAGGTCACGCTGGATTCGTTCGCGCCGGTCATGGGCAGCGGAGGCGTGAGCCGCATCGTGTCCGGGCCGAGCGTGCGGCAATAGCGCAGCGGGTCGTTGTGGTGGTCCCACGCGAGGTGGAGGATCCCGGCGCCGTCGGGCATGATGCTGATGCCGTTGTGCGCGTCGTGGATGTTTCCCTTCAGGCCGGTGTGGCTGGTTTCCCACGACGCCTCGCCGGGCTTCCGGCGCGCGAGCACGACTTCGCCGCGCGGATCGTAGAAGGCGGCGAACTGGATGCCGGCGTGCGAAGCGACGGAGTTCCGGCGAAAGATCGTGGTGTTGACGCTGTTTCTCGCCCAGCCCTCGGCGATCGGGATGAAGCGCGCGCCCGCCTGCGGCGAAAGCGTGGTGGATTCGGGCGAGGCGTCGATCGTGGCGATCGATCCGGCGAGGCAGCCGAGGAGGACGAGCAGGCGGGCGGTGTGTCCGGATTCTGGATGCACGTGTGGGCGCGGATCACTTCTCCGGCGGGGCGTCGCTCATGCCGATGACGTCGCGGGCGTTGATCACGTAGGTCAGGCGCTTGTCGGTCACGATGACGAGCACGCCGCCGACGGCGCGCACGGAGGTCACGCTCGAGATCGTCCAGAGCTTTCCGGCGCGCTCATAGGTGAGATAGACGGGTGTGCGCTGGAGGTCGTTGAAGGCGGCGGCGAAACCGCGCGCGATCTGCTCGGCTTCGCTCGTGATGGTCAACGGGGCGGACGGAAGGTCCGCGCGCGCGGTCACGGGCCGGACGGCGATCAACATCAGCCCGGCGAACAGGGCGAGGGTCTTGAGGTTCATGAGAATGAAGACAGCGGCGGGCGGGAAAAGATGGAGCGGGAAGGGCCGGAAGGATTGTTTGCCATGATCAAGGCTTGCGCGCGGGGA
>CAZFCY010000322.1:0-2109 GCA_964517665.1 uncultured Opitutaceae bacterium | reverse complement strand
CGCGCACGGAGAATTGCAATTCGTGCGCGACACCGGCATCGGCATCCCGGAGGAGGCGCAGTCGCGGCTCTTCCAATCGTTCACCCAGGTCGATGCCTCGACCACGCGCAAGTTCGGCGGCACCGGCCTCGGCCTCGCCATCAGCAAGCGCCTGGCGGAGTTGCTCGGCGGCCGGATGTGGTTCGAAAGCACGCCGGGGATGGGTTCGATCTTTTACTTCACCATCGTCGTGGAGGCGATGGCGGACGAGGGGGGCGCGGAGCGCCGCGCCACGCGCGAGACGCTGGCGGGCCGCCGCCTGCTCATCGTGGACGACAACGCCGCCAACCGCGCCATCCTCGCAGCCCAGGCGCGCAGTTGGAAAATGGATTCGACCACGTGCGCGAGCGGCCCCGAGGCGTTGCGCGCGCTCGAAGGAGAAACGCGTTTCGATCTCGCCCTTCTCGACATGCAGATGCCGGGCATGGACGGCGTCATGCTCGCCGGATCGATCCAGGCGGGAAACGCGCAGCCCCGGCTTCCGCTCATCCTCCTCTCCTCGCTCGGCGACTCCCCGACGGAATTCAAGCGCGACCTTTTCGCCGGTTGCCTGAGCAAACCCGCGCGCCCGGATGAATTGGCGGCCGCGATGGCCCGAGCCCTCGGATGCGTGGCCAGGCCCGGCGCCGTCGATCCGCCGCCGGGCCGGAGCGCGATCGCCCCGGATCAGGCCGCCCGGCCGGAGCGCGTCCTTCTCGCCGAGGACAACGTGGTCAACCAGAAGGTCGCGCTGCGGATGTTGTCGAAGATCGGATACAGGGCGGACGTGGCGGCCAATGGCCTCGAAGTCCTCGAGGCGCTCTCGCGCCAGCCCTACGACATCATCTTCATGGATATGCAGATGCCCGAGATGGACGGCATCGAAGCCACCCGCCGCATCATCGCCTCGAAGCCGGATCCGGCCGACCGACCGTGGATCGTGGCCCTGACGGCCAACGCGATGCAGGTCGATCGCGAACGCTGCGCCGAAGCCGGGATGGACGACTTCGTCAGCAAACCGATCAAGCCCGGCGAACTCGCCGCCGCCCTCGAGCGCGCGCGAAAACGCGAGAGCGCTCTCGAGTCTTCGGCGGGCTGAGCGCGGAGGCGCCCGATCCGGCATCGTCAGCCCCGCCCTCCCTGGCGGGGCCGCGGGATCACCGCTTCGGCAGCTCTGGGAAACCGGGGCGCAGGCCGACCGGTTCTCCGAGAATCTCCCTCAAGAGGATCGCCTTGCGCAGCGCCTGCGCGCCGGTGAGATCGCGCTTCAGCTCGCGCAGCGCGCCGTCGCCCGGCCGACTCGCGGAGACGCTCGAGCGAAGGCGCGCGCCACGCCTGGCGGGCGAGTCGGCCGGCCGCGCGGCGCGGATGGCCTGCAACTGTTCTTGAAGCGCGCGCTGCCTTTCCAGAACCGCCGCCATCGCGGGATCGGGCTCCATGCGCGTGGGAATCGGAGGCGGCGCCGGCGCGCGATAGTCCGGCCGCAAGGCGGGAGGCTCCTCCTCGCGCTCGAAAACGAGGACCGGCCGCGGCTCGGCCGGCGCTCCCCGCTGGCGTTCGAGAATGCGCCGCCGGATCTCCTCCTGGATGCGCCGCGTGCGCTCGGCCTCCCCCGGATCGCTGTCCGGTTGCCGGCGTCGATCCGGCGCGGGAGCCTCGTCATCGCCGGTTTTCCTCAGCCCGCGCAGGAGATAGCCGACGATGATGATCGCCGCGATGACGAACTGAAGATGGTCGAGTATCCACTCCATGGATACAAAAATTTCCGCGGCCTACTGGGAGGGCGGGGTTTCCGGCTTCGCGATCGTCTTGCGCATCTCGCTGTCCGCCTCGATGTTCTGCATGCGGTAGTAATCCATGATGCCGAGGTTTCCGCTGCGAAACGCCTCCGCCATCGCGAGCGGCACCTGCGCCTCCGCCTCGACGACCTTGGCCCGCATCTCCTGCACGCGCGCCTTCATCTCCTGCTCGACGGCGACGGCCGCCGCGCGCCGGATTTCCGCCTGCGCCTGCGCGATGCTCTTGTTCGCCTCCGCCTGCGCCTCCTGCAGCTTGGCTCCGATGTTCTCGCCCACGTCCACGTCGGCGATG
>CAZFCY010000321.1:1888-2124 GCA_964517665.1 uncultured Opitutaceae bacterium | reverse complement strand
CCAGGATTTATCGAATCGGCTCAAGAGTGACGCGCGTTCTTCTCCGGCATCGGAAGCGGCGCCGCGCGCGACGGCATCGGCGCGTAGTCCGGCTTGCCCAGTCCCCGCGCCAGCGCGCCAATCTCCACCGTCGCGCCCGTCTGGAAGCATTCGTTCGCCGCGACGCCGACCAGCACGGAATGCGCGCCCGCCCGCTCGTCGGCGAGCCGCAGATACTTGTCCGCCGGCGGCGAGGG
>CAZFCY010000321.1:0-1878 GCA_964517665.1 uncultured Opitutaceae bacterium | reverse complement strand
GTTGAACGCCACGTGATAACCTTCCCACGAGTTGAACGCGTTGAGGGAATAGCTGAGCGTCGCGCCCGTGTCGTAGCGCACCATGACGTTCATCGTATCCTCGATGTTTATATCCGGCCGGAACACGCAGCGGTCGCGGAGATAACCGTCGTGATGCTCCTGATCGAGATAGAGTTCTTTCAACGCCGAATTGCCCGCGAGGCTCATGAAAAAACCGCAGGCCTTCTGTTCGGGGCACGTGTGGCAGCGCTCGTGATGACTTTTCAGCCCGAGCCGGCGCGCCATCTCCGGCGTATAGAACTCGCGCTTGCCCTTCGCGGAAACGCGCCGCGGCGTCGCGCCGAGCCACCAGTTCACCAAATCGAAATGGTGCGTGGACTTGTGGATCATCAAGCCGCCCGAGTTGGCTTTGTCCGAATGCCAGCGCCGGAAATAGTCCGCGCCGTGATCGGTATCGAGCAGCCAGTGGAAATCGACGGAGAGCACCTCGCCGATCTCTCCGCTCATTAATATGTCCTTCACCTGCGTGCGCGGCGGCGAGTAGCGGTAGTTGAAAAGCACCCGGCAGTGCCGCCCCGTGCGCGCGCGCACATCCAGGATTCGCTGACATTTCGCCGCCGTCGTCGTCATCGGTTTCTCCGTCACGACATCGCAACCGGCTTCCATCGCCTGCACGATGTAGTCGTCGTGCGACGAATCCATCGTCGTGACGATCACGACTTCCGGACGCGTTTCCCCGATCATTTTCAGAAAATCCCCAGCCGCATAACCGGGCGCGGACGACGCGCCCTGCGCGCGCGCGGCGACGGCTGACTTCGATCCGCCCCGCATTCTGATCGCAGATTCCGACCAGGACGGCGTGATCCCGATAGTCCTGCTCGATCGCGTCCTGAAACATCCAGCTGCGCGAACCGACGCCGACGATCGCATAGCGGCGACGCCCGCCCGTCGATTGCGCGCCAAACATCGGCGCGCCGCTCGCGACCAAGCCAAGGCCGGCGGCGGAAACGGTTTTCAGAAACGCGCGGCGATCGACGCCCAGGGCGGAAAAGAGGCTCATGCCGGCAAGCGTTCCTCGCTCCATCGTGCCGACAATCGCAGTCGAGTGGTCACATTGGTTCTCCGCTTTGATTTCATCGCCTTTGCGTCCCGCGCACGCGGGCGGAGAATTCCGCGAAGTCTTCGAGCAACGGCGTTTCCGTCTCACCGGCCATGCGGACGAGCGCGCGCTCGTCCTTGAAGCCGCTACCGGTGACGAGGCACACGATGTTTTCGCCTGCCCGCACTTCTCCACGCTCCACCGCCTGCTCGAGTCCCGCCAGCGCCAAAGCTCCTGCCGGCTCGGCGAACACGCCTTCCTCGCGCGCCATACGCTGCTGCCAGCTCAACACGGTCTCGTCTTCGACCACGTAGCCCTGCCCGCCCAATCGCCGGCAGGTCGCGATCACCTCGTCTCCGTCGAGCACGCCGCCGACCTGCAATCCGCTGACCGTCGTTTTCGATTCCACTGCCACCGCCTGGCTTGCCCCGGCGCGCAATGGCGACGCGATGGTATCGTTCCCCGCCGGTTGCACGCAGTGCACGCGCCCGCGCGCGCCACGTCGTTCGACGCCTCGCGCCACCGCCAGCGTCAACCCACCGCCGCCGGCCGGGCTGAAAATGTCGAACGGCTCCCGCGGAAACGCCTCGTCGATTTCGTAGCCGATCGTCTGCACACCAGCCATGCCCCGGGGAGAAAACACAAACGCGCTGATCTCGAAGCCGGCGTCGAGTTCGCCGGCGAGGCTTCGCAGGCCTTGCATGACTTCGGCGCTCGCCGCCGGCGAAACGCCAAAGTTCCGGATGCGAAACAGGCGCGCGCCATACGCGCGCATCTGC
>CAZFCY010000320.1:0-2125 GCA_964517665.1 uncultured Opitutaceae bacterium | reverse complement strand
CGGGGGTCAGGCTTTGTGGTTTGTAGTCGTGACAGTGTTCAGCCACTCAACCACAAACTACAAATCCTGACCCCGTTTTTCTGCCTCGGCGGCGACCGACGCGAGTGGCGCTACAGCCAGCAGGAACGACCATCCGAGGAAAGATTTCATTCCCCGAGCATACGCGACGCCGCGGAGCCAAACCATCGATGCACCGGGGGATCTTGTCATCCACCGAAAGATAGAGGATATCGCGCCCCCTCAGAGCGCAGGATCCTGCCCTTTGTTTCCCAGCCCGTTGGGCTGGGCTGAAGGATGGTGGCCCTTCGGGCCGGTGTGCCGGAACGAATCAGCCCCGTTGGGAAACGCATGGTCTTTCGTCTTTGGCGCCCTTCGGATCAATCCCACGGGCGGGACGCCCGTGCCCCGTGGCTTGGGCGTCCCGCCCATGTCCGGGGCAAATGTGGACCCCCAAAGCAAAAGACCCCGCTGGGAAACGGCCGCGCAGGCAATTCGCCGTTGCCCGCGCGGGAGACGGCGCTCATGACAGTGCCCACCTCGTGAAGCTCCGGTCTCTTTATCCGCTGCGTGGCCTTCCCCGGCAGGGACAGATCTGGTCGTGGATCTCCTTCGATGTCGCAAACCAGTCGTTCGCGCTGATCATCGTCACGCTGCTGTTTTCGATCTTCTTCCAGGATGTCGTGGTGCGCGACGAGACCCGCGACGATCTGCTCTGGAGCCTGACCTACGCCTCGAGCATGCTGCTCGTCGTGCTCGCGTCGCCGATCGCCGGGGCGATCGCCGATGCCCGCGCGTGGAAAAAACGGTGCCTGATCGTGTCGGGCTTCCTCGCCGCCGGCCTGACCTGCGGCCTCGGCCTGATCCAACCGGGCCAGCTCGCGCTGGCGGCGCTCCTCTTCATCCCGGCGAACTTCATGTGCTCGATCGGCGAAAACTTCCTCGGCTCGTTCCTGCCCGAGCTTGCGGAGCGCCGGCATTTCGGGCGCGTGTCGGGTTTTTCCTGGGCCGTGGCTTACAGCTCCGCGCTGCTGCTGCTCGCCATCACCGCCGGCGGCATGATCGCCTTCGACCTGAGGACGCCCGACACATGGCGGCCGTTCTTCGTATTCGCCGGCGTGTGGTTTTTCGTCTTCGCGGTCCCGCCCCTGCTCTGGCTGCGCGAGCGCGCGGCGCCGCGCGAGAGCCGCGACGCGAGCCTCTTCACCGCCGGTTTCCACCGGCTGGCGACGTCGCTGCGCCACGCCCGGCGCTTCCGCGACATCGCCACGCTCCTCGTCGCGTCGCTCTTCTATGGCGCGGGCATGCAGGTGATCGTGTCGTTTGCCTCGATCCTGGCGCAGGAATTCGGCTTCAAGCAGGAACAACTCGTGATGTTCGTCGCGGTGATCACGGTTTCCGGCATCGTCGGAACGCTCGTGCCGACGTTCTGGCAGGACCGGCTCGGCCACAAGCGCACGACATTGTTATTGCTCAGCGTGTGGATGGCGACGACCTGCGGGCTCCTGCTGTTTACTTATATCGGAACCCGCGCGGCCGATCCCGCGGCCCTGCCTCGCTGGCCGATCTGGCTGTTCGGCAATCTCATCGGCTTCGGCCTGGGCGCGCTCGGCTCGGCCAACCGCGCGTTCGTCGGCTACCTCACGCCAACCCGGCGCGCCGGCGAGTTTTTCGGGCTGTGGGGCTTGATCTTCAAGTTCGCCGCGCTGCTCACGATCCCCTTCGGCGCGGCCAAAGACATCTGGGGCACCCCGACGGCGCTCGCGGTCCTGCTCGCGTTCCTCGTGATCGGTTTCGCGCTGACGCTGTTCGTCGACGAACACCGCGGGCTCGCCGCCGCCCGCGCGGAGGACGCCGATCCGACGGCATAGTCCCAGGCGTATCCATGCAGAAGAAACCGCGAACGGACGCGAATGAACGCGACGGTGACGCGGGCAGAAGGCGAACTGTTGATATAGCGCCGGCTCTCACTCATTCGCGCCTGTTTTGAATTCAGCAGGGCGACGGTGTTTTCATTCGCGTCGATTCGCGTTCATTCCCTTTGGGTCGGAAACCCCGAAGCTTGCTTCGGCTTGGATTTCCTGGAGGGACGCCCTCCGTGTCGTCCGCCGATCCCGGACCGGACCAG
>CAZFCY010000319.1:0-2136 GCA_964517665.1 uncultured Opitutaceae bacterium | reverse complement strand
GCGTGGACCAGCCGCGCGGGAAGTTCTTCCACATCGACTGGCCGGAAAAGAACCGACCGCAGGTGGAGGCGTGACGACCGTGGAGCGAGCGAGAAAGATCCTCCCTTCTCGCTCGCTCCGCGGTGTGGGCAGCGGGTCACGGGGAAATCGGCAGGCCGCCCGATCAGGTTCGTGACGGAGTCGTCAGGTAACGGCGGGAGAGCAACAGTCCGCCCGCGAAAAGCGCGGCGCCCAAGCCGGCGGGCAGCAAGTGCCGCCAGTCGAGGTATCCGACATGGACGTGGATTCCGATGGCGGCGACATAAGCAGGCAGCGCGGTCCACAGGAACACCTTCCATAGCCACGCGCGCCCGCGACGAAATCCCCACAACGTCGCGAGCAGAAGTCCCACACCGTTTGCGAGTAGCATGCCGCCGAGGCTCGCGCGGTCGTGGGCGACGACCGGAATCACCCGTTCGTTGATGCCGGCGAGGCTCTCCGCGGTCATGCACAGGTAGGCGAGATCCTCTGCCACGAAAACATCCGTCATGCCGATCGTCGTGATGGTCACGCCCGCGCCGAGCAGGCCGATGGCGTGCACGACCAACAACAGTTGACCCCATTGCGCGCGAAGCCACGCGGCATCCGTGCGCCATTCCGGCGCCAGCGTCTCGCGTCCCTCTCCGCCTCGGGGAAGCGCCAGGGCAAGCAAGCTCAGCGGCAGCAGCGCCGCCGACACGAAGGCGTGGAACGGATCAAAATACCCGAAGCCGAGAAACGAGAAGAAACTCAGAAACCCGATGATCGCCGATGCGGCGATTGTGACCTGGGCCCAATGGGCGCCGCGTCGCACTCCCATGCGCGCGAGCCCGAGGTAGAGCGATCCGAGGCCGATCATGGCGCCGGCGAGCGTTACACGATCATGCGTCATGAAATCGAGCAGACGCGGGTTGATCGCCCTCAACATCTCTCGTGTAAGCCCGAGATAGTGCTCGTCGTACGGCAGCACGACGCGCGTCAACGCGACGCCCAGCGCAAGGAATCCACCGACGCTCATGGCGGCGCCCAACACCGTTCCCCAAAACCACGCGGCGGCCGCGGTCTCGCGCCGGTCGCACGGTCGCGAAGCGGGTTCAACCTGCGTTTCGAGCGCTTCGTTGCAGCGCTTGTTCAGACCCGGTCCGGTGAACAGCAAGCCCGTGTCGGCTTGCAATAAATCGGCGCCCGCGTCGAGCAATCGACGGGCATCCTCCGGCTCGCTCACCGCCTGGGTGACGAGGACGATGCCCGCATCGCCGAAGATCGCCCGCGCGATCTCGATACGCGTCGTCAACTCCGCGCGTTCGGCGGAGTCGTTCGACAGGCCGATGCGCCGGGAACCATCGGGGAGTCGAACTTCGGCGTCCAACACCACGCCCGCGTAACCGCCGGCTCGCGCGGCGCGCAAAACAGTGGAAACGTCGCCCGCCGCGAGATCGATCGCGAGCAGCCATGGGCGGTCGCCGGTCGGCGGCGGCATGTCGGCGTGATTCGATTCGATCACGAACACGTCGGCATTGTCGGCGAGCGCGTCGGTCAGTATCCGGAAATCGGATACAGTCGTCGCGTGAAGGCGGACCAGCAGCGGCGCGGTGCGTGTGCGCCGGCGGCTCAGGCGACTTCGCCACCACGAGACGCCGCCCATGCGGGTTTGCGCAGCTTCGCGAAGCGTTTCGTCGGGCTCCCGATGCAACCGGATTCCGGGTCGCCCGGCGTCGGCCAGGGCAACCGGCCCGACCTCGAGGAAACCGACACCGAAACGCGCGAGACCATCCAGCGCGAGCGCGGTGGGGTCGAGCCGTCTTCCCAACCCGACTCGCGCGGGAAAGTGAATGCCTGCGCGCTCGATCGAGAGATCCTTCGGCGGGCGCATGTGTCCGAGAAAATCGATGCAGGCACGCCCGATCGCGCTTCGCCCGAGGCCGCCGATCGTCCCAAGCGCGAGCGCGCGCCCGATACGGTCGGGCAATGCGAAGAGGCAGCGTTGTCCGGCGGTGCGGTAAAACCAGTCGGGCATGATGGCTTTTTCGCGAGCAGGCCTATCGCATGACCGCCTCCGGGCGGTCGAGCGCGCCGATCAGGCTCGTGACCGCCGCGTCGATGGCGCGGTGGCGGGGT
>CAZFCY010000318.1:0-2257 GCA_964517665.1 uncultured Opitutaceae bacterium | reverse complement strand
CAGTTCTCCAAGCGCTGAGGCGTCCGCTCCGGCACTTGCGTGGAGCGCGGATTTTCAATCATCGGCTTTGGGCGCGCAGTTTTGCGCGCCCTTTGTTTTTCGCGGCCATGGGTGGCCAATCCTTTCCTACGCATTCGTATTCCCGCCGCGGCCGTTCAATCTTTCCCTTTTGTTTCGTTAAAACGTTCCGATCCGGGAAAGTCATTCACAAGGGGATGGCGACTATTCGTCGTCACGCCGGGCGATGCGCGCCGGCGTGACAAGGTCACGCGATGTCTTCGATCCATATCGCTCACTTCGCGCTCGATATCCCGACTCTTCTGCTGGTCGCAGCTCCGATCGCCGTCCTGCTCGGCTTGTTCCTGCTGTTGAGCTGGGCCCACGACCGGGCGATGCGCGCGCTGGTGTGGTGGGGAGCGGCCTACCTGATCGGCGGCGGGGCGCTGATGCTCTGGAACGCGCCGCTCGCCTGGGACGTACCAGAAGACATTCCCGGCGCGCTGATGTTTCTGGCGTGCGGAATGATCTGGAACGGCGTGCGATTGTTCCACGGCCGGGCGACATCGCCGCTCACGACCATGGCCGGCGCAATCGTATGGCTGATCGCGACGCAGATGCCTCTATTCGCCGACGGCGCCGGCGCGCGCCTCGTGCTCGGCACGGTCGCGGTCTCGATCTATACGTTCTTCATCGCGCGCGAACTGCGCTATGATCGTCGCAAAGCCGGACGATCGTGGCGCAAGGCGACGATTGTGCCGCTCGTTCACGCGGGGATCTTTCTGCTTCCGGTCCTGCTGAACGAGATGGTTGCCGGCGCCTCGCGCGCGACATTCTCCGGCATCTGGCTGGAATTGTTCGCGATCGAGACCACGCTGTACGCGGTCGGTGCGGCGTTCATCGTCCTGATGATGGTCAAGGACTATCACGTCCAGTCGCACAAGACCGCGGCCTCGACCGATCCGCTCACCGGACTGTTCAACCGGAGGGCGTTTTTCGAGAGCGCCAGCGAACTGTGCCGGCGCGCGTCGCGCGCGCGCGAGCCGGTCAGCGTGCTGATGTTCGACCTCGATCGCTTCAAGGCGATCAACGACCGTTTCGGTCATGCAACCGGCGACGATGTGCTGCGCCGGTTTGCTCGCGTTGCCGGCGTCAGTATGCGCGCCACCGATGTGGTCGGGCGTCTCGGCGGCGAGGAGTTCGCGGCGATCGTGCCGGGCGGTCCCGACGTTGCCGCGCTCGTCGCGGAGCGTGTGCGCGCGAATTTCGAGATTGCCGGAATGCAGGTCGGCGAACACCGCATCGGCGCCACGGTCAGCATCGGCGGCGCTTGTGCGCATGACGCATCGCCGGACATTCATCGGCTGCTGTCGCGGGCGGATGCCGCGCTCTACGTCGCAAAGCAGGACGGCCGCAACCGGATTTCGATTGCCGAAGAGCCGGTCGCGCCGCATCCGGTTTCGCGCCACATCGCGGCGGCGCGCGCCGCGCGCCTGCCGGTGGTCGACTCTCCGGCTTTGGCCCCCGCGCCGGGCGATCGGGCGGTCAGCGTATAGCAGGAACCCCGCCGAACGGGGGCTTTGCCGCTTGTGAAAGGTCTCGTTTACCAGACTTGCGGTACCATTCCGGCATGGCGCAGTTCTTCACACGTCATGACCATGTGCCGGCGGTGTCGCTCGAGCATCAGGCGCAACACGCGGGGGCCGCGCTCGCTTGCGCGTTCTCGACCTCGGAAGAGTTTTACGCCGACATCATCGACGAGCGCCGCGCCGCAGGCGTCTACGGCACGCCGTGGTATCGCGCGCCGGCAGCGGTGGCCTGCGCGCTCATCGTGCTGTTCGCGGCGATCGTCTTCGTTCTTTGATCCGCGGCAAAACGAAAACGGGGCGCCCGTTCGGAGCGCCCCGCATCGATGGTGTTTCGCGACGGCCTCAGCCGGAGTAGTACATGTCGTACTCGACCGGGTGCGGCGTCTGGTCGAAGCGGACCACTTCGGTCATCTTGAGTTCGATATAGCTGTCGATGAAGTCGTCATCGAACACGCCGCCGGCCTTCAGGAACTCGCGATCCTTGTCGAGGCTCTCGAGCGCCTCGCGCAGCGATCCGCAGACGGTCGGGATTTTCTTCAACTCGGCGCGCGGCAGGTCGTAGAGATCCTTGTCCATCGCGTCGCCGGGATGCAGCTTGTTCTTGATGCCGTCGAGGCCCGCCATCAGCAGCGCGGCGAAGGCGAGGTATGGATTGGCAAGCGGGTCGGGGA
>CAZFCY010000317.1:0-2280 GCA_964517665.1 uncultured Opitutaceae bacterium | reverse complement strand
CCCGCCATTGCGACCCTCGGCTCGGAGGCTGCTGAAGCGGCAAAACCGGCCATAACGACCGCCGGCTCCGTGGCCGGGCGCGTGAGCCTCTGTCGCGAGTTCGAGTCGATCATCGCCACGGCGATCACGGCCGGGCTCTCGGCGCAGCGCATCCATCAGGATCTGGTGAGCGAGCACGGTTTCACCGGCAGTTATCAGTCGGTCAAACGCTGCGTGCGCCGCCTGGCCGACCGGCTGGAGTTGCCGGTGCGCCGGCTGGAGTGCGCGCCGGGCGAGGAGGTGCAGATCGATTTCGGCCAGGGCGCGTGGATCATCGACGAGACCACGGGCAAACGCCGCCGGCCGCATTTGTTTCGCGCCGTGCTCAGTCACTCGCGCAAAGGCTACAGCGAGGTCGTCTGGCGCCAGGACACCGAGACGTTCATCCGCTGCGTCGAGAACGCGTTCCGGCACTTCGGCGGGGTCACGCGCACCAGCGTGGTGGACAACTTGAAGGCGGCCGTGCTCGAGGTCGACTGGTTCGATCCCGAGCTCAACCCCAAGCTGCGCGATTTCGCCGCGCACTATAACACCGTCGTGCTGCCGACGCGACCGGCGCGGCCCGAGCACAAGGGCAAGATCGAGTCCGGCATCAAATACGGCCAGAACAACGCGCTGAAGGGCCGCACCTTTTCCAGTCTCACCGCGCAAAATCTCTTCCTCGCGGAGTGGGAACGCACGGTCGCGGACACGCGTATCCACGGAACAGTACGCCAGCAGGTGGCCACACTCTTCGCGGCCGAGCGCGCCGCGCTGCGACCGTTGCCGGCCTCGTTGTTTCCCTGTTTTATCGAGGCGCGACGCAAAGTCCATCGCGACGGTCATATCGAGTTCGCCAAGGCCTACTACTCGGTCCCGCCGGAGTATCTCGGTCGCGAGGTGTGGGTGCGGGCCGAAGCGCGCGTGGTGCGCGTGTTCAATCACCGCATGGAGCCGATCGCCGCGCATGCGCGGGCCGAGCCCGGCCGCTTCGCCACGAGCGATGCGCACGTCCACGCGCACAAGCGCAGCGGCGTCGAACGCGGCGCCGAGTACTGGCTGGATCGCTGTCGGCTCATCGGTCCGCACACCGCAGCCTGGGCCGAAGGCTTCTTCGCGCAGCGCGGCGTCTACGGACTGCGTGCGCTGCAAGGCCTGGTCAGCCTGACCAAGACTCATCCGGCCGCCGCCCTCGAAGACGCGGCCGCGCGCGCCGTGCATCGCGGCCTGTGGCGCCTGCGCGATTTGCGCCACCTCCTCACCACCGACGACAAGATCGTGCAGATCGACTTTCTGGAGACGCATCCGCTCATCCGCCCCATGACCGCCTACCGGCTCGATTCCGCCTCACCCTCATGAACCTCGACACCGCCCTCAAACAACTGCGTCTGTCCGCCCTCGGCCAGACCCTCTCCGTGCGCCTCCAGGAGGCCGCCGCCAACCGGCTCACGCATGCCGAGTTCCTCGAGTTGATCCTGCACGACGAACTCAACGTGCGCGAGCAACGCAAAATCAGCCGCCGCACCCAGGCCGCCGAGTTCACCGCGCTCAAAAGCCTCGAAGACTTCGACTGGCGCTTCAACAGCGCGATCTCGCGCAAAGACATCTACGAACTGGCCGCCTGCCACTTCGTGCGCAAGGCCACCGACGTGCTCTTCGTCGGCCCGCCCGGCGTCGGCAAGACCCATCTCGCCCAGGCGCTCGGCTACGAGGCGATCAAACAGGGCTTCACCGTGCGCTACCGCTCCATCTTCGACCTCGTCGCCGACTTCCTCTCCGAAGAGGCCCTCGCGCAACGCGATCGCCTCCTGCGCGGTTACCTCAAACCTGACCTGCTCATCATCGACGACATGGGCCTGAAGCAACTGCCCAAACACGCCGGCGAATACCTGCTCGAAGTCATCATGCGCCGTTACGAAAACCGCGCCACCATCATGACCAGCAACCGCCCCCTCGAAGACTGGGGCAAGCTGTTGCAGGACGTGCCCACCGCCGGCGCCATCCTCGACCGCTTCCTGCACCACGCCCAGGTCATCGCCATCACCGGCAAAAGTTATCGGTTGCGCGACGCCGCCACACGCAAAGCTACCGCCGCAGCCGCATCTGCGAGCTTGTCATCCACAGAACAAACCTCATGAAAAACCACCCCGCCGAAGTGGCGGGTTTTGATTCGACCACAGTGGCGGGTTTTGAAGTGACCGGTGACAGGCGGAGTCTCGCGCGCGGTCGTCGTCGACACGCGCATACAGCGCCCCAACCATT
>CAZFCY010000316.1:1168-2290 GCA_964517665.1 uncultured Opitutaceae bacterium | reverse complement strand
CGATCGCCTCCGCCCGGCGCGGGTCACTGCGCGTCCAGCCAGGCGCGGTAGGCGCGAATGCCGTCGGCGAAGCTCGTCTTCGGCTCCCATCCGAACAGTTCGCGGGCCTTGGTCGCGTCGGCCCACGTCTGCGGGACGTCCCCGGGCTGGTCGGGATGCCGCTCGATTTGCGGCGCGATTTCGAAAACCGCGCCCAGCACCTCGATCATCTCGCTCAGGCTCACGGTGGAGCGATTGCCGAGGTTGACCACTTCGAAGCGCGTGGCGTCGTAGCGCAAGGCGCGGACCACCCCATCGACGATGTCGGCCACGAACGTGTAGTCGCGCCGCGTGGAGCCGTCGCCAAAGACGGGGATGGCCTCGCCGGCCCGCATTTTCGCCGCGAACTTCGCGATCGCGAGATCCGGTCGCTGCCGCGGCCCATAAACCGTGAAAAATCGAAGGGCGACCACACGCAGGTCGAAAAGCGTCGCATACACCTGCGCGGTCATCTCCCCCGCGAGCTTCGTGCTCGCATACGGACTGATCGGCTCGAGTTCGCGATCCGCCTCGCGCCACGGCACCCGCGGGTTGACCCCGTAAACGCTCGAAGAACTCCCGAAGACGAACTGACGAATCCCGCGCTTGCGGGCGAGTTCCAGCAAATGGACGGCGCCATTGATGTTCACCTCGTGGTAGCCGACCGGATCGGCGATCGAGGGCCGCACGCCGGCCCGCGCCGCGAGATGGATGATCGCATCGAGCCGCGCCCCGGTATTCGCGCACGCCTCCTCCAGTTTCGCCGCGTCGCGGATGTCGGCCTCGATGAAGCGAAAACGCGGATCCGACCGGGCGCGGGCGAGATTCCTCTCCTTGATCGACCGGCTGTAAAACGGGTCGAAGCTGTCCAGTCCCACGACTTCCTCACCGTCGCCGAGCAGACGCTCCACGACGTGCGAACCAATGAATCCTGCGGCTCCGGTGACGAGAATGGCCATGCGAGAAGAATGAATTCAGAAGGCAGCCTGTGGAAGCAAAGACCCGGCGGACCCGTTTCCGCATGCTGCATTCACGATGCGACATTTTCAGAAGTGGTCGGGGTGGTCAGATTCGAACTGACGACCTCTACGTCCCGAACGTAGC
>CAZFCY010000316.1:0-1158 GCA_964517665.1 uncultured Opitutaceae bacterium | reverse complement strand
CTGCTCAATGGTTTGATCAAACCCGACGGCGGTTTACACCATGGCCACCGACACCCGCGGCGGGCGCGTGCTGCTGCACCTGCGCACGCTCGTGTGGGGGCAGCCACGGGCGTTCATCGCCAAGGAGCGCTGGCACCTGGCCGGCATCATGAGAGAATTCATCCCCGAGGAAATCCGCGCCGAAATCATGTCTGAGAAAACCCGCACCTGGATTCCCACGATCATCGCCATGGCCGGCCTGCTCCTGTCGGTCGGGACGACGCTCTACCTCGGCGGCTACAAGTTCGGGGCGGTCGAGCACATGCTGCTCGATCATCAGAGGACGATCACCGAGCTCTCGGCGACAGTCGTCCGCATCGACCGGGACGGGTCGATCGGCACCAACAATGCGCTCGTGGTGGACAGGCGCGCGGCCGAGGAGCTCAAGCAAACGGTGAGCAGCATCCGCGCGGACTTGCAGAAAATCCCGGTGATCCAGGAGCAGATCGGATGGGTGTTGCGCGCGGTGGAGCGGGCGGAGCGCCGAAGCGGCTACACCCCGCCGCCGGCGCCGGTGTCCGATGAGCGCTGACGTCCCGCGTAGAACAGGGCCGCACCGCCGGCAAAACCCAGCACGCCGACACCGATGGCCAGCGTCTTCGCCGCCTGAAGGCGCTCGCGGCCCCTGGCGCTGACTGCGTCGCGAGCCCGTATCGCGGCGTGGGAGTCGCTCCGCCATTCCCGGCCGTCGAATGAATCGCGCACCTGAGCGTTGGCGGTGAGAAAGTCCCGCCGTGCCTCGACCTTCGTCGTGTGGAAGTTGTAGAGCCCCCACAGAGGGCCCGCGAGCATCATCATCACAGCAAGGATACGGATGGAGGTGCTGTTCATCGTCAGCCGATGACTCGGATCGCATAGCGGCTGGCTGAAGTTAGATCCATGGTTACTTTCGGGGCTGCTTGAACACCGCGGCCGACCAATCGACGGACAGGCGGGCGAA
This sequence comes from uncultured Opitutaceae bacterium, assembly GCA_964517665.1. GTDB lineage: Bacteria > Verrucomicrobiota > Verrucomicrobiia > Opitutales > Opitutaceae > Congregicoccus. The sequence goes on along the minus strand of CAZFCY010000316.1, from coordinate 179 downwards.
CGCCTCGGCCTCGGCGCGCCGCACACTGCGCCGGATGTAGTGTTTGAACAAGACTTTCTCGGAGTTGCCGTAGTTGGCCGCCAGCCACCGGATATCGTGGGTCCGCGCGTAGATGTAGCTCGAGCTGGAGTGCCGCAGGATGTCGTTGTCCCAATCGTCGTAGACCTCGGCTGCCTTCC
>CAZFCY010000315.1:0-2290 GCA_964517665.1 uncultured Opitutaceae bacterium | reverse complement strand
CACGACACGGCGCCCGCGGCGCTCTTCAGCTATAACGAGAAGAACTCGTTCGAACTCCTCCAGTTCGACACCCTGAGCGACGACCCCGCCGTCACCGCCCAGGTCATCAACATCGACGGCGAAAAGGTTTTCGAACTGACCGTGCCTCTCAGCCGGCTCCGCCGTTGAGCGGTTTTCCCGACGGCCCTCGCCCATCGCGGCCAGCTCGCTCCAAGGCCGGATTTTTGTAACGTACGTTACAGAAATCCGGCTTGTTATAACACAGGCTCACCTCGGAGCCGGGCCTGCTGGCGCAGAGCGCGCGCCTCGCTCGCGAGCCGCGCGGCTTCGTCCGCGAGTTCGCGGCCCTGGGCGGAGAGTTCCTTCGCGAAAGTGGAGAGCGCGCTCGTATAGGTGACGGGCGAGGGCTGCGTGGAAAACGACCGCGCCAACAGCGGGTTGTCGCCTCCGCGCTCGCGAACGCGATCGACGCTGCGCAGGAAGCGGGTTGTCCATTCCAGCTCCGGAAGGAGCACGCGATAGCGGCGGTCGCGCGTCAGTTCGGTTTCGACGACGGGCCGCTCGCCTCCGCCCTCCTCGATCGTCGCGGAAAATCCCGACCACGCCGTCTGATCCTCGCGCGCCGCGAGTTCGGCCAGATAGGCCTCGATCTCCGCGCCGGTCAGCTCGACCACAACCGTGCTGTCCCCGCGATCGCCACCGGTAAGATAGATCGCGTTTATATCGACCTCTCCGGCCGGCAACGCGCTGCGGACGATCTGGCCGGGGTGGCAGAAGGCGACATCGGTCGCGGCCGCGCGCCGCAACGCATCCGCCGCAAGCCAGGCGATCTCCGCGCCCAGCGGCTCGCGCGCGCGCGCCACCACTTCCGAGGCCTCCGGGCACAACTCCCGTTCCTTCGCGCGAACCCAGGCGAGCATGACTTCGTCCACGGGCACGACATCGTGGCGCATCGGCACGAGTTCGCCTTGCGCGGCGATGATCCGCTCCGTTTCCAGATCAATCTCCAGCTCGAGCCGGCCGACGAAGTTCGCGTAGGAGCCGGCCTGAACGATCCGCGCGCCGGTTTCGGGCACGATCCGCGGAACCGGCGTCTGCTCATGCGAGTGGCCGCTGACGAAAACGTCCACGGATGGCGCCAGCCTCGACCATTCCGCGCAATCCTCCACGCCGAGATGACAAAGCGCGATCACGAGATGCGCCTCCCGATCGAGACGCTCGGCTTCGCGCTGGAGCGCGCGGCCGGATTCCTTGAAATCGAGACAAAGCTCCTTGCGGGGAACGATCATTCCGATCACGGCCACGCGCAGTCCGTCGATGTTGAACATCCGCGACGGCGTGAACGCGGGCGCGCCATCGGGCTCGCGCAGGTTCAGGCAAAGCAGAGGCTGCCCAACCGCCTCCTCGTAAAGGCGCAAGCCGTCGTATCCCGCGTCGTTGTCGTGGTTGCCGATCGTGATCGCGTCGTAGCCGATGCGGCGCATCGCTTCGTAAGTCAGCAGGTGGCCCGTCTTCCTGGCGACGAGGTCTCCCTTTTCGGCCACGTCGCCGGCGTCGAGAAGCAATATATCGTGCCGCTCCGCGCGCGCTTGTTGAATATAACCGGACACGTACGGGAGCCCGCCCTGCCCATTGGGGCCGGGTCGCGCGTGATCGTGCAGATCGTTCGTATGGAGAATGAGCACGCGGCCCGTCTCGGCGCGGCCGACATCCGCCGCGAAGGGGGCGAGCAGGGCGCCCAGCATGAGGGCCGCGCGGAAAAAACGCGCGCGCCGGGCTCTGGGGTTCGTCCCATGCGAAACAGGAGGCCCCGGATTCCGTGGGTTCGCCCATTCATTTGAAATCCGAGCAACCGCTTTTGAAATTATCATTAATTCATTGAATATTCTTCCGCGCCAAAACTTCAAGCCCGCTCGACTTCAACTTCGCGCGCCATCTCCTGGCTCACTGCCGGCGGGAGCGCCGCATGCCGGACGTTTTCGTGGAGGTCGACCAGAACGAAGGTCGCTATGTCGTCATCCGCGGCTCGATCACTATAGTCACGCTGAGCGCTCTCGACCGCTCGGAGGGTTTCCTCTTCGGCCGCGCCTTCGGAGAGAAACGTGCCGAAGGCGAAAAGCGGGCGGAAGCGGATCATGACGGTGCGGGGAGGTGTGGGGTTTTCAGGGGCGCGGTTCAATGGCTGCGTTCGCCGTGATAGATGATGTCCTGTTCACGTTCGCGGGGCGTGACGCGCAGGGTGCGCAGTTTTCCGTCGGTGAAACTGGCTTCGACCGTGGTGTTGCGCGGG
>CAZFCY010000314.1:0-2300 GCA_964517665.1 uncultured Opitutaceae bacterium | reverse complement strand
GTGTCGTCCGCAGGCGAAGCGGTCCACACGGAGGTGGACCCTCCAATGTCGCGGGCTGGCCCCGAGGATCGTTACTCCGGGCCCCAGATCTTCGGCGGCTGGAATCCCGGGGCGGCGGGCGCCTGGAGCGAAGGCGCGGCGGCGCGGGCGTGCGCATCGAGCCGCGCGCGGAGTTCGTTCGCGATTTCCGGATGCGTCGCGGCCAGGTTCGTCGCTTCGGATGGATCGTCCTTCAGGTTGAAAAGCTCGAAGACCGGCGACGCGATCGCCTCGCGTTTGGCCTCGCGTCTTTCCGGTGTTTCGACTCCGCCTTCCAGGCCGTCGCGAACGTGGCCGTTCACGACCAGTTTCCAATCGCCGACGCGGATCGCGCCGCCCGTGGCGCTGATGTTGACGAGGATTTCCACGCGCGGCGAGGCGGCGCCTTCCGCGATCGCGGCCCACGCGTCGCGTCCGTCGAGCGGATGCTGTTGCGCGAGCGAGCCGCCGGCGAGTTTCACCAATGTCGGATACCAATCGACCATGTGCAGGAGCGCGTCGACGCGCGAGCCTGGGTTGATATATCCGTCCCACACCGCGACCGCCGGAACCCGCACACCGCCTTCGTAAAGCGAGCCCTTGCCGGAACGCAGCGGGCCATTGTCCGCGATCTCGCCTGGACTCGGACCGCCGTTGTCGGAACAGAAGATGATCAGCGTGTTCGATCGCATGCCCTGTTTTTCGAGCGCATCGACAATGCGGCCAATGCCGTCGTCCATCGCCGCGACCATGCCGGCGTAGGTCCGGCGCACGCCGCGCAGGTTTGGATGACGCTGCATATAATGCTCGGGCGCCTGAAACGGGGAATGCACCGCGTTGAAGGCGACGTAGAGAAACAACGGCCGCCGCGGATCGCGCTCCGCGATGAGCCGCGAGGCTTCGGCGGCGATGAGTTCGGTGGCATAGCCTTCCTCCTCGAGCGGATGATCGTCGCGGTGCCAGTCCAGCGATCCGTCACGGAGATGGGTGAAATAGTCGAAATTGCCTGTGTAGAGTCCGTATTGATGGTCGAATCCGCGCCGGGTCGGCAAATACTCGGGCCGGACCTGACCGAGATGCCACTTGCCCGTGATCGCCGTCTCGTAACCGGCCTCGCGCAGGGCCTGCGCCAGCGTGCGCTCCTCCACCGGCAGGCCATGCCGCGCGTGCGGACGCACCACGCCGATGTGGAGTCCGTAGCGGATCGGATAACGTCCCGTGAGAAACGCCGCGCGCGTGGGCGAGCACAGCGGCTGCGTATAGAACTGCTCCAGCCGCACGCCCTCGGCCGCGAGGCGATCGATGTTGGGCGTCTCGATCTCGCTGCCGCGGTAGCCGACGTCGGCCCAGCCCTGGTCGTCGGACATGATAAAGACGATGTTGGGACGCGGCGCCTCGACCGGCATCGAAGCCGCCGCCATGCTTGCCGGCGCCAGCAGCGCCGCCACTGTGATCGACACCCGGCGAGGAACGTTGGACATGCGCATAAATTTTCAGTCGCGCCGGCGAATCTCGACGAAGAATGCGCCGCGGCTTTCCTCTGCCGCCGGATCCATCAGCCAGGTTTGCAGCCGCGCCGTCCCGGCTGGCAGCGCAAGCCTCAAGGTGACTTCCGCGCTCCCGGGTTCCACCGCGGCTTCGGCCACCGCGCCGCCGACCGCAACCTTCGCTCGTGTTGCCTGCAAGCGACGGGGAGCTTCGCGCGGCTGGTGCCGGAGCGTGAATGCATACTCGCCTTCGCGCGCAACCTCGATGACCCAATAGCCATTGGCCCGCGGCAGCCCGGCAACTTGTCGCTGATGCCACGGAATCTGCGCTATATCGTCGTTGTGCCAGTCCATCGCGTCGAGCATCGTGGGATTTTCCTCCGGGGCGCCGATTACGAGCGGCGTGTCACGCGACATGGCCGGGGCCAGCGAAGCCCACCAGGTTTCGTAGCGTCCGCGGAGTTCCTCGATCACGAGAGCGTGGGCGTCTGCGACGTCGTTCGCCTGCGCGGGATCGAGTGTGATGTCGTAAAGTTCGCGGCCGTTCACCAATCGCCAACGCCCGGTCAACACCGCGCCATCCTCCCATTTGGGCGGGAGTTCCCGACGCTGGCGATGGACGAAGAGCGTGCGCTCCGGCCAGTCGGCCGCTTCGCCGCGCAGCAGCGCGCCGAGACTGGCGCCATCCCACGGCGCCGGCGCGGCCTCGAGGCCGCACCACTCGCGGAGCGTGGGCAGCAGATCGAAGTGCGCGGTGAGTTGCGACACGTCGCGTCCGCCGCCGACGCCGCCCGC
>CAZFCY010000313.1:0-2365 GCA_964517665.1 uncultured Opitutaceae bacterium | reverse complement strand
GCCAGCCACCCGGATGGTCGAGCGTGAAACACGCCCGCGAGTGGCGCCCCCGCCGACGGTCAACCGGCCGGCGTCGAACCCGCCGCCGCGAAGGAGCGCGACGGTGAACACGCGTCCGCCACCCGCGCCTCCGCCGCCCGTTTCGGCGCCGCCGACGGTCGTCGTGCCTCCGCCGAGAATTGCGCCGGCCCCATCCGCGCCGGCGAATACCGCGCCGCAGGATCGAGGACGCTCCTCGCGCGAGAGGAACGAGCGATAAGGCCGCCTCGCCTCCCTTGCAGCCCGCGGTTTGGGAGGGCGCGCGCATCCACTCGCGATTGGACGCGCGCGCCGGTTTTCAGCCGGCGTCCGCGGCGACCATTTTTTTCAACTCGTCGCGCAGCCGGTGGGACGGTTGCCACCCGAGGTCGCGCTTGATCGCCGCGGCGGAATAACAGGCGCTGCCGGTCAGTTTCGCCAGCGCGTCTGAATCGAAGACGAAACGCCGGCCGCGCGCTTTTCCGATCAAGTCGCCCGCCCAGCCGAGCGCGCGCAACACCCACAACGGCAGCGTCCAGCCGGGCACGGGTTTGCCCAAAGCCTCGCTCATCCAGACGTAGAGTTGCCGGGTCGAGAAAGGCTCGTCGTCCGCCACGATGTAGGTCTTGCCCGCGGCCTGAGCCGGGGTGGCGGCGAGAATCGCGGCGCGGCACACATCGTCGAGGTGAACCATCGAGCGCCTGTTGCCGACTTCGGGCACGGGCGGGAAGCGGTTGCGCCGAACCGCCTCGATCATCTTTTCCAGGTTTCCTTTTGGATGCGGCCCATAGACGAGGCAGGGGCGGATGACGACCGGGTGGGGCACGTGGCTCTCGCCGAGGACGAGCCGCTCCGCTTCCCGTTTCGAGCGGCCGTAGGCGGTGTCCGGCGGGCCCGACCAGGTCTCGTCGATCGGCTGCGCGCCGGCCGGGGCGTCGGCCACGGCCTTGACGGTGCTGAAGAAAACGAAGGCGCGCACGCCGGCCTTGCGAGAGGCTTCGAGCAGCAGGCGCGTGCCGCCGGTGTTGACCTCGGCGTACTCCGATTCGTCCTGCGCGACCTCGGCGAGCGCGTGCGCCTTCCCGGCGAGGTGAAACACGACATCCGTGCCGGCCGGGACACTCGGGCCGCCGGTGCCGAGAAGATCGCAGGCGACGACGCGGACGTTGTCTCCCGGAGGCATTTTCCAATCCGAACCGGGCCGGACGCCGCAGGTGACGTTCCAGCCCTCGGATTGAAGGATCTGCACCAGACGCCGCCCGATGAAACCGGTCACGCCTGTGACAAATGCGGTTTGGCCTGGATGGGGAACGCCGTCGGAGCGGGGCATGGCGCGCAAAGAAAGACGAATAGGCGATCAGGGCTCCACCAAATAACTCACCGGATCATTGCCGCGGGTCCTGTCGTCGTCATGCATGGGAAACACGTGGAATCTGCGACGGGGAGGGCGGGCGCGGGCGTTACGATCAGCGGTCGATCGAACACGCGTGCAGAAACAGGAGCGCGAACGGAATCGTCGCGGCGCACGCGATCACCAAAGTGGCCAGCCTCGGGTGTCCGTTGTCAGTCTTCAGGTGCGCCTTGGGCGCGGTCGCCTTTGCCTCCATCTTGCGCAAAGTATAACCGATCGGCCGGCCGCCGACACTCCGGCATTCCCCTAATCGAGGCTGGAGTTTATGTCGGGGGGCGGCGCCGGCTTCGCGAATCTCGCGGCCGCCTCCCGCGCGGCGCGGCCGATGAGACGATCAGTCGCCGCTCACGACCTCGAGCAGTTCCGGCGCGATGCGAACCAGCACGCCCTGTTGCAACACATCGACCGAGACGACCACGCCGCGCGGATGTTTCGGGTCGTCCACCACGCCCTCCACGCCGTAGAGCGCGCCGCCCATGATGCGGACCTTCGTGCCTTTTACGAGCGGCGGGGTGAGTTGCAGTTCGAGGCCGGAGCGGATCATCGCCCGGATCGTTTCCAGTTGGGAAAGAAAAAGGGGCTGGTTCTCCACCTGGATCACCCGCACGAGAAGATCCTGCTGGAAAAGGCGCGACCGCAGGGCCGCTTGCAGGCGGACAAAGACGTAACCGGGAAAAAGCGGCTTGGTGAACCGCTTGGTCTGCGTGCGGTAACGGCGGATGCTGGTGACGAGCGGGAGTTCGTGTTCGAAACATTCCGCCTGGAGCAGACGCGAGAACTTTTTTTCGCAGCGCGGCTTCGTGTGGGCGACGAGCCACGACGGTTCGTCCTCGGCCGATCGAGGGGAGGGAGGATCGAGGCGCGGCTCGTCCTGGCGCGAAGGGAGCGGCATGCTCGGCGAGTCGACGGCGGATGTCATGTCGCTTCTCTATCGCC
>CAZFCY010000312.1:0-2372 GCA_964517665.1 uncultured Opitutaceae bacterium | reverse complement strand
AATGGAGGGACCAGCTCCGTCTGGTCCGGTCCGGGATCGGCGGCCGACACGGAGGGCGTCCCTCCACCATCCAAGCCGAAGCAAGCTTCGGGGTATCCGATCCAAAGTGAATGAAGTGAATTGCGCCGGACCGGACGGACCCTCCATTTCAATGAACCTGGAGGGACGACCTCCGTGTCGTCCGGTTGGGCCTTCGGCCGTTTTGGCATTCCCTTCCACGCCTCCGCTCCGTTTCCTCATCGCCGCATGTCCGACACTCCGCACCTCGATATCGACTACGTCGCGCAGCTTGCGCGCATCGCGCTCACCGACGACGAAAAGGCGAGCTTCGCGAAGCAGCTCGGCCATGTGCTTCACTATATGGAAAAGCTTCGCGAGGTGGACGTCGCCGGCGTCGAGCCGATGGCGCACGCCTTCGACCTCGCGAACGTCTGGCAGGCCGACGAGCCGCGCGCCGGGCTTTCCGCGGAGGACGCGATCCGCAACGCCCCGGCCGCGCGCGACAACATGTTTGTCGTGCCGAAGGTGATCGACGAAGCCTGAACCGCGGGCGTTGTCATGGAAAAACCACTACACTTTCTCAGCGCCGCCGAACTCGCCCCGCGTCTCGCCGGCGGCGAGATTTCCTCCGAGCAGATCACGCGCGCGGTGATCGAGCGCGCCCGCGGCGTCGAGGATCGCGTGCGCGCCTTCACTCATCGCGACGAGGAGGACGCGATCGCGCAGGCGAAGGCCTCCGACGGGCGCCGCGCCTCCGGCAACAGTCTCGGCCCGCTCGATGGCGTGCCGGTCAGCCTCAAGGACGTGCTGGCCTGCGCGGGCCAGCCGCTGACCTGCGCGAGCCGCATGCTCGCGAACTTCATCTCGCCCTACGATTCGACCGTCGTCGCCAGGCTGAAGGCGGCGGGCGCGGTGCTCTGGGGGCGGTTGAACATGGACGAGTTCGCCATGGGTTCCTCGACGGAAAACTCCGCGTTTCATTCGACGTCCAATCCCTGGGATCTCGAGCGCATTCCCGGCGGCAGCAGCGGCGGGAGCGCGGCGGCGCTCGCGGCGGGCGAGTCGATCGTCACGATCGGCAGCGACACGGGCGGTTCCGTGCGGCAGCCGGCGGCGTTGTGCGGCGTCGTGGGCATGAAACCGACCTACGGCCGCGTCTCGCGCTTCGGTCTCGTCGCGTTCGCCTCCTCGCTCGATCAGGTCGGGATTTTCGGTCGCTGCGTGGACGACGTGGCGACGACCCTCGGTGTCATCGCCGGTCACGACGAGCGCGACTCCACCTCGGTCGATGCTCCCGTTCCCAACTACGCCGCGGAAGTGTCCGCGCGCAAAGGGCCGTGGAAAATCGGCCTGCCGCGCGAATATTTTGGAGAGGGCCTCGATCCGGAGATCCGCGCCGCGGTCGAGCAGGCGGTGGCGTTTTATCGCGAGCAAGGCTGCGAGATCCTGGAGGTTTCGTTGCCGCATACCGAATACGCGGTCGCGACCTACTATATCATCGCGACGGCGGAGGCATCGTCGAATCTCGCGCGTTATGACGGTGTGCGTTATGGTCACCGCGGCGCCGGCGCGCGCGACGCGATCGACCTGTATTTTCAGAGCCGCGCCGAGGGTTTTGGCGAAGAGGTCAAGCGCCGCGTCATCCTCGGCACGTACGTGTTGAGCAGTGGTTATTACGACGCGTATTACTTGCGGGCGCAGAAAGTGCGCGCGCTCATCCGCAACGACTTTCTCGAAGCCTTCAAGCGCGTCGACGCGCTCCTCACGCCGACCTCCCCCGTGCCCGCCTTCAAGAAGGGCGCGCGCACCGCGGATCCGCTCGCGATGTATCTGGCCGACATCTACACCATCGGCGCCAACCTCGCCGGCCTGCCCGGAATCTCCGTTCCCTGCGGTTTCACCCGCGACAACCTGCCCATCGGCCTGCAACTCCTGGGCAAACCCTTCGAGGAAACCCAACTCCTCGCCATCGCCCGCGCGTATGAACAGGCGCACGACTGGCGCGACAAACATCCGGAATTGCGATGAAGGAACGTCACGGAGATCACAGAGGAGGCACGGAGAGCACCGAGGCGCCCAATCGACTCACCGATGAGGTGATCGGGGCCGCCATCGAGGTGCATCGCGAATTGGGGCCTGGATTGCTCGAGTCGGCATATCAACGGGCAATGGCATACGAGATGACGCTGCGCGAAGTGGCGTTCGAGCAGCGGAAAGTCTGCCCGGTTCGTTACAAGGATCTCACAATCGATGACGCTTATCGCCTGGACTTTCTTGTGGGCAGCAAGGTGGTTGTTGAATCCCTTGCGGGTTCATCCCCCGAAGCTTGCTTCGGCCTGGATTTCCTGGAGGGACGCCCTCCGTGTCGTCCG
>CAZFCY010000311.1:0-2481 GCA_964517665.1 uncultured Opitutaceae bacterium | reverse complement strand
TCACCGAGATCCGCATCAAGCGCATCTCCGCCTACAACCGCTTCAAGGCCGACGAACAACTGAAGAAGATCGAAGAGGAGATGAAACGGGTGAGGCATCACCTGAAACACCTCACCGCCTACGCCATCGCGTGGTTCGAGAAGCTTCAGGAGAAATACGGCAAAGCCCACAAGCGCCGCACCCAGTACGACGAGATCGAGCAGATCAGCGCCGCCGCCGTCGTCGCCTCGAATCAGCGGCTCTACGTCAACCGCGAGGAAGGCTTCATCGGCCTCAACTGGCGCCAGCACGAGTTCATCACCGAGTGCTCCGTGCTCGACGACGTCATCTGCTTCATGGCCGACGGCTCGATGAAGGTCGCGCGCGTGGCCGACAAGGTTTTCATGGGGCGCGCCATCATCCACTGCGCCCTGCTCCCGAAGGAAGGCGACCCGCGCTTCTACACGATGTTATATCAAGACAAGAAGAGCGGAAAAGCCTTCGCCAAGCGCTTCCAGATCGGCGGCGTCACGCGCGAGAAACTCTACCCGCTCGTGCCGTCGGAAGGTTCGAAGGTCCTCTTCTTCGATGTCGCGGAATCGGAGAAGGAGATGCCTAAGAAACTCGCCGTCACCCTCAGCGGCCGCTGCGCCGCCCGGGTGAAGGAACTCGAGTTCGACCTTCGGCAACTGAGCGTCTCCTCCCGCGGCGCAAAAGGCGTGACCGTCACGAAATGGCCCGTGCGCTCGGCGAAGAAAGCCTGAGCGGCGGCGGGGGAAGGATGCGCGACCGGGAGCATGGAAATCTCTCGATCGCATCCCTCGACAGGCTTGCGTCGCCGCCGAAGGCGCGGAGGTTTCGGACATGCGTCGCCTGCTCATAATCGTCCTGTTGCTGTCCATTTCTTCGCCCGGGCGCTCTTCCGGCGCGGCGGAGAGCGCCGCCATCGGAGTCGAGGAACAGGTGACCCGCGCCGTCCAGTCGCCCGGCCTCACAGTCGTGCACCTCTGGGCGCCATGGTGCCCGAATTGCCGAACCGAACTCGCCGATCGCGGATGGGCTTCGTTCATCGAGGCGAATCCCGAGGTTCATTTCGTCTTCGTGACGATCTGGAGCGCCGACGGCGGTGACGCGGTGCTGGAAAAGGAAGGCGTCGCCGGTTTGAAGAACGTCACGATCCTGCGCCACGAAAACACCGAGCGCCGCGGGCCCGATCGTGTCGCCTCGGTCGCCGGCGTGCCGGTTTCGTGGATACCGACGACAGCCGTTTTCAAGAAGGGCCGGCTTTGCTATATGCTCGGGTATGGAGAAGTGCGCTTCCCGATGCTGCAACAGATGCTCGACGATTCGATGCAATCGTGGTCCCGCTGAGGCGCGGAAGAATTTATAGCCGCAAAGAAGATGGCCTGATCCGGGGCTCTTCGCAACAAACCCGCGCGTCGCGAATCTGCGAATGATCCTTTTGCGTGTTTTGCGCCTCTTTGCGGCGTTTTCTTCCGGTTCTTCGATTCTTCGCAGTTCTCCCCTTCAGAGCGTCTTCAAATACTCGATCAAGGCGTCCTTCTCCGCGTCCGAAAGCGCGGAGCCGTAGGCCTCGCCTTCGTGGCCCTGGTTGCCGTTTCCGCGCTCGCTGGCGGTTTGTTTCCAGCCGAGCCGCTCCGCCTCGGGTCCGCTGGTGACGAAGCCGACGTTTTCCGGATCGTAAACGTCGTATCCACGAAAGAATGACGCGCTGCGCCGCGACGAGGGCTCGAGCAGCTCGCGCAGGTTCGGCACGGATCCGTTGTGCAGATAGGGGGCGCGCATCCAGATGCCGTCGAGCGGCATGTTCTGGTAACCCTCCTGCTTGACCATGTCCGGGCGATCGATGCCCATGTCCTTCACGCGGCGGTTGGCCTCGTCGGCGGCGGCCTGCGTCCAGGTGTCCATGCGTTCGCGATCGGTTCCGATTCCGGCGGGCGCAAGCGGGCGATTGGCATGTTTCCCGCCAGGCTCGTGACAATCGGCGCAGAGTCGTTGATAGATCGGGCGGCCCTTTTCCGCGAGCGCGGCGTCAATGGGAAAAGGATAGGCGGGCGGCGGCAGCGCGCTGAGGAAGTTGTCGAGCTGCTCCATCCTCTCGAGAAACCAATCGCGGCGTTTCATGCTCCAGATCCATTCGTCGAAGGGAAGATCCGGATCCGGCGCGGCGCCGAGACCGAGCGCGGAGTCGATGAGGACGGAGCGCACCGCGGGCGTGTCGCAGCTCCAGTTGAGGAAGAGGCCGTCGCCTTTGCGCGTTTGCAGGTTCCAGATGGAAGGGAAATCCGCCTGGCCGGTGGTCTGGTCCCACTCCATGCTCGTCATGAAGTATTTGGTCAGGTTCATCGGATCATCCCGCCCGCGGCCCCAGTCGGGGAAGCCTTCGCGGTTCATCCACGCGAGCGCCTTCTCCTGCTCCCGCAGCGCGTCGCGCGTGAGCGGCACGAGCACGAAGCGATAAACAAGGCTGTCGATCCACGA
>CAZFCY010000310.1:0-2494 GCA_964517665.1 uncultured Opitutaceae bacterium | reverse complement strand
TTCTGCCACACAGCGTTGAGCTTTTTCGGCGGCATTGAACCACAAAAGGGGAATCCAGTTTCTTGCGCTTTTTGCGGCGGCTTCTCCGATCTCCGTGCCTTCCGTGGTGAAATCTTCAGCCCTCGAGCGGCTGGAGTTCGCCATCGAGCGTGATCGATTCGCCGCGGCCGAGTTCGCGTTCGGTCACACGGTCGCCGCTGCGGATCTGAAGCGGCTGTCCGAGGAGCGAGCGGATCGTCGCCTTCGTCAGCGCGCCCTCCTTCCACACGAGATCGACCTCGAATCCTCCGCGCGCGCGCAGGCCGCGGACTTCGCCCTCCACCCATGCGGAAGGCAACGCGGGAAGCAGCACGAGTTCGCCGGTCTGGCTTTGCAGCAACATCTCGGCGATCGCGGCCGTGCCGCCGAAGTTGCCGTCGATCTGAAACGGCGGATGCGAGTCGAAGAGATTCGCGAAGGTGCCGCCGCTCCATTGTTTTTTCGCCGTGTCGCGATCGGCCACGTGCAGCGCCTGGCGCAGGAGTTCGTGCGCGCGGTCGCCATCCCCGAGCCGCGCCCGCATGGCCATCTTCATGGCGAGGCTCCAGCCCGTGCCCTCGTCGCCGCGCGCGTCGAGCGTTTTCGTTGATGCGGCCGCCAGTTCCGGCGTGCGCGCCGGGTCGATCTCGCGCCCTGGATAAAGCCCCCAGAGATGCGCGACGTGGCGGTGATGCGGATCGGCCTCCTCGTATTCCTCGAGCCATTCCATCACGCGGCCGTCGGAGCCGACGCGCGTGGGCGCAAGCCGGGGGAGTTTCTCCTCGAGTTCGGCGCGAAAGGCCTCGTCCTTCCCCAGCGCCTTCGAGGCCTCGATGCAGGCCTCGAAAAGATAGCGCAACAACTGCTGGTCCGCCGTCGGCCCCAGGCACACGTGCGCCGTCGCGCCGTCGGGCATGAGAAACGCGTTCTCCGGCGAATTCGAGGGCGCGGTCACGAGCCAGCCGCGCGCGGGATCCTCGATCAGCATGTCCACGTAGAAAAGCGCGCTGTCACGAAAAATTGGATACGCCCACTCGAGGAACGCCTTGTCGCGCGTGAAGAGGTAATGATCCCACAAGTGCTGGCACAGCCAGGCCGAGCACGAGACGGTCGAGCCCCAGCTCGCCGACTCGCCGGGCGAGGTGAAACCCCAGGGATTGACGAGCAGGTGCGTGACCCAGCCGCGCGCGTCGTAATATGCCTTCGCCGTCTTCGCGCCGGGCTCGACGAGCGACTCGATGAGCTTGAACATCGGCTCGTGCAGTTCGGAAAGGTTGCACACCTCCGCCGGCCAGAAGTTCATCTGCACGTTGATGTTCGCGTGCCAGTCGCCATTCCAGGGCGTCTGAATCTCCTCCGCCCAGATGCCCTGCAGGTTCGGCGGCAGCCCGCCGGGACGCGACGACGAGATGAGCAGGTAACGCCCGAAATCGAAATACAGCGCCGCGAGATCCGGATCCTCGCAGCCGGCCTGGAAATCGCGCAGGCGCGCGAGCGTGCTCCTTCCCGCAAACGCCGCCGCCTGCTCCTCCGATCCGAGCCGGAGCGAGACGCGATCGAAGAGGCGCCGGTAGTCCGCGGTGTGCGTTTCGCGCAGGCGCGCGTAGCTCTTGCGTTCCGCGCGCTCGAGATCCTCCTCGCAGGCCTTCACCACATCGGCCACGCCGCGGCCGGCGAAGGTCTCGATGTCGGTGTTGGCGGCGAGAAACAGGAACACATCGCTCGCGTTGCGCACGCGCAGGATGTTGCCCTCGACGGCCGTCGTGCCGCCGAGGGTGAAGATTTTCAGGCGCGCGCAAAAACGCACGCCTTCGCCGCCCTCGCGGCCGTCGTTCAACTGGCCGGTCATCTGCAGCGTGTGCTCGTCGAGCGCGATCGTCTCGCTCCGCTCGGGCCGGTCCATCGCGAGATCGAACGAGAGGCTGCCCGGCCGGTCGGCGCCGAGACGGAAAACGAAAACCTCGTCCGGCGCGCTGACGAATGCCTCGCGCGTGAAGCGCACGCCGGCCTGTTGATAAGACAGGCTCATCGTCGCGGTCGCGAGATCGAGTTCGCGCGTGTAATTCGTCACCTCCGCGTCCGCGCCCTCGTGCTGGAAGATGAAGCGCAGATTGCCGAGCGTCTGGTAACAACCGTAGGGATCGTTCGCGCCCGCGCCGAAGCCCGAGCCGCGACCGGCGCAGGTGAAGTTCGCGTTCACCAGCTCCTCCGCCTCCGCGTTTTTTCCTTCGAGCAGCAACCGGCGGATCTCGGGAAGCGCCTCGGCCGCATCCGGCCGGTCCGCGTCCTGCGGCGAACCGGACCACATGCCGCTTTCGTTCAGGACGATCCGCTCCTCCGCCGCGCCGCCGAAAACCATCGCGCCGATGCGGCCGTTGCCGAGCGGAGAAGACTCGGTGAAATGCGTGGCCGGCGCGTCGAATCGCACGATCCGCTCCGCTTTGGCCGGAAACGCCAGGATCGAGAACGCGAGCGC
>CAZFCY010000309.1:1116-2525 GCA_964517665.1 uncultured Opitutaceae bacterium | reverse complement strand
TATGCGTGGTCGTCCATTCACGTCGCTCGCCGAGTTCGTAAACAGCGGAATCATTCAACAGGCGATTGACGCCTCAGGAGTCAATCCCGCCTGGTCCGATATTCCGAGTGGGGCCGACGCGATAAAAATCCCGGGACAGTTAACGCAGTGGGATGTGCTGTCAGTGTTAGCTCCGGCGCTTACAGCTCGGTCTGACACGTTTCTGATTCGCGCCTATGGCGAAGACGTAAACCCCGTGACGCAAGAAGTTGAAGGGCGTGCGTGGTGTGAAGCGGTTGTTCAAAGAATTCCGGAATATGTGCAACCGTCCGCAACGCAGCGAGCTTGGGACGCACCAGCACCAGGAACCGACAATGAGAGACTTGGCCGCCGATTCGAGATTGTCCAGTTTCGCTGGATGACACCAAGCGATATTTAATCGAAGATGGCCCATGCATTACTTTTCATTGTCGCGTTCGTTGTTCTGTTGGGAGGCGTTTGCCCAGCGAAAGCGGAGATAACACTTCGCTTTTTTGCATGGGCAAACTGGCTCCCGCAGTTGGCGGTTCAGACTGAGTCGGGCAATAGGTTGGTGAACGCACCTGTTGGAAAGTTGTCATTGCCAGTTCAACTCGACGGGACACTGCCGATTTCGCTTATTGTATTGTCAACACGTCATCAGGGGGCACCAAGTTCTATCGTGCGCGGGGAGGTAATAACCCTGGTCGGGCCGGACTCATCGCTTTCTGATAACAGTTTATTGGTTGTCCTTTTCGCTGAATCCGGTCGGACAAGCGTGCAACCCTTTGTTGCCAACTATCCTGCTCCGGAACCCAATGCTGCAGCCGTCCGATTGGTGAACATACACGATAGACCAGTCGCTGTGCTTGTTGATGAGCGTCAGGAAACGGTGCCTTCTGGCGGATCCGCAGCAATCGATTTGATCTCTCCTGCGGCAGAAAGCACCAGGATTGCAATCGGCGTGCAAACTGCGGTTAGTGATTGGCGGAAGATATATGATCGTTCAATCGATTTGGAGCCGGGGGAACCGCTTCTCATACTTTTCGTCACCGATCCTGTCTCGGCGAATGGGGTGGCCCTTCGTTTCATCCGGGATAGAAGCTTGAATGCGGAACCGGTGACTGGAGAGATCGATTGAGGCATGGAGCCTCCCTCAGACTTCTCCGCGGCTCGGCGCGTGACTTTGTATTTACCGCCCGGTGTCGGATGGCCGGGGTCAGGCCAGAGGCTGACCCTCCCGGGGGGAAGCGATTTGAATTCTGGACCTCCGGCTTGCCCCCACGTCCGATCGTCGCTGCGCGGATTTGGATCGGATTCCACTTCGTCGAACGCGAAGACGCGGAGAGGTGAAAGGTAATTTGTTCTCGGTTGAGGGTTATTGGTTCCGGAAACAGCCCACCAATAACCCT
>CAZFCY010000309.1:0-1106 GCA_964517665.1 uncultured Opitutaceae bacterium | reverse complement strand
GCGGGTGGTGAATTTATCCACCCTCGAGATGGCGGCGCGGGTGGCCGGGCAGGACCTCGTCATCGCGCCCGGGGAGCAGGAGGTGGCGCGAATCACGAATCCGGAGGCGACGCATCTCGGCGCGAAGATCGCGCTCAACGGGCCGGAGGGCTGGAAGGTGGATTACGACGGCGTGCACCAGATCCTGCCGCGGATGCGTTTCCTCTTCGTGTGCCGCGCGCAGCCGAAACCGGACGGCACGGTGGGCCTGAGCGTGGCGCTGTTGCGCGACTACGAGCCGAACAGCGCGCGACTGGCGCGGTGATGCGTGGCGCGGTTATTGGTGAATGGTTATTGGTGGGCTGTTTCCGGAACCAATAACCGATAACCAATAACTTCGCCTGCCGGGCTGCCGGACAGTGGATCGATCCTGCTCGTTATTCGCTGCCCGCTCCTTCTTCCCCAAGCAGTTCGATCTCGAATGCGATCGGCGCGCGGGGCGGGACTTGCGGGGGATGGCCGGCGGGGCCGAAGGCGAGGCTGCTCGGGAGGATGACGAGGCGCTTCTCGCCGGGGCGCATTTCCATCAACGCGAAGTCGAGCCCGCGCGCGGAGCCGGGGAGGCCGCGCGGCGTGTCCTGGGCGAGGAGCTTGAGTGTCGCGGGTTCGGCGGGGGCGCGGATGGAGGCGAGTTCCGTGCCGTCGAGGAGGCGCGCGGTGTAGTAGAAGCGCGCCTCGTTGCCGGCGATGGGCGGCCGGCCGCTGCCGGGAGCGAGGATCTTGAAGCGCATCGCGCTCGTCGAGAGGAGCGTGTCGGGAAACGCGGCGGCCATGCGATCGTTTTCCGCGAGGTCGTTGGGCGCGCTGTTGATGCGGCCGTCGTCGATGCCGGAAGTCTGCCGGGTCTCGTAGTCGTGCATCGCGCGCTGCGAGCATCGCGCGGCGAAGACGAGCACGGCAAGGAAGCCGCCGATGAAGAGAACGGGAAGGATGGATTTCACTGGGAGTGGCGAGGCGTGAGGATGAAGTGGCGAGGAGCGAGTAGATCGACCGCGCGCCCTGGGCGCAACTGTGGCGCCGTGGCGCTTCGCGTTTGCCGTCCGGCGGAAGCATCTTGAGTACAGAAC
>CAZFCY010000308.1:0-2589 GCA_964517665.1 uncultured Opitutaceae bacterium | reverse complement strand
GACGTCATCGGCACGCTCGCGCGCATCGCCGAAACCGGGGGATTCACCACCTACATGGTGACGCCCGACAAGGACTTCGGCCAGCTCGTGACCGAGCGCACGCTCATCTACAAACCCGGCACAAAAGGCGATCCGGCGGAGGTGCTCGGCGTCGCCGAGGTCCTCGACCGCTGGCAGATCACGCGGGTCGATCAGGTCATCGACATGCTCGGCCTCATCGGCGACAGCGCCGACAACATCCCCGGCGTTCCCGGCGTCGGCCCGAAGACCGCGCAGAAGCTCATCGCCGAATTCGACTCGCTGGAAAACCTCCTCGCGCGCGTCGCCGAGGTGAAGGGCAAACTCGGCCCGAAGCTCGCCGAGTTCGCCGATCAGGCGAAGCTTTCGAAACAACTCGCCACGATCGACCGCGAAGTCCCGGTCGCCGTCGCGCCGGAAGCGCTCAAACTCGGGCGGCCCGATCTCGACGCGCTCAAGGCGTTGATGGCCGAGTTCGAGTTTCGCAGCCTCGCCCAGCGCGCGCTCGGCGCCGCGGCAAACGAAAGCGTCGCGAAGCAGCCCCCCGGCCAGGGAGAGTTGTTTTCTGGATACACGCCCGGTCCGCCCGCCGGAGACTCCGGAACCGAGCTGCAACTCGAAATCAACGTCGAGCCCGCGCATCGCGCGATCGACCAGGTCGCTCACGAGTACCGGCACATCACCAGCGAAAAGGAGCGCCGCGAACTCGCGGAGCGGCTCGCGCGCGCGCGCGCGTTCGCCTTCGACACCGAGACCGACGGGCTCGAGGCGCGCACCGCGCGGCTGGTCGGCATCTCGATCTGTTTCGAGGACCATCACGCGTGCTTCGTCCGGATGCCGCCGGCCGGCGGGGAGCTGGCCGCCGCGCTCGAGCCGTTTCGCCCCGTCTTCGCCAACCCCGAAATCGAAAAGGTCGGGCACAACCTCAAGTTCGACCTCGCCGTGCTCAAGAGCGCCGGCCTCGAAGTCGCGGGCCCGTTTTTCGACACCATGCTCGCGCACACCCTCGTCGATCCGGACCAGCGCCACGGCATGGATTACCTCAGCGAGGCGTTGCTCGACTACACGCCGATCCCGATCTCGACCCTGATCGGCGACGGCAAAACCGCGCCGCAGCCGCTGATCTCGCAGGTCGATCCGGAGGCGCTGGCGCGCTACGCGGCCGAGGACGCGGACGTCACCTGGCAATTGCGCGCGAAGCTCGAGCCGATGCTCGCCGAGCGCGGCCAGGAGCGCGTCTTTCGCGAGGTCGAGATGCCGCTCATCCGCGTGCTCGTGGACATGGAGCACGAAGGGATTGCGATCGACGTCGAGGCGCTCGCCGCCTTCGGAAAGCAGCTCGCGGCGCAGGCGGCCGAACAGGAGCAGCGCGTCTTCGCGCTCGTCGGCCGCGAGTTCAACCTGAACTCGCCCAAACAGCTCGGGGAAGTCCTCTTCGACGAACTCAAGATCGCCGACAAACCGAAGAAGACCCGCACCGGCCAGTACGCGACCAACGAGCAGACGCTCATGGTCCTCGCCGGCCGGCACCCCGTCGTGCAGGCCATCCTCGATTTCCGCGAAACGGTGAAGTTGAAAAACACCTACGTCGACGCGCTGCCCGCCGCGGTCGATGTATCCACGAAAAGAATACACACTCACTTCGGCCAGCTCCGCACCGCCACCGGGCGGCTCAACTCGGACAACCCGAACCTGCAGAACATCCCCATCCGCTCGGAGCAGGGCCGCGAGATCCGCCGCGCCTTCGTCGCGCGCGGGCCGGGATGGCTTTTGCTCTCCGCGGACTACTCACAAATCGAGCTGCGCATCATCGCCGCGCTCAGCCAGGATCCGGGCATGCTCGAGGCGTTCGGCGAAGGCCGGGACATCCACACCGCGACCGCCGCGAAGGTGTATGGCGTCCCCGAGGACGCCGTCACCCGCGAGATGCGCGCGCGCGCCAAGATGGTGAACTTCGGCATCCCCTACGGCATCTCCGCCTTCGGCCTCGCGCAGCGCCTGGGAAGCTCGCGCACCGAGGCGGGGGAATTGATCGATGGTTACTTCGCGCAGTTCTCCGGCATCCGCGACTTCATCGAGACCACGCTCGAATTCTGTCGCAAGAACGGCTATGTCGAGACCGTCACGGGCCGCCGGCGTTATCTCCCCGACATCAACTCGGCCAACGGCGCGACCCGCTCCAGCGCGGAGCGCAACGCGATCAACGCGCCCATCCAGGGATCGGCCGCGGACATGATCAAGATCGCGATGAACCACATCCACGCCGACCTCGCGCGCATGAAGTTGAAGACGCGGCTGCTCCTTCAGGTCCATGACGAGCTGCTCTTCGACCTCCACCAAAGCGAGGAGGCCGAGGTCCGCCGCATCATCGAGCACCGCATGAAAACCGCCCTCGTCCTCCGCGTCCCCCTCGCCGTCGAAATCGGCGTCGGCGCCAACTGGCTCGAGGCGCATTGAGAGGGAGTGAGGGAATAAGGGAGCAAGGGGAGAAAACCTCCCTTGCTCCCTCATTCCCTCACCCCGCGTTCGGTTCCGCCTCCGCGGTCGCGTCCGCCAGCTCCGCCGGATCCA
>CAZFCY010000307.1:0-2599 GCA_964517665.1 uncultured Opitutaceae bacterium | reverse complement strand
AGCGCGAGTGTGCCCAGAATTCCGATGCAGCCGATGATCAGGAACGGCACGCTGAAGCCGCCGCCGTGCGCGGTGAGGTTGCCGATGAGATAGACGAGTCCGCTCCCGGAGAACGCTCCGATCGCGCCCATCAGACCGGAGATCGTGCCCACGCGATCGGGCGCGATCTCCTGGTTGAACGAGAGGAAAATCGAGCCGAAGGCGGCGCGCCCGAGGTTGAGAAGAAACATCAAGGCCACCGCGACGAGCACGCTGGGCGCGGCAAAGATGAAGGCAACCGAACCCATGAGCACGCCCGCGACCGCGAGCACGATCTTGCGCGCCCGTCCGGCGGGCACGCCGCGGCGCACGGCGCGGCTGACGATCAGACCGCTGGCAATGAGGCTGATGTCGAAGGCCAGATAGATCAGCGTGAGGTAGATCGCCAGATCGCGCTTCATGTCGAGGCCCCAGCTTTGCACGAAGTAGGTGGGCAGCCAGGCCCCGGCGACATGGATGATCGGGATGCCGCACATGGCGCCGCCGACGCACGCCCAGAACCGGCGATCGCGCAGCATGCGGCGCCAGGGAGTGCCGGCTTCGGGCGAGGACTTCACCGCCTCGCGCCCGCCGAGGGTTTCCGGACCCGGTCGAAAGGTGACGAGCCACGCGGCGACCCAGAAGAATCCCAACACGCCCAGGCCCATGAAACCGATGCGCCAGCCCACGGTTTGGTGGAGCAGGATCATGAGCGGCGGCGCCAGCAGGGCGCCGAGAGAACCGCCGCTCATCATGATGCCGTTGGCAAGCGTGCGGTCCTTGCGGGGGATGATGCGGGCGATGATGCGAGCGGCGCCGGGCTGTCCCGCCGCTTCGAAGATTCCGAGGGTGAACCGGCAGGCGTAAAGCATCGCGAATGCCTGCGCGAACCCCGTCAGGAACTGCGCGCACGACCAAAGCAGCACGAAAATCGCATAGGTCCAACGGATGTTGAATCGATCGAGAAAAAACCCGACGAACAGGTGCATGGCGCCGTAGGCGAGATAGAAAGCCGACAGCACCAGGCCGAGTCGCTCATTGTCGAGCGCCAGCTCCTCGCGTATCACCGGCGCCATGACGCTGAACGACTGCCGGTCCAGGTAGCTGATCAGCGTCGCGCCGAGCAGGACGAAGCAGATGATCCATGGCCAGCGGCGTTCGCGGGCACTGATCGGGCCGTTGGCGGCCGTGGGGGATTGCGCGGAGTCCATCATCTCGAAGGGGCGGAGGCGCCAGGCGCATTGGCCGGTGGAATGCGAGGCGGCGCCTGTTCCTGCAGTCCGCAGAGAAACCGAGGATGGGTCTTCGTCATCAACTCCACTTCGGCGGAACGAATGCCATGAGTCTGGAGATGGTCGAGGATTTCGTGCCACGCTTCGTGCCAGGGAGCGGTCTCCATCTGGCCGGAATCGGAGGCCAGCACCGTCGATTCGGGACCGAGCGCTTCAATGGCGCGCAGGTTGACATCCAGGTTGGAACGATACGCGCCTTCGCTCACAGGCTGGGCGAAACAGCGTTCGAAATACACCGGCAGGTCGCGGGCAAGCGCGCGCTGATCGGCGAGCGAAAGCCCGGTCACGTGGTGCTCGGGATGGTTGACGATCAACCGGCGGACGCCGGCATCCGCCGCCGCTTCGAGCACCAGCCGGATCTCGACTGGCGAGAGATGCCCGGTCGCGAGCGCGATGTCGTGTGATGCCACGACGGAAAGGATGTCTCGAACCTCCGGTCGCAGGCGGCCGCCGGGCGCGATCTCGATGCCGCCGGATTGGCCCGCGTGGTGGCGATGATGAGCGGCGTCGAGCGTGGGCATCCACACGATGCGCGCGCCCGCGATGCAGGCTTCCTCGACGGAGGCCCGATTCAAGCCTCCCTGGACGGCATTGAGCACGAGGCCTCCCATGACGCGCGTCTCCGGCACGACGCGCTGCGCTTCGCGCGCGCGCTGCACCGTCGCCGCGAAGTGACCCTTGAGAACCACGCCCGCCGCGTGCTCCTGAGCCGCGAGCCGGGCCAGCGCGACATCGTCGAAGCGGCGGGGGCGGACGTCGGGCGCGGTGTGGACGTGCAGATCGATGATTCCTTCGAGCATGTCAGAGTGGGATTGGGCGGAGTCGCGTGGTGAGCGCGCGGCCCGCCTCGAGCAGGAAATCCTCGCTGCCGAAACTACCGGATTTGAACACGACGCAAAGCGGTGTCGGGAGCCCCAGCGCGCGGCAAAGGGGCACGCCCGGCTCGAGTTCACGCACGAGCCGGCATCCGGTGATTCCCAAGCGTCTGGAGATCGACCCGGATGTGTCGCCGCCGGCGACAACCAGGCCCGCCGGCTGACTGCGGGCGAGCGCGATGGCGGTGGTTTCCGCCAGCCAACTGGAGACCAGGCGCCCATAGGCCGCTGTATCCATGCCGGCCGCGAGGGCGCGCTGCTGTCCAGCCCGGACCCGCGAGGCATCCTGGATGGCTGCGAGCAACACCGATTCGCCGTTTTGAATTCGGGCGGCCATCGCTTCGCCGGCGCGCTGAATCCATTCCCGCCCGGCGCCGGCATCGAGCGCGAACGCGCATGGATCGAGTTCGAACG
>CAZFCY010000306.1:0-2601 GCA_964517665.1 uncultured Opitutaceae bacterium | reverse complement strand
ACTACTCGCTACTCGCTACTTTCAAAAGCGCTCCTCAAGCCTGCGTCGCCGCTTCGTAGCGCGCGCCGACCTTGTCCCAGTTGACCACGCTCATGACGGCTCCGAAGTATTCGCTGCGGCGGTTCTGGTATTGGAGATAGTAGGCGTGCTCCCAGACGTCGATGCCGAGCAGCGGCGTATAGCCATCCATCAGCGGCGAGTCCTGATTGGCGGTCGAGATGACAAAGAGCTTCTTGTTGTAAACGGCGAGCCAGGCCCAGCCGCTGCCGAACCGCCCCGCGCCGGCCTCGCCGATCTCGCGGAAAAACGTGTCGCGATTGCCGAAATCCGTCTTGATCCGGTTCGCGAGGGCGCCCTTCGGCTCCTTCGCGCCGCCGGGCGTGAGAATGTCCCAGAAGAGCGCGTGGTTGGCGTGGCCGCCGACGTTGTTGCGGACGGCGATCGCGATGGATCCGGGGACGCGGTTGATGTTGCGCAACAGCTCCTCCGGCGCCATGCGCCCGAATTCCGGATACGCGGCCAGCGCGCGGTTGGCGTTGTCGATGTAGGCCTTGTGATGCTTCGAGTGATGGATCTGCATCGTCTGCGCGTCGATCGCGGGCTCGAGCGCCTCGTAGGGATATCCCAGCTCGGGCAGCGTGTAGGGGCCGGCGGGGGGCGGAGGCATGGCTGGTCCATCCGGCGCCCCGCGCGCGTTTCTGTCCGCGGCGGCGGCGCGCGACACGCCAAGCGAGGCGAGGCCGAATGTGGCGGCGCTCAGTCCGAGCGCTCTGAGGGCTTCACGACGGGTGAACACACCGGAAGGGGGCTTCATCATGGAAATCGACCGTTAGGGGTTTCGCGAAAAAAAGCGAGCCCGGGAAGGCGGAAGAGTGAAGGGTGAAGGACGCCCGCGGGCGCCGGAGTTCGCTCTTCTCCCCCTTCGCGCCTCGCGCTTCACCCGCCCTTCAAAAGCCTGCGCAGGATCTCGTCGACGATGCGCGGATTCGCCCTGCCCTTGCTCGCCTTCATCACGGCGCCCTTGAAGGCGTTGATGGCCTTTTCGTTGCCCGACCTGAAATCGGCGGCCGACTTCGGATTGGCCTCGATCGCGGCGGCGCACCACTGCTCGAGTTCGTCCGTGTCGGTGGACTGCCTCAGGCCGCGGCGCCCGATGATCGCTTCGGCGGTTTCGCCCGTGCGAAACATCTCGCTGAAAACCTCGCGCGCGATGCTGCTGGAAATGACGCCGGACTCGACCGCCTCGACCAGCCCGGCGATATGCGCGGGTTGCACGACGCAGGTGGCAAGCGTCTGCCCGGCGGCGGCGAGTTCGCGCAGGAGATCGTTCACGATCCAGTTGCCGATCGCCTGGGCGCGCGCGGCCTGATCGCCGACCGCGCGCTCGAACCACGCGCTCAACGCCGGATCGGGAACGAGGACCGAGGTGATCGTGTAAGGCAGTTGATACTTCTCGAAATACCGCCGCTGGCGATCGAACATCGGCTCCGGCACCTCCGCGCGCAGGCGGCCGAGCCATTCACCATCGACCTTCACCGGCATCAAGTCGGGGTCGGGAAAATAACGATAGTCGTGCGCCATCTCTTTCGTGCGCATCGAGGTCGAAACGCCCGCCTCCATGTCGAAGCGCCGGGTTTCCTGGATGATCGTCTCGCCGCGGCGCACGGCGGCGATCTGGCGCTTGATCTCGTATTCGACGCCGTTGCGCACGCCGCTGATCGAGTTGAGGTTTTTCAACTCGACCTTCGTCCCGAGCTTCGTCTCGCCGCGCGGCCGCACGCTGATGTTGGCGTCGCACCGAAGCTGCCCCTTCTCCATGTCGCAGTCCGATATATCAGCCGCGACGAGCGCCTGGCGCAACGCGGTGAGAAAGGCAAAGACCTCGTCCGCGTCGCGCATGTCGGGCTCGGTCACGATCTCCATCAGCGGCGTGCCGGCGCGATTGAGATCGACGAGGCTGTCGTTGGGAAAGTGGTTCAGCTTGCCGACATCCTCCTCGAGATGGATGCGCGTGAGTTTCACCCGGCGATGCCCGCCCATGACGTTGCGGGACGGGCCGGGAAGCTCGATCTCGACTTCGCCGCCGACGCAGATGGGGCGGTCGTACTGCGAGATCTGATAGTTCTTCGGGCTGTCGGGATAGAAATAGTTTTTCCGGTCCCATTTGCAGACGGGCGCAATCTCGCAGCCGCACATCAGGCCGGTGAGGATGATCCTGTCGATCGCGAGTTTGTTCATCACCGGCAGCGCGCCCGGGAGCCCGAGCACGACGGGATCGACCAGCGTGTTCGGCGGCTCGCCGAACCCGGCGGGAGCGCGCGTGAACATCTTGGACCGCGTGCGAATCTGCACATGCACCTCGAGCCCGATGACGGCTTCGAACCCGGACGCGGAAGAAGGAGCGGAATTTTGAGTCACAGAGGCCACGGAGGTTGCACGGAGATCACAGAGCGAGGCGGCGCAGGCCTTTTATGAGGGTTGTCGAGCGGAAGTTCATCAAGATCCGCGGGGCAAGCCCCGCGGCATTGGAGGGACCGGCTCCGTGTGGTCCGCGAATACCCCCGGCTCTCGTTTCTCCAACCGGACGACACGGAGGTCGCC
>CAZFCY010000305.1:0-2623 GCA_964517665.1 uncultured Opitutaceae bacterium | reverse complement strand
TGCTGGCGGGGATTCGCAACGCATACGCAAGGCTCGATGCTCGTCTCGCGTCGTATCGCCGTTTATGGGACAAGGCGGACCGGCATGCTTTCATCGGTGGATCCGATACGGTCCGCCTCCGCCCGCAAGCAGTGCTCCGGCTCGCGAAAGAATCGGGAATCGACCGTGTCGAGGTGCTTCGCGGAACGGTCCGGATGACGGAAACGCCCACAAACGATGGCCTGCTGTTCCGACCGGGAAGCCGTAGTATTGCTGCGCCCGCGCGATCGCGCCTCAGTCCCGGGACAACTCGATCTGAAGCTCCAGCGCGCCCGGCGCTTCGAGGTTCATCGTCACTTCCACCGGACAGGCTTCCACGGCCGGAAACGGACACCAGTATTGTTCCTCGTCCCGGCCGTGGGTGAGCGCGAAGGGCGCGCTCGCCGCAGTCACGGCAAACGTCCACGTCGCGTGATCGTCGCCGGGCCGAAGCGTCAACCGATCGGGGCCGCCCTGCTCCACCGTCAATCCGGCGGCTTTCACGATTGGCTCGATCACACGCGCAACCACGGGCCGGTCCGACGTGATCCTGAATTCCTTGCGCACCGCCGAGGCATGAAAGCGATGGACGATGGTGTAGTGGATCCCGCCATCGCGGCCCTCGCGATCGCGCACAAGGCCGGAGACCTCGACCTTCACGTGATCCGCTTCGCCGGTTGCCGTCATCGTGGCGCGATCCTCGTAGAGGTTGGTCAGGACACGCGAGCCATCGCGGACTTCGATCCGCGGCGTCAACGGCTGCAACGGCCCCTCGTCCGGCATGTGCTTGGCCTCCTGCCGCCGGTAGTTGGTGACCGACGAGGTCTGAAGGAAACCCTCGGCGCCGAAGCCATCGAACCAAAGATTCGTCACGCTGCCTCCGCGCGTGATCAGCTCGCGCGGCAGTTTCGACACTTCTCCGTAGGCGGAAACGGTCGCCACCAGGTTCGCGGCGCGCACGACGGTGACGTTCACGGTCGGATAATAGTCGAACCATGGAACCGCCCCGGCGCCCGGTTCCGCCGGGGACGAGCGCGCATCGCGCTCGACCGCCGGGCTGGCGTGGGCGAGCGCCAGCGCAAGGCTCTGCGCGCGGGCGAAGGTTCCGTAGTTGCACGGTGGATACGCGCTCGCGCGACGGATCGCGTGCGGCCCCTGCGTCACCCAGCCATCCGCCAGGCTGTGGCGAACCAGATAGTCCCGCGCCCGCTGCTCCGCCGCGGCGAAGCGCGCGTCGCGATCGGCGAGCAGGGCGAGGGAGAAATAAACGCCGGGCGCGGTCTTCGTGCCGCTTTCATACGTCCATTTGTACGAGCGGGTGCCCCACGAGTTGTCGATCGAGCCGTTGGGATAAACAAGGGGAAGATGCGCCTCCAGGATCTCCGCCGCGCGATCGACCAGCGCGCGATCGTCCGTCAACCGGCCATAGAGGGCGAGCAGGCCGATGGATTGCGAAAGGTTGTAGCCGATGTCCACGCCGCCGCCCTCGCCCACGATGAGGTTGTCGGCGTTGACCGAATCGAGCGTGGCCGCGATCAACGCGTCCGCCTGCTCCAGCCACGACCCGGGCGCGTCCGCAATGACCGCCGCGGCGAGGCGCAGCGCGACGGCGCCGGCGGGCCAGTAGTTGATGTTTCCCATCGGCCATCGCTCGTGCACGAACCCGGCGGCGCGCGTGATCGCCGCGAGCCACGCGGCCCGCTGCCCGGGGGTCAGCGCGTCGCCAAAAACCGGATACGCGCTCGCGAGCGAGATCAGTTGCTGGACGGTCGTGCCCGTCCAGCCGTCGTGCCCGGGCCATGATTCGCCCCAGGCGCCGGTCGGCTGCTGGATCGAGACGAGCCAGTCGCCGAGCGGGATCGCGGCGCGGCGATAGGCTTCGTTTCCCGTGCGCTCGAACGCCACGGCGAGCGGGTACACCATCTCCGCCGCGCGCGAGTGCGTCGGATGCGGCTCCGGATTGTTGCTCGGGCAGCGCAGCGCGCCGAAATCGGGATCGGCCGGATCGGTGATCTGGGTCGCAAGGAGACGATCGCAAAACCGGATCAACAATTCCCCGGCGTCGGGCGTCTGCGCGGCTCCGTCTCCGCCCGCGAGCGTGACGCATGCGCAGACGACGGCGGCCACCGATGCTCTTCGCGCGCGCATGATCACCGCGCCTCGTTCTCCCGCACAGGTCCGGACGCGTCGATCTTCACCGCGCCTGCCGCGGCTCCCGCGGGCTCACCGCGCTCGATCGGACCGTACTTTTTGCCCGTTTCATATATCGTATCCGGTTTCGTCGGATTCGTGGGCACGGTGTCGCCGGTTTCGCTCGTCCAGCGATCGAGCGCGGAGCGGAGAAATTCCAGCGTCGCCCGCGCCGCCGGATCTCCCACGAGGTTGCGGGTCTGGTCCGGATCGGCGCGGACGTCGTACAGCTCCTCGGCCGGACGCGGCTGCTGAAAGATGTTCGCCTGCACCGGCGTCAATGTTCCCCCGGCATGCGCGGCCTTCAGCGCCTCGGCGCTCGGATTGTAGAACGTGTCCGACGCGCCCGGCAGCCGCAATTCGGGCCAGGCATTGCGCAGGTAGGTGAAGTCGCCGTGGCGCACGAGCCGCACGT
>CAZFCY010000304.1:0-2666 GCA_964517665.1 uncultured Opitutaceae bacterium | reverse complement strand
GAGAAAAAAAGAATCCGGCGACGGTAGATCGCCCGCCCCACCGACCGCGACAGGAAAGTTGGCGTGGAGATGGAAAGGAGGGCTCGCTGTTTGCGACTGAGGTGGTCGCGGGCGTCCCGCCCGCGTTTCTGGCACGCGAACGTCACACGCGGGCGTCCCGCCCGCCGCCACCTTTCAGCGAGGTGGATGCCGACCTCCGGACGGAGTTCTGTGGCTGATTTGGAGTGCGCGCGGAGCAACACGGGCGGGACGCCCGTGGCCACCCGGGGTTTACAGTTTGGCGCGGAGGTAGGGGGCGGTGGCGCTGCGCTTCGCCGTGAGCAGGCCCTCGATCGCGCCTTGATAGACGATGCGGCCTCCATCCGGGCCGCCGTCGGGGCCGAGTTCCACGATGTAGTCGGCCTCGGCGAGGAGGTCGAGGTGATGCTCGATCACGACCACCGTGTGCCCCTGATCGACGAGCCGGTGGAGCAGGAGGATGAGTTTCTCGCAATCGCTGAGGTGCAGCCCGACCGTCGGTTCCTCGAGCAGGTAGAGGTTGCGCGGCTGCACTCCGCGCGTGCGCTCGGTGAAGCTTTGCAGGCCGTGGGTGAGTTCGGTCACGAGCTTGAGGCGCTGCGCCTCGCCGCCGGAAAGGGTGGGGCTGCTCTGGCCGAGCGTGAGGTAGCCGAGGCCGGTCTCGACCATCAGTTTCATCGTCTCGTGCAGACGGCTGTGGAAGTCGAAGAAACCGGCCGCCTCCTCGAAGCTGAGCGCGAGCACCCCGGCGATGGATTTCCCCTTCCACTGGATGTCGGCCAGCTCGGGTCCGTAGCGGGAGCCGCCGCAGGCCTCGCAAGGCAGAAACGTCTCGGGCATGAAACTCATCTCGAGCTTGATCCGGCCCGCGCCCTGGCAGGCTTCGCAGCGGCCGCCGGGCGTGTTGAAGGAGAAGCGACCCGCGTTGTATCCGCGGATCTTCGACTCGGGCAGGCTGGCGAAAAACTGGCGGATGAGATCGAAGGCGCCGAGGTACGTGGCGGGCGTCGAGCGTGGTGTTTTTCCGATGGGCGATTGATCGACCTCGATGACGGAGCGGAAGGCGTTCGCGCCGAGCAGCCCGGCGAACGGCGGCGCCTGGACGGCGCTTCCGGCCTTCGCGCGGCGAAGGAATTCCGCGCCGGTGAGCCGGGCCTTCTTCTGCTTGATCGCGCAGGCCGCGGCGGGATGGAGCACGTCGCGGATGAGGGTCGATTTTCCCGCGCCGGAGACGCCTGAAACCATCGTGAGACGACCGACGGGCAGGCGCAGATCGACGTCGCGCAGGTTGCGAAAGGTCACGTGGTCGAGCTGTATCCAATCTTTGGATGCGGCTCGTTTGCGACCGTTCGCGGCCGGCGCGGGCCGGGGCGGAAGCGGCCGGCGGCGGCCGAGGAGCGGATGCGCGATGCCGGAGGCGAGGTATTGTCCGGTGAGCGAATCGGGGTTCGCCTTGATCTCGGCCAGCGTGCCGTTGGCGAGCAGTTTGCCGCCGTTGATGCCCGCGCCAGGGCCGAGGTCGATGATGCGATCGGCGCGCGCCATCACGGCCTCGTCGTGCTCGACGACGAGGAGGGTGTTTCCCTTGTCGCGCAGCTCGATCAGCGTCTCGAGCAGGCGGTCGTTGTCGCGCGCGTGCAGGCCGATGCTCGGCTCGTCGAGCACGTAGAGGACGCCCGCGAGGTTCGTGCCCAGTTGCGCGGCGAGCCGGATGCGTTGCGCCTCGCCGCCGGAGAGCGTTTCGGTCGCGCGGTCGAGCGTGAGATAACCGAGGCCGACGCGGCCCATGAATTTCAGCCGCTCCTCCACTTGAGGGATGATGTCGGCGACGATGAGCTGTCCGCGCCGGTCGAGATCGAGCGCGCGCAGATGCGCGAGGAGGTCGTCGGGCGCGGCGTGCGTGAGTTCGGGCAGCGACAGCCAGCGACCGCGGCGCAAGGGGATTTTCACCGCGCGGCTGACGCGGTTGAGCCGCGCGCCGTGGCATTCGGGGCAGGGCGAGTCCTCGATGTTTTCCAACTCGTCCGGATCCATGCTGTGCGCGAGATCGGCCAGCTCGGGCGGGAGTTCGTCGTCCTCGTCGTTTTTCGCCAGCATCCACGGGAAAATGCGGCCGTGGCCGCGGCAGGCCGGGCACCAGCCTTTCGGCGAGTTGAAGGAAAAGTGCTTGGGGTCGAGTTCGGGAAACGCCTCGCCGGTCTCGGCGTCGGTTCGCGTGGTCGAGAGCCAGCCGAGCAGCTTCTTTTCGTTCGCGAGGACGAAGCAGGAACCGCGGCCGAGTTTGAGCGCCTCCGCGAGCTTCGCGCGCAGGCTTCGCGCGTCGCGCGCCAGCGGTTTCAGGTCGGCGACGACGACCTCGATGTCGTGCTCGCGGTAGCGATCGAGCTTGGTGAACTGCGAGGTGAGAACCATGCGCCCGTCGGCGCGCAGGCGTTCGTATCCGTGCGCGGCGGCCCAGTTGGCGAGCGGCTGATGGTGGCCCTTGCGCCCGCGCACGAGCGGCGCGAGGACGAGGAGGTTTTTCGCGCGGCGCGCTTCCGTGGAATCGAGCATCCGCCGCAGAAGCGCGAGCAACTGGCTCTCGCTTTGCGGGAGCACGGGCCGGCCGGTGGCGGGATTGTGCTGCACGCCCACGCGGGCGAAGAGCA
>CAZFCY010000303.1:0-2684 GCA_964517665.1 uncultured Opitutaceae bacterium | reverse complement strand
TTACGCGCGTGAAAAGCGACCTCGCGCCGACGGCGGCAAGCCGGCCGGTCGCGGCCATCGCCCAAGACATGCACCTGCTCGGCGGTCCGCCCGAGGCACCAATGCCGCTCAACGTCGGGCTCCTGTTTTTCAACAGCAAGCCGGCCACGTGGTTTCCCGGCACGCAGATCGACATCGTACAGTTTCCCCACGGTCCCGGCGGCGGCGACATCGTCGAGAAACCGTTCACGGGTGCGCTCGACGTGATGCTACGCGACGCGCTTGGTTACCTGCGGAACAACGTGCTGACCGAATACGTGCGCAAGCGACCCGATCAAGCGGAGGCGGAGCGGTATTGGAATCTGCCGTATGCCGCGCTGGAGGAGGCGCTCGTCAACGCCGTCTATCACCGCAGCTACGAAGAACGGGAGCCGATCGAGGTGCGGGTGATGGCCGACGAAATCCTGATCCAGAGTTTCCCCGGCCCCGATCGTTCGATTCGGATGGATGAACTGCGCGCCGGTCGTCCCGTGGCCCGGCGCTATCGCAACCGACGCATCGGCGAATTTCTCAAGGAGCTGGAATTGAGCGAGGGCCGGAACACCGGCATCCCAACGATCCTGCGCGCGATGCGCGAGAACGGATCGCCGCCGCCGGTGTTTGAAACCGACGACGACCGCACCTATCTGCTCGTGCGTCTGCCGCTACGGGCGGCGCCGACGGGGGGGGCCGCACAAGTCACCGCACAAGTCGGGAAGCAAGTCGACGAACTCGTTAAGACGCTGCCCGAAAGCGCTTTGAATAAACTTGAGGCGACGTTTCCGACCGCGACCGCACAAGTCACCGCGCAAGTCACCACACATGTCATTTTCCTCTGCCGGGCTCCCCAGACTGCCCGCCAGATCATGGCCGATCTCAGCCTCAGTCACTGGAAGACTTTTCAGGCCAACTACCTCGTTCCGCTGATAGAAGGCGGGGTGTTGGAGCGCACCATTCCGGACAAACCGAGAAGCCGTCTGCAGAAATACCGCCTGACCACCGCCGCCAGCGACTGGCTGCAAACGGTCACCACTCCCTCACCGCCATGAGCGACGCCAGCCACGCCACGGATTTCCGATGCGCGCCGGGCCGCTGGGCGCTCTCCCCGGCCTACGACCTCAATGCCGTGCCGGAAACCGATCGCGCCCGAACGCCGAAACCCCCCGATCTCCGAAGAGTCGGGCGAAGTCGCCATCTCCGCCGCACTCGCCGCGGCCGCCCGTTTCTGTCTCAAGCCTGCCGCGGCTAGAGCCGGGCGGCGACGTTGATTCCCGGTTCGATGCCTCAGTCCTTCCAGTCGTCACCCGGCATGATGCGACGCATGAATTCATCAAACAGCGGAACGGTAAAGGCGGTGTCACCATGGTTGGGGCTCCAGATCATGCCCTTGCCGATGAGTTGGTTTCGTGTCGGACCCAGGGCGGTCACTTTGCGATCGAGCTCTTGCGCGATATCGCCGGACCGATGCGGGCCGGGCCCCAGTTGGGCCATGGCTCGGAGGTATTTTTTCTCCAGCGGAGTGAGGCGGTCGAATCGCACGCGGAAGAAACTCTCGTCCAGCGCGGCGATGGCCGCTTGCGAGGCCACGTCCACGTCTTGTCCGGTGATCGGAGAGACGGTTGCGACGTCCCACGCGTGTTTGCCCCATTCCTGGAGGAAATAGGGATAGCCGTGGGTCTGCTGCACGATCTTGTCCAGGGCTTCATCGGTGATATCGATCCCGCGGTCAGTGGCCGGTTTTGCGATCGCGAGTTTCGCCGCCGGCGGAGCGAGGGGGCCGATCGCGGGAAAATCGAACAGCCGCTCGGCATAGGACTTGGCCTCGCCCATCCGGCCGCGAAGTTGCGGCAGACCCGCCCCGACCGTCGCAACCGGCAGTCGCCGTTGGGCGGAGCGATGCAATGCCGTGATCAGGGAGGCGAGTTCGAGTTCCTCAACGTATTGTAGCTCGTCGATGAACAGGACCAGCGCCGTGCCGGCCTTTTGGGCCGCGAAACCAACGGCTTCAATGAGCGCCTGAAGGTCATGCTCCAGATCCCCGTTGTCCGCGAGTCCGGGCTCGGGCTCCAGATCGAAGCCTACTTCGATGTCCTGATACTTCAGTTTGAGCGCCTTCGCAAAACCCGCGAGGCCCCGGAGTGCTCGTATCGCCAGATCCTTCGCCTGCTCGTTGCGCGACAGACGCAGCAGCGCCTGGCGCAGTTGCGGTGCGATCAGGGCTGGCAACGACCGGTTCTCCGGGGCCTCGATGCGCATCGTATGGATTCCCGTCGCTTCCGCGTCGTCGCGCATGCGATCGAGCAACACGGTCTTGCCGACCCCGCGCAGACCAACCATCAGGATGCTCTTCGATGGCAGCCCCAGCCGGATCCGCTCGATCGCGATCCGCACGGTCTCGCGCAACTCATCGCGACCAGCAAGTTCCGGCGGTTGCGTTCCCGCGCCCGGAGCGAACGGATTGCGTGACTGGATTGGCAGGCGGTTTATGCGGAAGTTAGGCGAATTACAACAAAACCATAAACTCACTAATTTACATCAAATCAGGATCGTCATCTGCTCGATCCCGACTTCCGCTCACGGATTTCCGAGGCGCGCGCCGGGCCGCTGGGCGCTCACTGGCCTACGACTTCTGCCCGTTTTCAGCCTTCCGCCTTCAGCTTTCAGCC
>CAZFCY010000302.1:0-2697 GCA_964517665.1 uncultured Opitutaceae bacterium | reverse complement strand
TCTGGGAGATGACGATCACGCCAGTGGAAGGCCGGTTCGTCGCGAAGAAAAAGGACGGCTACGCGTTCGTCGATCGCGACGGACGTTCCGTCGAGCTTCCTGGAAAAGAAGGCATCGCCCTGCGCATCCGCCGTGTGGGCGGACCGGCTCCGGCGCCCGTCGTCAGCCTTCCGGTCGGCGTCTGATCACGCGCGCTTTCGTTGCGAAAAGAACAATGACTCCATGAAGAACCCGTTTCCCAAGGAAGGAATTCTCGCGGCGCTCGCGATCCCGTCGGATGCGCGGGGCCGGGTGTTGAAGCGCGCGCTCGCCTCGCACCTGCGCTGGTTGCGCGAGCGCGGCGTGCACGGCGTGCTTGCGCTCGGCAGCACGGGCGAGTTCCCCCGGTTCAGCGTGGACGAGCGCAAGGCGGCGCTGGAGCTCATCGCGGAACTCGCCGCGCCCATGCCCGTGATCGCGAACATCAGCGACGTGCGCTCGCAGGTCGCGGCGGAACTCGGCCGCTTCGCGCGCAGGCTTGGCCTGCCGGGCGTCGGCATCATGCCGCCGTCGTTCTATCCGCTCTCGGCCGCGGATCAGCTCGCGTTTTTCCTGCGCGCGGCGGAAGCCGCGAAACTGCCGGTCATGCTCTACAACTTCCCCGAGCTGACGGGAAACCGCATCGCGGCGGAGACAGTCGCCGCCTTTGCCGACCGCGCGCCGATGGCCGCGATCAAGCAGAGTGGCGGCGAGTTCGCGTATCACAAGGAGCTGATCGCGCTCGGCCGCGAGAAGGGTTTCGCCGTCTTCTCCGGCGCGGACACACGCCTGCCCGAGGTCTTCAAGCTCGGCGCGGCCGGTTGCATCGGCGGCCTGGTGAACATCGTGCCGGAGTTCATGCTCGAGTTGTTCGACGTTTGCCGGCTCGGGCGGCCTGGCGATCCGAAGCCGGCCGCGGCGCGCATGAAGGAGGTGGGCGCGATTCTCGATCGCCTGACCTTTCCGCTCAATGTCGCCGCCGGGCTCGAGGCGCGCGGCTTCGATCCGGGCGAGTCGAAGACGGTCGTGTCGGACGAGTCGGTCGCGCTCTACCGCGAAGTGATGCGCGCGCTGCGGGCGCGCTTCGCGGAATGGAATCTCCCGATCGCCGCGATCGCTCGCGAGGGCAGCCGGCTTCGCGGCTCGAGGGACGCTGCGTGATCGCATTCTTTCCATCCATCGTTTCGATTTGTATCACGACATGACCCAACCTCACATGCCTTCCATCCTTCGCGCTTTCGCCCTCTTCGGAACTGTCGCCGCGGCGGCGACACTCAGCGGGTCCGGCGCGCCCGCGCAGCATCCCTCCGTCGTCACGGCGGAGTTTATTTACGAAACGGCGCCGTACCCGTCGTGCCATGCCTCGACCATCGCGCAGACCACGCAGGGCCATCCCGTCGCTGCGTGGTTCGGCGGCACGCACGAGCGGCATCCGGACGTCGGCATCTGGGTCTCGCGCAAGATCGACGGCAAATGGACCGAGGGCGTCGAAGTCGCCACCGGCGCGCAGGCCGACGGGCCGCGGATGCCGACGTGGAATCCCGTCCTGTTTCAACCGCCGGAGGGTCCGCTCGTTCTCTTCTACAAAGTCGGCCCGAGGCCGAGCGCGTGGTGGGGGATGATGATGACTTCGCCGGACGGCGGAAAGACGTGGAGCGAACCGCGCCGCCTGCCCGAGGGCATCCTCGGCCCGGTCAAGAACAAGCCGGTCGTTCTTGCCGACGGCTCGTGGCTTTCGCCCTCGAGCACGGAAGGCAATCCGGACGGCTGGCTGGCGCACTTCGAACGTTCGCGCGATGCCGGCAAAACGTGGGAAAAAATCGGCCCTGTCGCGAAGGGCATCGGCCTCGACGCGATCCAGCCAAGCATCCTCTTCGTCGGCGACAAACTCGAAGCGCTCTGCCGCACGAAACAGGGCTCGGTCGGCATGACGTGGTCGTCCGACAATGGAGAAACCTGGACGCCTCTCGCCGCGACCGAACTGCCCAACCCTAACTCCGGCACGGACGCCGTCACGCTGGCCGACGGGCGGCAGTTGATTGTCTATAATCATTCCGGCCACCGCCCGAACGAGTCCGGCAAGGGCAACCGTTTCCCGCTCGACGTCGCCCTCTCGAACGACGGCCTCGCGTGGGACAGGGTGGTCACGCTCGAAACCGAGCCCTGCGCCGCCGGCTACGCGTATCCCGCCGTCATCCAGGCAGGCGACGGCCGTATCCACATTACGTATACATGGGACCGCAAGCGCATCAAACATGTCGTGCTCGATCCGGCGAAGCTGTGACAAGCGGCGGACGGCGCCGTGCCGGGATCCCATAATCGTCAACTCGACGAAGCACCGCTTCAGACCATTAACCTCCAGGAAGCAGATGGCCACAAAAGGCTCGGAAGGCTCAGAATTGTGGCGCATGAACGAGAACCGGATTCTGAACCTCTGCGCCACGATCCGTGAATAAAGCTCCTCGAGGCATCGAAGCACAGGCAGGAGCGGCTTCAGCCGCGATGCGAAAGCGTGGCGTGAATGAATCGCGGCTGAAGCCGCTCCTACCTCCATGAGCGAAGCAGGCTTTGGGGAATGATCCCCGCAAATTCCGTGCTCAAGAAGTTCATTCCCAGTGGGTCGGATACCCCGAAGCTTGCTTCGGCTTGGTTGGTGGAGGGGCGACCTCCGTGTCGTCC
>CAZFCY010000301.1:0-2711 GCA_964517665.1 uncultured Opitutaceae bacterium | reverse complement strand
GATTGTCCGGATGACGCTGATCAATCCAGAAACCCACCTCAAGGGATCGTTCACTATGACCATCGGAATGGACTAAAGAAAGGCATGGCCAACCTTAATGCCGATAGGAGTCTTGCGCCCTGACCGGTCCCCCTGAGCTATTTCACAGTCGGCGTTAGCCCAAACCCCGGCAGGGACGCCACGATCCACCTTGTCGACTGAATGCCGCGCCTCAGAGCAGGTCTGCTGCGAGTTCGGCCAGTTTCGAGCGCTCGCCCTTCGTCAGGTGGACGTGCGCCGCGAGCGCTTGGCCGCGCATGCGGTTGTAACAATAAACCAGGCCGTTGCTGCGCGCGTCCACGTAGGGATTGTCGATCTGCGCCGGGTCGCCGATGAGCACGATCTTGGAGCCTTCGGAGATGCGCGTGATGACCGTCTTCACCTCGTGCGGCGTGAGTTGTTGCGCTTCATCGAGGATGAAAAAACGCCGCGCGATCGACCGCCCGCGGATGAAGCAGAGCGCCTCGATCTCGACCATCCCGCTTTTCATCAGGCGCTCGTAGGGCTTGATCAACCCGCCGGCCTGCCCGGAGCCCATCGACGCGCTCGCGGCGGGCTCCTCCTTCGCCCGTTTCAAGCGGATCTTCTTGCCCGCGAACTGCGGCTCGCGCGGCGGCTTGGACGGGATGAGCACTTCGAGCGCGTCGTAGTACGGCTGCAGCCAGGGCCTCATCTTCTCTTCCATCGTGCCGGGGAGGAATCCGATCTCCTTGCCGACCGCGATGACCGGCCGGGTGATGGAGAGTCCGTCGTAGCGGCCCTCGTCCTCCTTGATCTGATAGAGCGCGCAGACGGTCGAGAGCAGCGTCTTTCCCGTGCCGGCTTTGCCGAAACAGGTCACGAGCGAGATCGAGTCGTCGAGCAGCGCGTCCATGAAGAACTGCTGCTCGAGATTGCGCGCGCGGATCGGGATGCCGCCGGGGGCCTTGACGTGTTCGGGAATGTGGAGCTTGCGCAGCAGCCCGCCGCCGAAATGGCGCGCGGGCATGGTCTTGCCCTCGGGCGTCTCGAGCAGGACGTACTCGTTCACCTGCAGCGGGCGATTCTCGTCGGGTTCGAGGCTGAACTCTCCTTCCGAGGCGAAGCGTTGCATCTCGTGCACGGTGACCTCGAGCCGGCGGTAGTCCGCGTCGTCCGACGTTTCCGGAACCTTGTCGTTGAGGTAATCCTGCGAAAGCAGCCCGACGGCGCGCGCCTTCAACTGCATGTTGATGTCCTTCGACACGAGGATCGTCGGCGGCGGGAAGGTTTCCTGCACGAAGAGCGCGGCCGCGATGATGCGGTTGTCCTTCTTCGTCAGGTCGGGCAAAATGGCCCGCAGGCGGTGCAACGCCGGGGAGCCGACGCTGGATTCCTGCAGATGCCGGTTGATGATGATGCAGAGCGTGCCGCCCGTCTCCAAGCGGACGCCCTCGAGCATCGATCGGTTGTCGGGAAACAACCCTTGAAGGATGCGATGCACGCGGCGGGCGTTGCGGCCGCGCTCGGTGGATTGCTCTCCTTTTATTCCGTCCAGCTCCTCCAGAACCTCGACCGGTATGGCGAGGTTGTTGTCCTCGAATCGGAAGATCGACTGCGGGTCGTGCAACAGCACGTTCGTGTCGAGGACGTAGGTCTTGACCAGACCAGTGACGTTGAGTTGCGGGCGGACCGAAGACGAAACGCTCGGATGTTCCATTCGCGAGAGGGAGTAAGCGAATCTCATGCCACCTTGTCGAATCCAGAATGGGCTTCGAAAGCCCTGATGCGCCGAAATTTAACGCGATCGACACCCTGCCTTTCGCCAGCCTCGAAAGCGCCGCCGGCCGGAAAAAGAAAAGGCGGGCCGTCTACCCCTAGCGGCCCGCCTTTTGGTGTTTCTATTTCCCCAATACTCCCGCCCGTGCGGGAGCAAACAGCGCGCATCCAAGGACAAAACAAGCGCGCCCGGGTTCCCTGTTCCAAAAAAAAGTTCAGGGAAACTTGATCGGGCCTACAGGCGATCCCGTAGCGAGGGAGCGCCATGCGAGATGAGACCTCCGGCCCCATTCGAAGCGCGGGCCTCCATTCCGTCGCCCTATTCACATCAACATATCCGAATGCGTAGATATGTTCGTTTGACACCGGACCCGTGAACTGACCACATGGCCCGACCGACACCGCCGATGAGCACACCAGCGACTCCACCCGACTCTCCTCTCGCAACCGAACGCCAGGCGGCCTTTCAGGCCCTGTTTCAGGAACGGATCGGCGTCCTCGACGGCGCGATGGGCTCGCTCATCCAGGGCTACGGCTTGCAGGAGAACGACTTCCGCGGCGAGCGCTTCAAGGATCATCCCCACGATCTGCGGGGAAACAACGACCTCCTCGCGCTCACCCGTCCGGATCTGATCGAGGAGATCCACGGCCGCTACTTCGCCGCCGGGGCCGACATGGTTGAGACGAACACGTTTTCCTCCACCGCGATCGCGCAGTCCGACTACAAGCTCGAGCCGGTCGTGCGCGACCTGAACCTCGCGGCCGTCGCCTGCGCCCGCCGCGCCGCGGAAAAGGCCGAGGCCGCCACGCCGGGCCGCCGTTGTTTCGTGGCCGGCGCGATCGGGCCGCTCAACCGCACGCTCTCGATGTCGCCCGATGTCAACCGCCCGGATTTTCGCGCCGTGACGTGGAAACAGGTGGTCGACGCCTACTCG
>CAZFCY010000300.1:0-2903 GCA_964517665.1 uncultured Opitutaceae bacterium | reverse complement strand
GCCAAGCCGAAGGGGTCGAACTTTGCACTTTGCACTCGATGACAACGCCGCGAGCCGCTGACGCCCAACTCGGTCGAGCCAACGTCGATTGTCCCGTTCCTGCCACCGCGAGTCTTACGGCACGTCTCGCGCCAGCTCTGCGCCGAGCCTCCGATCTGTCACGACACGTGCTTCCTCCTCCGCACCTGAAGCGGTGCTCCGTCCGGTGGCCAGCAGCCCCACCGGCGGCGGCCTGCGCGGTGCAGTGGCCCGCGCGGACGGCGGCGCTCCTGTAGAGCCGCGCCGTCGAGTCAGCCCGGTGGGGACCCCTCGCGTCCATCGGGCTGCCGCGAAGCGCCTCAATGGTTACCGACTTTTTTCTCATCGTAG
Source organism: uncultured Opitutaceae bacterium (assembly GCA_964517665.1). Lineage (GTDB taxonomy): Bacteria > Verrucomicrobiota > Verrucomicrobiia > Opitutales > Opitutaceae > Congregicoccus. Next base: position 2,534 of record CAZFCY010000300.1, on the reverse strand, counting down.
ATTTAGCTTTTTTGGCGTCGTAGCGTTTTGGGGGAGTTTGCCGGCTTGAGGTCGGGTTTTGCGGCCGGATTGCCGCGCCTGGGTCGTAGTGTTCTGGCGGGATGCGCACTGGTCGTGCTTGGGCCGTGGTGTGAGGTGATGTGGCCGGCAGCTACGATGCGATGCAGGCGCTGATGTGGTTTGAGGCGGCGGAGGGGTACGATCCGGCGAGTTCGCACATGGCCTGGTGGAAGGAGCAGCCGAGCACCTGGATGAGGAAGTCGATGGCGTTGCCCTGGAGGCCGCGCTCGGGCCATCGCCGGTAGGAGTCTTTCACGGTCAGTCCGGGATGGACGCGCAGTTGGAAGTTGCCGCCGCCGGTTTCGGCCAGGTGCAGGCCCCGCTTTTCGAGCAGGGGCGCGAGCGGGGCCAGGCGCGCGGCGCGGATTTGTTCGCGTGTCCAGCGAGCGCGGGCAGGCTGGCGGTCATGGGAGGGGCTGGTCACAGTCTTTCCTCCAGTGGGGTTGGATGAGTCCATCCGGCCATCGAGTATGCGATCCATCCGGCCATCGAGCCCGAGCCACCCCGCTTTATCGGTCGACCGTCATGCGAGCGCGGCGGCAAGCTGGCGCGCTCCAAGGGTCGATGCGATCCTTGGTGGAGAAAGGCGCCATCGTATTTACTGCCGCAGAGTACTGAGGATGCCGGGCCGACTCAGGTGGCCGGCGGCGGTTCGAGCGTCTGTGTCGGGGCGCCGCCGGCCGGGTTGGCCATGATCGCGCGGCGCAGTTTCTCGCAGCTTTGCAGCCGCCCGTCCGCGCCGGCTTGTTGAAAGGCTGCGGTGGCGGCGGCGAGTTCCATCGCGGCGGCTTCCTTGTCGCCTTCGGCCGCGAGCAGTTCGGCGAGCCGGCAACGGGTTTGGGCCGCGGCGAGGGGAGCCTCCAGCGCCAGCCAGTGCCGAAGGGTGGAGCGGAGGTGCACGAGGGCGTCGGCGCGGTTGTTTTCGGCGGCGCAGAGTTCGGCGCGGGCGCGGGCACAAAGCGCCTGCAAGGCCGGTGTGGAGGCGAGTTCCGGATCGGCGTCGAGTTCGGCGAGGGCGCCGCGGGCGTCGTCGATTCGGTCGGCATTGGAGGCGATGATGGCGAAATGGGCCAATGCCTGTCCGCGCCTGGAGCGGGCGGACCAGGCGTTTTCGGCCAGGATGCGCGCGAGGAGGCTGGCCGCGCCCGGCGCATCGCCGCCGGCGAAGCGGACCATCGCGAGGCCGAACTGGGATTCCCAGCCGAGTTCGGTGGCGTGGGTGTAGGCCTGGCGCGCTTCCTCGAGGTCGCCGCGGCCGAGCAGGATGTCGCCGAGCGCGCCCCAGGCGTCGCCTTCCGCCCATGGAGCCTGGCGGGCGAGTTCGGTGATCGTGACGCGAATCTCGCGTTCGGCTTCCGGGAGTTTGCCGCGGACGGCGAGCACTTCGGCGCGGTGAAGGCGGCACAACCCCGGGTAGGCGTCCACGCCCTTGTCCGCGGACCAGCGCGAAAACTGTTCCGTCCACCGGCCGGCGCGCTGCCAGTCGGCTCGCGTAAGGCAGCCGAAGATGACGCCGCAATACACCCTCCCGCCGGCCCATGGGCTGAGCCCGCACGCGACGACGGAGACGCCGGCCTCGTCGAGCGCGGCCAGGCCTTCGCGAATCTCGCCGAGATAGAGCCGGGCTTCGCCGACGTGCACCAGGGCGAGGCTTTCGAGGTCGTTGTCGTGAAAGCGCTCGCCGGCTTCGCGCGCGCGTTCGCCGAGTCGCAGGCAGGTTTCGATTTCGTTTTGATATAACGCCATGCGCGCGCCGAGGAAATCGAGATAGCCCTGTTCGCGACAGGGCGGTTCGGACGAGAGCAGGCGTGTCGCGCGGTGATGCCAGCCCCGGGCCAGGACGGGTTCGCGCCATTCCAGGTGCAGTTGCGCGATCAGTATCGCCGTCCACGCGGCCTGGCGGCGGTTGCCCCGCATGGTATGGGCGGCGACGGCGCGTTCGAGCGGGCCGATCGCGTCGTGGGGGCGTCCGGCGCACTGGGCGGCGTGCGCCCAGCGCTGGAGATCGGCGGCCGAAAGCCCCTCGATGTCGTCCAACTCCCGCAGGATGGCGATCGTGCCTTCCCAATTTCCGCGCTCGTAGGCCGCCTGAGCCCGGGCCGGCGCGTCCGAGGCGGATGGGATCGCGGGCGTCGTCGCGCCCGCCTCGTTTTCATTTACGCAGAGGCGGTAGCCCTGGCGCGCGTGGGTGCGGATGGCCCCGGCCACGCCGGCCTCCGCGAGCGCGGCGCGCGCGAGGCAGATGGCGCGCTGGAGCGAGGCATCGGTCACGATCACGCCCGGCCAGACGAGGTCGAGCAGCTCGTCCTTGGGGACGACGCGCTCGCTGTTTCTCGCGAGGCAGACGAGCAGATCGAACACCCGCGGCTGGAGCGGCAACACGCGTTTGCCGGCGCGGAGTTCGCGGCGTGCCTCGTCGATCTCGAAGCCCGGAAAGCGGTGAATCATCGGAGGGGTCTTCCCGAATCGGAAAC
>CAZFCY010000299.1:0-2908 GCA_964517665.1 uncultured Opitutaceae bacterium | reverse complement strand
ACAGCGACGCTTCGGTACGGCGGCTTAAGGGCGAGGGGCGGCCGGTGCAGGATGCGCGCGCCCGCGCCGAGGTGCTGGCGGCGCTGGAGGCGGTCGATCTGGTGGTGATCTTCGAGCAGGACACGCCGCTCGAACTCCTCAAGCGCGTGCTGCCGACCGTGCTGGTGAAGGGCGCCGACTACACCCCCGACAAGGTGGTCGGCCGCGACCTGGTCGAAGCCAACGGCGGCGAGATCGTGCTGATCGATCTGGTGCCGAACCAGTCGACCACGCGCATGGTCGAGCGTTCGCGCTCGGCGAAGGCGACATAGGGCGGGCATCGTGGCGCGAGGCAATTATCCGGCCGACCATGAGCAGAAGCTCGTGCGCGCATTTTTCGGCGACACGCCGGGCTTCTTCGTCGAGGTCGGCGCCAACGATCCGCACGCGCGCTCGCAGACCTTTCACCTCGAACAGACCGGCTGGACCGGACTGCTGGTCGAGCCGCAGCCGGATCTCGCCGACAAGCTGCGCGCGCATCGCTCGGCGACGGTGATCGCGGCGGCCTGTTCGAGCCGCGACAATGCCGGGAAGATGCTGACGCTGCATGTCGCCGGGCCGTTGTCGTCGCTCGACCGCGAGCGCATGGCGCCGGGCGCGGTGCCGGAGCGCGTCATCGCGGTGCCGGTCCGGACGCTCGACGATGTGCTGGAGGAGGGCGGCGCGCGGCCGGGTTTCGATTTCCTGTCGATCGACGTCGAGGGCCACGAGCTCGAGGTCCTGAGCGGCTTCGATGCCGCGCGATGGCGGCCGCGCCTGATCCTGCTGGAGGATCATGTCGAGAGCCTCGCCAGACACCATGCGCTCGGCGCGATGGGCTACCGGCTGATCCGCCGGTTCGAGAACAACGGCTGGTATGTGCCGCGCGAGGCGCCCCAGCGCCGCGAGACCGGCGACCTCTGGGAGATCGTGCGCAAATATTATCTGGCGCTGCCGTTCCGGATGCTGCGCAACCGGCTGCGCGCGCTGCGCAAATAACGCCCGCCCCGGTCGCGGATGAGCGCGGCGTCGCGCCCGTCAGGGCGGGGACGGAGGCGGCTCGCGCCGGATCGGGCGGGCCGCCGGCGGCTGCCAGTCCTGCGTCTGCTCGAACCGCTTGGCGTAGCGGTAGAACGTGCCCTCGAAATTCCCGAGCGCGATCACGAATCCGGCCCAGCCGTCGCGGAAGCCGCGCTTGACGATGTAGTGCTTGAGGAACGACCACGCGCCGTGGCCGAACGCGCCCGCCATCGACACCCGCTTGTGCGCGATCTTCGGCACGCCCAGCGTCGAATAGCGGTTCATCTTGTTGATGACCTCCTCGAGGTTGCGGAACGGAAATTGCCAGATCGCGTTCGTCAGCACGCCGAGCGGCTTGCCGCTGAGATTTTCGAACCCCTCGTGCACCGGCTCGAGCGTGTAGCGCATCGCCCCCTTGCGGAAGAGTTGCGGCTGCCGGAAGTTCGGATACCAGCCCGAGCCCTTGATCCAGCGCCCCATCATGTAGCTGCGGCGCGGCACCCGGTAGACATCGTGCGGCGGATCGCCCGCGATCAGCGCGAGAATTTCGTCGCGCACCTCCCCGGTGCAGCGTTCGTCGGCGTCGAGGCTGAAGATCCAGTCGCAGCGGCAATGCTCGATGGCGCGGTTGCGCAGGTCGCCGAAGCCGCGGAACGCGACCTGCTCGACGCGCGCGCCGAGCGCGGTGGCGATCTCGGCGGTGCGGTCGTGGCTGCCGGAATCGATCACCACGACCTCGTCGGCCCACAGCACGCTCGACACCGCGGCCTCGATCTTCTCGGCCTCGTTGTAGGTCAGAATATAGGCGGAGACGGTCTGCATGGGGGAGCGGCTTACCAGTTTGCGGGGTGTAAGCAAACGAGGAGGCCGCGTCCCGGACGGCATCCGATGTGCAAAACCGTGATCGGTTCAGGCGGCAGACCAGATGCCGGACCGCGTTACGGAGAGCGAAACATGGCGGCGGCCTGCCCGGATCCATGGGCGCGCTGTCTCAACCAGACAGCCTTGCCGCTACAACAGGAACGCCGCGGCCGCGGCGACAGCCGGTATGGCGACGATCAGCCAGATGCTGTCCGCGACATTCTGTGCTCCCGCATCGAGAAACGCACCCAGAACCGGCGCGCACACGGTCGTCAAAAGCATCGCGCCGGAGAGCACGAAGCTGATCGCCATGTCTCGTCCCGCCGGATCGACGTGTTTCGGCAGCATGGCGAGGATCGGCCCAAAACACATCGAGCTTGCCGTAATCATGACGATTGCGGCCACGGAAATGGCCCAGACCGCATCCATCCACCCCATCGCGATGCCGCTTGCCGCCGCGACCAACGAATAAAGAACGACAGCCGTTCGTTCGCCGTTGACCGGCGCGATCATTCCGCCAGCCCCGCGCCCCAGGGCACTGAACAGGAGAACGACACCGGTTGCGACGGCGCTGCTGCCGATATGCGCGCCCATGCCGCTGACCAGATAAGCGGACAGCCAATGGCCGAGAACAACGAACGTCCCCCAAGAGCCGAACATCGCAACCGCCAGGAGAAGGATCGGCCTTTCCGCATGCAGGTTGAAGTGACGCGCCATCGCGTGACGGCGCACGAGCGCGGGCGCATGCGCGAAGAGGGCGAAAGCGACGATACTCAGCACCAGCAGGGCGATCGGCGCGAAATACACCACGTTCCATCGAACGGCCGGCGTTCCGCTCAGCGCAAGCAGGAATATCGATCCGCTGCCGAGATTGAACAGCGCGCCGAACAGGCCCTGAAACAACGACCGTTTCTGCGGGTCGCAGGCTGAAAAAATATAGCTGCTGCCCATGACGAACTGAATGCCGCTGCCGACACCGAGGAAAAAGCGGACCCAAATGAGCGTCTCG
>CAZFCY010000298.1:0-2956 GCA_964517665.1 uncultured Opitutaceae bacterium | reverse complement strand
CAGCATCACTTTCTGGCCATGGATAATGAGTCTCATCTTGAAAGCTAATTAGAATAAGCCACACCGCTCGCGGTCACGTTCACCGTATATACCTTCCCCGGAGTGAGGTTCACCGTTTTCACGGGCGAGTAAAGCATCGTGCTTGGCGTGCCGCCCATCACCGAAGCCGAGGTCGTGGCGCCCAGGCTGGCCCCAAAAGAAAAGCTCGAGGAAGTGGGACTGCTGATCATCGCTTCCCCATAATAACTCACCGGCAGGACAACGGGATTGTCCAACTGCTGCGCCGGAAGGGATGACGCCAGGAGCGAAAGAGCGATGGAATAGAGGATGCGTTTCATGGGATAACCTCTTTTGAATGCCTTCGCTCAGCTTCCGAACTCGGCCAGGGCCTTCGCCCAGCGATACGAGTCGCCGAGGATTCTTTCGTCATCGGGCGCGAGCTTTTCGGCCTCCAGCGCCAGGTCCACAGCCCGCTTCCGGTTGCCGAGCACCTCCGCTTCCAGCCATGCTTCCCAGTATAAACGCTCGGCGCGGCTCGCCTCGTCGTCCTCGCTCATCCGCGCCAGTTGCTGGATCGCGTGCCGGGCCAGCCGCTCGGCCGCCATGTATTCGTTGTCGTTGCGCAGCCACCCGCACGCATGCGCCGCCCGCCGCGCCACCACCGCGCTCGACCCCAGCGAGTCGTCCAGCGCGGAGGCGCGCGAGAGATTCTCATCGATTGTTCGGTCGTCGCTCCGCCCCGCCGCCTGGCGGATCGAGGCCACGATCCCGACCTCGGTCTCGGCCGCCGAGACCCCGGCCGTCGCCCCCTCCGCCGCGCGCGGCGGCAGGAGCACAGCCAGGCCGAACGCCAGGAGCAAAGATCCCCGGAGCCTGCCGCGAGGCATCGGACCCGAAGAGAACGAGACGCCTTTCTGCGGCTCTCGAAGGAAGGCTGCCTTGAAGACCGGACGAAAGGCCAGGCTGTCGAGCCCGACCGCGACGATGTTCTTCGACGACGGAGAAAGCCGCCGGGAGGTTTGGGATGGCGCGATTCTCATACCGATTCGGGGCACGACGGGGCTGCGGGCCGATGAACGTCCGGCGCTGCCACGCCGCGCGGGGTTGCTTGCGGAGGTTGATTTCCCCGATCGCTCGACTGCACGAGGGGGGAGGATGCCGCGCGGGATCGGGATGACGAACATGCGGCATCGCCGGGCTTTCACCGACAGGCGTATCTTTTATTCATATGTCGCAACCCGGCAAATATGAATTTTCGTTTATGAAATGTTTATAAAGTTTTTACTAAATCACATATTTGCATGCGCGTTATTAGAGAAAAATCACTTATCTGAGGATATCCGGGACGTTTTCGGCGATGCTCCGGCTTGTGGAAGCTCTCTCCCCGCCCGCAACACCCGGAGGTCGTCGCGCTCCGCTACCGGCACAAACCGGCCGGGGGCAAACGAACCGGAGTGGCGGACTGCGATTGCGGGCACGGCCTGCCAGATCGCCCTGGCGTCGCCTTTCCGCGCGGGGGCCGTCGTGGGTCTCAACCTTACACTCACGGATCCGCCGCCCAATGACGATTTCGCCAACCGCGCGGTCCTGAGCGGATCCAGCCTCGAGACGATCGGAGCCAACGTCGGCGCCACAACCGGCATCGCGCTCGCGGAGCTGTACGTGGTTCCGTAACCCGGGTTTTTCGCGCTCGAGGTGGAACCCGGCCTCCGGGCGGGTTGGGGCGTTGGCCCGCCGGGCGTCGGCCCCGTGCGCGCATTGTCGACAAAGGCGTGGACACGCGCCGGCCGCCGGGCTGTAGTTTTCGCATGTCCCAGTCCGCCACGCTGCAGGATGTCGCCGATCGCGCGCGCGTGCACCGCTCCACGGTCGCCCTCGCGTTGCGGGACCATCCGCGGATTCCGGCGGCCACGCGCGAGCGGATCAAGGCGATCGCCGGGGCGCTGGGCTATCGCATCAACCCGTTTGTCGCGGCGCTCATGCAATCGCGGCGGAAGGGACGCGCGGTGCGCCACGCCTCGCTGGCGTTCGTGACCAATTATCCGACGCGTTTCGGCTGGCGGCCGGGGCATCATGACAGGCCGAACTTTTTCCCGGGGGCGGTGGAGCGGGCGCGGGAGTTCGGCTACAACCTCGAGCACTTCTGGCTCGCGGAGCCGGGGATGACGCCGGGGCGTTTCTGCGACATCCTCGTGACGCGCGGGATTCACGGCGTGATCGTCGGCCGCCTGCCGCCGGGGCAGCGCGCCCTCGAACTCGACTGGGCGCGCTTTTCCTGTGTCGCGCTGGGCATGACGCTGCGCTCGCCGCAATTGCACCACGTGACGGAAAACCACTTCGACACCGTGGCGCAGGCGATGCGGCAGTGCCGCGCCCGCGGCTACCGGCGGGTCGGCTTCGCTTTCACGGAAGCCAACGACAGCCCTCGCGTGGGCGATCGCTGGCTGGGCGCGTACCTGATGCAGCAACTGAGCTTCCGCGTGAAGGATCGGCTGCCGTTGTGTCCCGGCACGCCGACCGACGCCTCGACCTTCCAGGCGTGGTTTGGCCGCCACAAGCCCGACGCCCTGCTCGTCAACCACTGGCGGCCGGCCCGCGCCTGGCTGGCGGACATGGGCCTGGAGATCCCGCGCGATGTCGGCATCGTCGAACTCGAGGAGAATCCCAAGCTCGGCAGCTCCGGGGTGCGTTACGATCCGGCGAAGATCGGCGCGCTGGCGGTGGAGATGCTCGTGGGCCTGATGCATCGCAACGAGACCGGAGTGCCGAAGGACCAGCACGAAGTGATGCTCGCGGGCGAGTGGCGCGAGGGCACGACGCTGCCGCCGCGCAACGCGGGGTGAGGCGAAAGGATCGCGGCGCGGCGGCGCGCGGGCTTCGTGTATCCAGAAGTAGAGATCCCCGGGGCATTGGAGGGTCCACCTCCGTGTGGACCGCTTCGCCTGCGGACGACACG
>CAZFCY010000297.1:0-3011 GCA_964517665.1 uncultured Opitutaceae bacterium | reverse complement strand
CTCACGGATGGACACGGATGAAATCCGAATCCGCGCCCGCGCAGGACAATCCGTGAGATCCGTGGTTGAAGGATCCCGCTTCTCCGTTCGCGGCGAGCGCGACAGTGGCGGGGCTTCCCCGCAGGATGTTGCGCAGGGCTTCCTCCGGCACGCTCGCGACGAGAATATAGAATCGCGTCTGGTCGCGCCACGTGGCGACCGATTGGTCGTCGCGGGAGAACACGACGGGCTCGCGCCCGGCCGCGCCGCCGGAGCAACTCGATTGATTGACCGTGTAGAGAAACAACATCGTTTCGCCCGCGCGCGCGGCTCCGTTCGGAGGCGGGGCCGCCGCCATGCGGAAGCCGACGAGCGAGGCCGGAACGCCGTCCCACGCGAGCTTGCGGCAGCCGACGGTCGCAAGCGCCGCCAGCCCGGGCGGGAGATCGCGGGGAGCCGGCGCTCCGTTGTCGTCCAGCCACGCGATCAGTTCGCGCGATGAGGTCGAATAGAAGCTCAGGTCGGGCACATGGAGCGATTCGGCCGCGGCGGCCGCGATGATCGTGTCGAAGGAGCTGACCGGCTGTCGCGGCCAGAGGGTGAAGATCGCGATCGCGATGCTCGCCGCGGCCGCGAGGCTCGCGATCACGAGTTTCCAGTCGGGCCGGCGGCGCGCGCGCGCGGTGGCCGGCGCAAACGACTCGGCGAGGATGCGCGCCTTGAGATCGGCCGGCGTCGGGATCGAGCGCACCGCGGCCGCGATGGCTCGATCGCCGGCGAGTTCGTTTTCAAACCACGTGTTCAATGCGTGGCTGGCGCGCGCGTGTTCGAGCGCCTCGGCGAAGGCGGGATCGCCGCGGTCGGCGCCGTTGGGGCGGTAGGCGGCGAGAACGTCCTTGATTCGTTCGTTATCCATGGTGAGGGCGCCTGGTCGCGGCCGGCAGCGGGATGACGCGCGCCGGCTCCTCCTGCCGGGGGCGCTGTTCATCGGTGGCGAGCGCGCGTTTGAGTTGTCGTTTGCCGCGCGCGAGCCGCGACATGACGGTGCCGATCGGGACATCGAGCACGCCGGCGATTTCCTTGTAGGAAAGCTCCTCGAGATAGAAGAGCGTCAAGGGCACGCGAAAGATCTCGTCGACCGCGGCGAGTCCGTTGATCACCGCGGGGATGTCGAGGCGCGCGATCCACACGGGCGACTCGTCCTCGGGCTCGGCGCTCCGCTCGGGTTCCTCGACGATGGTGACGCGCTTCGTGTGTCGATGAAGTTTGAGAAACTCGCGATAAAGCGTCGTGAAGAGCCACGATTTCGCCTTCGAGAAATCGCGCAGCGACGCTCCATGGCGCGCCCAGATGAAAAAGGTCTGCTGCACGAGGTCGCAGGCGTCGTCGCGATTCCCGGACAGGCTGAATCCAAATCGAAAGAGCGATTCGTAATAGGCATCGACGACGGCCTGGAAACCGGGGGAGGACATGGAACCAACGCTTCGAGCGGACAGCGCCGTCTTTATTCCCGTCGCGGAGCGGGGCGATCAGAGGATGAGCATGGCGTCGCCGTAGCTCAGGAAACGATAGCGCTCGCGGATCGCCTCCGCATAGATCTCGCGCAACCATGACACACCGTCCGTCGATCCGGGCGAGAGAAACGCCGCGACGAGACAAAGCAGCGTGGAGCGCGGCAGATGGAAGTTCGTGATGAGCGCGTCGACCGCCTTGAAGTGGAAAGGTGGATACACGAACAGGTCGTCGTCCGCGCAATAATCCGCATCCGGCGCGAGGTCGCGAGGATGCCGCAACGCGTAATATTCGACTGTGCGCAGCGACGTGGTTCCCACCGCGATCCGCCGGCCGGAAGGCGTGGCGGCGTCCAACCGATGCCGCGTGGCCGCGGGGATTTCGATGCGTTCGCGATGGATCGGGTGCGACGCGACTTCATCGGTCTCGATCGGCCGGAAGGTGCCGAGACCCACGTGCAGGACGACATCGGCAAACGCCACGCCGGCCGCGGTTATCGAGGCGATGAGGTCCGCGGTGAAGTGGAGTCCCGCCGTCGGCGCCGCCACCGCCACGGTGTGTCGTGGATCCGCGAACACCGTCTGGTAGCGCGCGCGGTCCTCCGCGTCGCTGGCGTCGTCGGTTTCCGCGCGTTCGACATACGGCGGCAGCGGAAGGCGGCCGAGCCGTTCCGCGAGCGCGACGACGTTTTCCCGATTGTTTCTTGCGCGAAACGCGACGCGGTATTCGGCATGGGGAGACTTCTCGCGCACGATCGCCTCGAACTCGCCCTCGATCCCGAAACGCGCGCCGGGGCCGAGCCTGCGCCCGGGCCGCAACAGGCACCACCAGTCACGCGGATCATCGCCCGCGGGCCGGAGCAGCAGACACTCGACCCGTCCGCCACCGGGCAGGCGCCGCGCGAAGAGACGCGCCGGCAGGACCCGCGCGGTGTTTCGGATCAACAGATCCCCGCCGCGCAGGAACGCCGGAAGCTCGGAAAACACGTGATGCGACAGCGTCCCCGCGCGTCGATCGACGACGAGCAGCCGCGACGCATCGCGCGCCGCCGCGGGCCTCTGCGCGATCAACCCGGGCGGCAGGGCGTAGTCGAAGCAGGCGGTTTTCATGCGAGCAGGAGCAACTGCACGCGCGCGTCTCTCGCGGCAAGAATCAAGGCGCGAGCCGCCGCCGGGTGCCGTTCAGAATCCGACTTCGCGCAGCCGGCCGTTGACCTCGAACCGGGTGATGATCTGGCCGAGGTGAAAACGCCGCTTGCGAAACACCACCTTGCGCGCGGTCACGATGCCGTTCTCGTAGTCGACCGCCATGCGGCCGAGCACCGGCAGGTACGATCCGGTGTTGATCACACAATAGCCGTTGCGCTGCCAGATGCCGGGCCGGTGGGTGTGGCCGATGATCATGCACCGGGCCGTCGGATGATACATCCGCACGAGGTTCAGCGCGTGCAGCGGATTGTTTCGCCAGGTGGAAACCATCCGCACGAAATTCCTCGGCGGCCACGTCTGCTTCATGAACGT
>CAZFCY010000296.1:0-3023 GCA_964517665.1 uncultured Opitutaceae bacterium | reverse complement strand
CAGCCGCGCTCACACCCACTTCAGCTTCCTCAGCCCGAACCACACCATCTTCAGCAGCATCCAGCCGTGCGAAAAGCGGGATATATTGGTTTCTCCATAAGTCCGGTCCTTGTAGCGAACCGGAATGTCACGGATGCGCAGGTCGATGAGGGAAGCGCCGAAGAGGAGGTTGAAATCCCCGAACGGATCGAAATCCCCGAACGGGCGCACGCGCTCCATGACGCGCTCGTAGTCGGCGCGCAGGAGCATCTTCGTGCCGCACAGGCTGTCCTTGACCGGCTGGCCCATGACGTAGCTCAGCGCCCTGGCGAAGAAATGGTTGCCGAGCAGATTGAGAAAACGCATCGCCTTCGTCTCCATCGGATAAACCAGCCGGCTGCCGTTCGCGAACTCCGCGCACCCGCTCTCGATCGCCTCGTAAAACTTCACCAGATCCTCCGGCGGCGCGGTCAGGTCGGCGTCCTGGATGACCAGCGCGTCGCCCTGCGCGATGGCGAATCCCGCCTGCACGGCGTCCCACTTGCCCCTGCCCGGCTGGCGGATCGCGTGGACGACGTGCGGCCCCCTGTAGGCGGCGCATTCACGCTGTATCACTTCCCATGTGTCATCCGTGCTGTTGCCCTCGACGAAGATGATCTCGGTCCGTGTTCCCAGGACGGGGACGCGCTCCAGCGCGCCTCGTATATTGCCCGCCTCGTTGCGCGCGGGCACGACGACGGAGCACGACACCGCTCCATCGAGCCGCGGCGGCGTCCGGGGTCGCGCGACGAGCGCCACGGTGATCCCGAAATCCCTGAGCACCGGCAGCCGCGCCACCACCCGATTGAGCAGGGGCGTGAGCAGCGGTACATTGAAAGGGATGAATTGCAGCGTCTCCCGCCGCACCACCTCCCATCCGGAAAGCTCGAGAAGGTTCGTCAGGTCCTCATGGGACAGCCAGTTGCTCGGCGGCTGCGGCATGACGGCCCCGAAAAACTCGGCCCAGCGAAGGACGAAGCGCCACCCTGTGTTCAGAGTCGTTATATGCAGCCGCGTGCGCGCGTGCGCCGATCGCTTGATCTTTTCGAGCGCCTGCTGGATGTCGGGCAGATAGCCGAGCAGGTAGTCGAGCACGATGTGATCGAACCCCTCCGCCACCTCCTCCTGGGTCACGTCGCCGACGCGAAACTCGCACCGCTCGTCGTGGCTTTCGGTCCGGGCCCGCGCCGCCATGACCGGGCTCAGGTCGATGCCGAGCCCGCGGGAAGGCCGCAGCAGCCGCAGCAACTGGCCCGTCCCGCAGCCCCACTCCAGAACCCGCCGCCCGGCCGGAATGTGATGGCGATAATAGTCGGCGATCTGCCAGTGAAACCCCCGCTGCCACCGCCTCGCGCGGCGGTCATGGGCGGCAACCCAGTCGAAATGCGCCGAAAATCCCCCGCTTTCGAAGTCCGCGCGCCGCGATTCGACGGAATGATAGGCCTCGGTCATCGCAGGATCTTGGCCGAGTCCGGCCCTGAAATCAAAATCCGAGTTCCGAGGCGGATCCGGGCCTCGATGGAATGCGCTGGGTGACCAGCCTCCGTATGCGCTTGGAACATGCAACAACGCCCCGCGCGAGATCCTGCCGCGCTTTTATATGCCCGGATCGAGTGATCCAGGCTGGCCCGGCATTGCGCCACCGGGGCCAGGCTGTGTCTCTTCGTAAGTTTTGACGGCCGCCAAAATTCGATCCCTCGCGAATGGAAAGATCTCGGCGTAGACATCTGGCACGCGGACGCGCTTGATCGCGTCGGCCAGGCTGCGGAAGGCGACCGGCTCCAAGGCAAGCATGATAAGAACATCATCAAGATCCTTCGCGTCGCCACGCCCCATTTTGGACAGGATCAAGTCGAGCATTCGCGGGCGGGACACCTGGAGATGGCAAAACTCCGGACGCGGGATTGGCTGAGCATGGTCTTTCCACTCTGGCGTAAGGACGACTTCTCGTTCCGGAAAGATGTGGGTGAGATAAAGTCCGGATGGTTCAAGATCGCGGTTGGTCGCTTCGATTGCGGCCCAAAAATCCGCGTCGGCTTCAATCCTCATCTCGTGCTCTTGCGGAATGATCAGGTCGATGTCATTCGTCAGGCGCCCGGCCAGCCGTTCTTCAAACGCCGGATCGAGCAGAAGCGCTCCGGCGCCGAATACAACAATTGGAGTGGGGTGACTGAGATGATGATCAAGTGCTCGCGCGATATGGAGAGCAGGGTTCATGGATGATAGTCGGTGCGAAGCCAGATTCTGACAGGTCCCCGGAACCGGCCGCTCATCCGCGTTTCCGACACCAGCCGCGATGGGCCGGGAAGAAGCCCGCAATCGTCCGCTTGTGGGAACAGGGGCTTCAAACGCTCCCAAAATCCATGCGCGCTGTCGCAGGCAAGCCCAACGCAAACGACATATCCCACGCGTCCCGCCACATCGAAGTAGTCAGCCGCGGCGCTGATCGCGCCAGGCTGGTTGTTGAGATCGCTCAAAACCATGGCCCCGCACCGGAAGGCGTCAAAGCCGCCAGGCATGGGGAAGCGCAGCAACGCGCATGCAAGAACTTCGTGCGCCAACGCGCGCAACCGGGGCGGCGCCGCATGACCATGGACCATCGGCGCATAGTGGCGACAACCGCGAGCCACCGCTAAAGCCATCAAATCCCGCTCGCCCGCGCGCGCAGCCCGTTCGCAGTCCGCGTTGATCGATGATCGATGGGATAAAATGCTCATGGGGCAAAGCTGCGCCGGGCAGGCGGCGCGTCACAGGTTGATCCGCAGCCGCGTGTTGCCAAGATTTCCTTTCTCCCATTTGGCAAGATCCTCAGAAGCTGGGGTGTCGCTCTCCGCCAAATCGTTCATGGCTGAAGCGGCGCGTTCCGCGATCCATTGCCGAACAAGCGCGGACTTCGACAAGGTCTTTCGCTTTGCCTGCCGCTCAAACCGCCGCATCTCACTTTCAGAGAGCCAGACCCCGAGGCGTTTCCCAACCATGCCACACACCTGTATTACAAAGCGGCC
>CAZFCY010000295.1:0-3082 GCA_964517665.1 uncultured Opitutaceae bacterium | reverse complement strand
CCGGTCTGGCGCTCCGGTTTCCCCGCGGAAAATTGCGCGATGTTGCCGATCGATCCGCGGTAGTCGCTCGCGAAGCGCCACTGCGCGTCGTCGCGCGGCGCGATGGCGACGCACACGCCGCGATCGATCGAGGCGCCGAGGACAAGCCCGCCGTTGTAGTCAGTGTGGTTGCCGATGAACTCGATCCGGCCTGGGGCGCGAGTGACGACGGTCGGGCCGCGGCCGAAGGCCTTCTCGAACGCGGCGGTGATTTTTTCTTTCATGTCGGTGTGGACGGAGGCGCGGGGCGCGTCGCGCCGGTTTTCTCGGGTCGTATAGGTCGCCTTACGCCAACGGTCCATGCCCGCAGGTCGAGCGCATTGTGCGGATTGAAAGCGGCGACGAATCGCCGCTTTTGTGTGGCGAGCAGGCGCCGATCCAGCACCCACCTGTTCCAATTGCATCCGCGCGAAGCGTCTGGCCCGGGTGGATGTGGGCGTCCCGACCGCTTTTTTTTCTTCCGGGGCTGCGCGTGCGTCGTGCGTTCGGACACGCCGGCCGGAGGCCGACGACCACCTGTAGTCCTGCGCGGGACGATGGTCTCGATTCGAGCGCTATCCGGGAATCAGAAGTGTCCCGGCGCTTCCATCGCGATTTTCTTCAAGAGGCCGCGGCGGATGTCGGGATTCCAGGCGGCGGCCATCTGGAGCGCCTTGCGGAGGTCGTCGGCGTTGCGGAAACATCCGGGGAGCGCCGAGCGGAATCGCGCCGGAGTCGATGCGATCGCGTGGGCAATGGCGGTTGTGTTTTCCCCTTCGACCGACGAAAGCGCGCCCGCCACTTCCCTGGCGCTGAGATTGGCGCCGAGCGAGGCGACCGCCCGCAGGGCCTCGACGGGGCGAATCGATGACGCGCCCGGTCATCTCGAAGTGGTAGCGATTGAGCGCCTGCAGGCGCACCTCGAACTCCACCTGGGTCGAGACGTAGCTCAACCACTCGAGGTGAAACCCGCTTTGGCGCGCGAAGGTGTCGGTCGGCGGCGCGGCGTCGAGCGCGAGACGCTCATCGACGCGCGCGCACTGCCCGGCCGTCCGGATCGAACGCCGCGTGAGGCCGTGCGCGACTTCGTGGGCGAGCATCGCTCCGGCGGACGCACGCGGGATGCGCGCGGTGTTGGTCTCGAGCGTGTAGCGCGCGAGGACGCCTTCGGTCGCGTTTCGCCCGTCACCGCGCTCGTCGATCTCGACGTTCACCGCGACCTTCAAGAGCAGGTCGTAATCGGAAGCCCAGATTTGATCCGGATGCGCGAGGCGCCAGGCGCGTTTCGCGGCCATGATCTCGTCGAGTTGCCCGCCATAAAAAGCGCTCGCGATCTGCTCGTAGCTCACGCGGCCGACCTCGAGGCTGCCCTGCGCGAGCAGATCGAGCCTGGCATGTGGCGCCCGCCCCGCCGCGCCGGCCGCGACGCCGGCGATGAGCGCGAGAAGGGAGAGCAGCCTTGAGGTATGCATGGCACGCGGGGGTCGAGGGCGTGTATGGCATACGTCACCTCAACGTAACAAAACAGCCCGGATGCGTGTTCGGCTGAAAATGTAACAATCGATCTCCGCGCGGGGCGGCCACCCTTTCGCCATGGTCATGGCTGACCGCGGTTCCAGCACCAATGCCATGGCTCGTAGTCGACGCCCGCCGGGTTTCCACGCGGGTAGGAGAGCGAGAATCCGAACGCGCCGGCCCGATTTTCCAGCCAGGCGAACTCCGGTGTTTCGGAAAAAGCCTCGACCAGTCTCGGGCAGCCCGGCGAGACGACGTCGATCGCGCGGCCGGTGTGGTGTTCACTGAAGCCCGGGTACGCGCTGACGCGAAGGATCGCATCCCAACTCTGGCCGGCGCGCCGCTTCGTCCGCACGATCCCGGCCTGCCGGGCGATGCTGCGAAAGGCCGAGACCAACCACAGCGTGACTGCTTCGTCCGCCGCGGCTTGCCGCATCCCCGACCAGGCGGCGGCCGCTTCCGGGATCAAGCGCGCGGGGCGGCGGTGAAGGTCGGATCCGACGCCCACGAGGTCGGCCGCTTCGACGAACCGCGGAGGCGCGTCGCGAAAGCGTTTCGGAGCGTCGGAGAATTCGGGAAACGCCCGCCAGGCCGCGATCGGCGGATCCGGGCTGGCGGGCGGCGCATCCATGCGCGCGTCGGGTCAGGCTTCCTTCGGCGCGATGAAACGATAGATGAACGCGCCCAGCGCGCCGCCGATGATCGGGGCGACCCAGAAGAGCCAGAGCTGTCCGAGCGCCCAGTCGCCGGCGAAGAGCGCGATGCCCGTGCTCCGGGCCGGGTTCACCGAGGTGTTCGTCACCGGGATGCTGACGAGGTGGATGAGCGTGAGACCGAGGCCGATGGCGATGGGCGCGAAACCCGCCGGCGCCTTCTTTTCGGTCGCGCCGAGGATGATGATGATGAAAAACGCCGTCATCACGATCTCGGTCACCAGCGCGGCCAGAAGCGAGTAGCCGCCGGGCGAGTGCGCGCCATAGCCGTTGGCGGCGAAACCGGCCGAGGCATCGAAGCCGGCCTTCCCGCTGGCGATCACGTATAACACGCCGCCCGCCGCGATCGCGCCGACGACCTGCGCGATGATATAAGGCGCGAGTTTCCCGACGGGAAGGCGCCCGCCCAGCCAGAGCCCGACCGAGACGGCGGGGTTCAGATGGCATCCCGAGGTGTTTCCGATGACATAGGCCATCGTCAAGACGGTGAGGCCGAAGGCGAGCGCGACGCCGAGCAGGCCGATGCCGACCTCGGGAAAAGCGGCGGCGAGCACGGCGCTGCCGCAACCACCGAGGACCAGCCAGAACGTTCCGATGAACTCCGAGACATACGATTTCATAAGGGGTGCTTTCGTTTTCGGCGTTGCCGTTGCAACAGGTTCTTTCCTTGCGCCCGGAAATAGGGGAGCGGGGCGCCGCAGAGCCTGCCATCCGGCGGCGCGCGATCAACATCCATCTCGGCCGCGGCGTCGAAATCTTTCGAGAAGCGCAGCTCGTTTTTGTAGGCCGTCTGCCAGTTGTGTTCGGCCGAAGAGTTGCTGAGGGGGAAGAAAGGT
>CAZFCY010000294.1:525-3201 GCA_964517665.1 uncultured Opitutaceae bacterium | reverse complement strand
CATCGCCCATGACACTCCAGCGCTCCGGCCTGGCGCCGGGCAGGTTGTAGAGATTAAACGACTCGAACTGGCCAGGCTCGCCGGTGAACAGGGGAGTCCATCCGGCGCGATCCGCCCGCGCGGCGCGCGCGTCCTGCGAGGGCGCGCGTTGCGCGACGAGGATGTTTTCGTTCACCACCCTGCCGTCGACATCGTGATGCCGGACGCGCGCCCGCGGGCCGCTCGCGGGGGTCTCGATCGAGATGTGGAGGAATCCGCCCTTGATGCGCAAAAACGTCTGCTCGGGTGTGCGCAACTCTTCGCGCCAGCCGCCCGCATGGGAATCGGAGCCGGGCCCGCAACCATATTCACGAATGCCGCGCGTCCAGTCGACGGACGCATATTGCCAGTGCCGGTCGCCACAAATGATAAACGCATCCTCCTGCGACGCGAGGAAGTCGCGCACTTCGCGCCCCTCGTGGCCGAAGCGGGCATTGGCGTGATTGTCGTGCTTCCGCGGCCGGTCGGGGCCGAGGATCGGCGTCGGACTCACGAGGACGCGAAACGTCGCGTCGGATTCGGCAAACGTCTTGAAGAACCACGCCTTCTGCTCCGCGCCCCAGATCGTCTTGTCCGGGCCGTCCGGCATCTCGTTCGGGCTGCGGTACTCGCGCCCTTCGACCAGCCAGATCTGCAAATGTTTGCCCCAGCGCGCCGTGCGATAGGGACGGGCGCCGGTCGGCGTCTGTTCGCGGAAGATCGCCAGCCCCTGCTCCCACGTCAGGTCGCCATAGGACATGCCCGGCCAGGCGTCGTCCATGAGTATATCGTGATCGTCCTTCTCGAAATAGACCGCGGTCTGCCGGTAGAAATCCCTGGGATAAGGAAGAGCGAAGAGGCGGTTCCACTTGTAACGCGCGAGTTCCACGCTTTTCGCGAAAGGCCAGGGCCGGTCGTAATATTCGACGTCGCCGGCGTGCGCCATGAAGTCGGGCGACAGCCGCAACATCGCCGGGTAGATCTTGTGGCCGTTTTTCGGATCGTCCCGCCGCACGAAATCGTGGCAGGTCACGACGGTGAAGCTCACCGCCGCCGGGTCCGTTGCCGCCGGCGCGGTATTGAACCTTCCTTCCACGGAGGCCGACGCGCCCGCGGCCGGACTCGAGCGCGCTTCAACCGTGATCGCGTAGGAGGCGCCCGGCAAAAGGCCGTCGAGGGCGAACTGCAGGGTCCCATCGCGACCGGCGCGCGGCGGCGTCCACGGTGTCGCGCGGCGCATGTCCGGCCGTCCAACCGGATGATATAGCGCGCGGGCCTCGCCCTCCGCCGGAGGCAGGCTGTAGCGCATCCCGGCGAGCGTGTGGCCCGCCGGCACGGTTTCGGCGTCCTCCGCGAAAAGCGCGCCGCCCGGATTCAGCTCGGCGGACGCGGTCAACCGCGTCCACACGATCGCGGTCGTGGCGGTGACCTCGCCGATCTTCATGCCGTTGCCGAGGAAGGCGGCGTGGAGGCCCGGGGTCAGGGCCGTTGAAAGCAGGGCGGAGCCGAATCCGGCGAGGAGGAGCGGGTTCATGGCGGGCGAAAAAAAAATACAACAGGCAAGCGACGGGCGAAAGGAGGTTTCGCCGGCAGGCATGCGACGATCCAAACGGCAATCGCGAAGAGCGCGACGCTGGAGATGCGCAACTGTTCCAAGCCGCGACCGTTGCCGGAAAATGCCGTCGCCCGATCCTCCGGCTTGAGTGGCCGCGCCTTCGGCTCAAACTCGTCCACGACCGCCTCCCCCCATGATGTTCCAGAGAGCTATTGTCAGCCGCCGGCGCCCATGCGCGGGCAACGCGCGGCCAGGGAAAGCGCGCGGCGGCGCGCGCGCCTCCGGACATCCTGTATGCATCCGCTCGACGGCCTGACTTCGCGCGCATGGGAACACTGCTTTCGTTTCTGCTTTTCACCGGCCTTGTCGGATGCCTCACCTACCTGCGCACGCGACAGGAGAACCTGCGGACCCGGGACGGATATTTCCTCGCCGGACGCAGCCTCAACGGCTGGGTCATCGCGGGATCGCTGCTGATGACGAACCTGAGCGCCGCCAACTTCACCGGCATGACGGCGCTGGTTTACGGCGGCAATCTGTCGCCGATCGCATGGACGGTCACCGTGATCCCGCCGCTCGTGTTTTTCGCGGGCATCATCCTGCCCACCTTTCTCCGGCGGGGCTACGCCACCATTCCTGAATTTCTCGAGAATCGTTATGGCGCAAGCACGCGCCGGATCGTCGCCGCGCTGTTTCTGTTCGCCTATGTCATCGGCGGCATGCCCGTCGCGCTCTACGGCGGCGCGATCGCGATGAACCAGTTGTTCGATATTCCGGCGAGCTTCGGCATCAGCGACTCCGCCGCCGTCTGGATCGTCGTCTGGGCGCTGGGCCTCGTCGGCGGCATTTACGCCCTTTTCGGCGGCCTGCGCGGGGTCGCGATCTCCGACACCCTCAACGGCATCGGCCTTCTCGTCGGCGGCGTGCTCGTGTTCTTCTTCGGCGTGGCCGCGGTCGGCGGCGGCGTGTTTTTCGACGGAGCCCGGAAAATGCTGAGCTCGGAAACGTGGAAGCTCGACGCGATCGGCAGCGAGGCGGATCTGGTCCCCTTTTCGGTGCTTTTTACCGGCGTGCTGCTGCACAATCTGTTTTATTGGTGCACC
>CAZFCY010000294.1:0-515 GCA_964517665.1 uncultured Opitutaceae bacterium | reverse complement strand
GCTTTCTATATTGCGATCCCCGGCGTGATCGCATTCCACCTCTATGGACCCGGCCATTTCGACAACAACGACTGGGCCTACCCCACCCTCGTGCGCGACGTCCTGCCCGGCGTTTTCACGGGCTTCTTCGCCGCGGTGATTTTCGGAACGGTGTTCAGCACCTATAACAGCGTCCTCAACAGCGCCGTCACCCTTTTCGCGCTCGATCTCTACAAGCCTTGTGTCGGACGGCGTCTCGGCGAAGAGGCGATCATCCGCCATTCGAAATGGGTCGGGTCCGCCCTCGTGCTGGCCACGATGGCGATTGCTCCGCTGATCATGCATTTCGACGGGGGAATCTTTCATTACATGGTCAAAACGGAGATTCTCTTCGGCTCGCCCATATTTCTGATTCTCCTGATCGGCTACTTCTCCCGCGCGGTTTCCACGCGCGCGGCCAATATCACGCTCGTCACGTATCCGCTCGCGCTGATTCTTTTCGAGCACGTCTTCAAAACCGGCCTCCACTTCCTGCA
>CAZFCY010000293.1:2218-3241 GCA_964517665.1 uncultured Opitutaceae bacterium | reverse complement strand
GGTTCGCCGATACGCTCGATGATGGCTTCGAGTTCCTCGCCGAAGCCCGGCAAGACGAACCCGGTGTTGCGGCCGGAAGCCGCTCCACCGATGCGGCCGGCTTCCAGCACGGCCACCGACCAGCCGTGGCGCGCGATCTCGCGCGCAGCCGTCAGGCCGGCGAGCCCGGCGCCGATCACGCAAACATCGACATCGCTATCGAGCGTCAGAGGCGGACGCACCTTCGGAGCCGGCGCCTCGTCCGCGTACCAGCCGCCCATCTTGAGCAATGACTGTTCTGCCTGCGGGCCGACGCCCGCCGCAACCTGCACATCGTCCGCGCCTTGGGAACTGAGGCTATTCATCGCGGGATTATTACTACGCAAACATGTTCGTTGGGAGGGTAGTCATGCTAGCTTGATAGATATTCATTATCGAAGGTATCGGACTCCCCCGACATGCGCCGCCTTCTGCTTCTGCGCCATGCCAAGGCCGTGCCGTCGACCGCCAGCGGGACCGACCCTGACCGCAAGCTCGAGCCGCGCGGACACGACGATGCCCGCCGCGTCGGGGCTTACCTCGCAAAACACTCGCTGATTCCCTCGCGCGCCTTGCTGTCGCCGGCCGCGCGCGTGCAGGAAACATGGTTTGCGATCGCCGGGGCGCTCGGTGCATCCGCGCCGGCCGCGCTCAAGGACCCTCGCCTCTACAATGCCAGCGCGGACGACATCTTATCCGTAATCCAGGGGGCGCCGGCCGGCGTATTCTCTCTGATCGTGGTCGGGCACAATCCCGGCCTGCACGAGCTCGCGGTGCTGCTGACGGCCACGGGTGATACCGAGACGCGGGCGCGGCTGCGCGCGGGGTTACCGACCTCAGGCCTGGCCGTAATTGACTTCGTGCAAGGAGAATGGAGCGCGATCAGGCCACAAAGCGGGCGGCTGGAGCGTTTCATCAGTCCCGAGGCGATCGACGCTGCGACCGATTGAGCCAGTCCGGCGCTCTCAACGCCGCCCATAAAACATGGCATCATAGGCATACCCC
>CAZFCY010000293.1:0-2208 GCA_964517665.1 uncultured Opitutaceae bacterium | reverse complement strand
AGCCATGTATCAGCGTATTCTCGTTCCGATCGACCTCAATGAACCCGAACTGGCACGAAGCGCGATCAAGGCAGCCGTCGATCTTGCCGGCCCGAGCGGCGGATCGGTGCATCTGCTCAATGTCCTGGCGTTGACGCCGGTGATGCTCGCGGAATATGTGCCGCCGGATTTCGATTCCAGCCAGCGCAAGGCTGCCGACGATGCAATGGCGGCAATGGTCAAGGAGGCGGGGCTCCCTGGCCGCATCACAAGCGCCATCCGTCAAGGCGGCATCTATCACGAGATTCTGGAGGAAGCGAAAACGACCGGCGCCGATCTGATCGTGATGACCTCGCACCGGCCGGCAATGCGCACCTACTTCCTCGGCTCCAACGCCGGCCATGTAGTGCGTTACGCCAAATGCTCGGTGCTGGTGGTGCGCAACTGACGGCGCGCCAGCATCATTACGAGGGCATTACGATTTTCGGCAAGCCATCCAGACGATAGGTACCGGGCCGATTGCGCCGCAGGAAGTTGCCTGCCTCCCAGGCGAAAAATCCGAGAAACGCGACGATGAACGCCGCGCCCGCCCAGAACTCCCCCTGCAGCGCACGCACGACAAGCACGAGAAGACCAGCCGCGACCACCGCGCAGACCGAAGCGCCCGCCCAGTACAGCGGCGGCCAGATTCCGGTCTCGCAACGCGGGGAGCCGCCTGCGGCGGCAATCCGGCGATGCAAATCGCTCACGAAGGCGAGATAGTCCGCGGCCTGCGACTGCACTTCGACGAAGCCGCGCAGCGTTGCCGAAGCCACCAGCAGCCGGGGCGCGCCGGGCGCCCATATCTCGAGCTGGAAGCGCGACCGCTGCATCGCCACCGGACGATAGGACATCCGCAGGCGGGCGATATCGGTATAGGGGACCGTGCCGCTGTAGCGGCCCCGGCCCCATTCCAGACCCTCGGTCATGAGCCGGAACACGAACGGAGCGCCCGCGACCGTGGGCTTGAAGGCATAGACGGGATCGCCCGCATCCGCGGAACTGGTCTCGTTCAAGTCGCCACCCCGTCATCTCGCGGATGCATTCGCATTGTAATTGCTGCCACAATCGCGCCTTAACCATAAATCGCACGCGCGTCTCCCGCGGAATGGCGCGTGTTCCAATTCATATTCGTTTAGAATATCTTAATAGCCAATCCCTGCGTGTTGCGTACGGCTTGGAGGCCGGCAGTCATGAGCAAGTTGACCGAGTTTTTCGGCGGCAAAGGCGAGAGCGGACAGAAATCCGCCGGCACCCTCGCCCGCGCAACCGGACATGGCAACGGCAACGGCCACCACGCCGAAGCGGCCAGCTTTACCGATGTCGGCTCCCGCATGGGAGAAGAGAACGAAACGCTCCGCAACCTGCTGGTCGACACCGGCCGCAAGATTACCGAACTCGACGAGTTGAAGGATGCCTTCAGCAAGATCGTCGTCCCGTTCAACAATACGCTGCGCGCGCTCGAGCAGGAGAAATCCAATTCGCTCAGCCTGCGGAGCGCACTGGACGAAAGCCGCAGCTCCTACGAGACGCTGCGCGCCGAGTTCTACAACATCGAGAAGAAGTCGGCGGCGCTCGAGATCGAGGTCGATCGTCTGCGCGAGGACCTCGAACTGACCCGCGAGGCCAGCCGCGGGCTGGAAAGCAGCCGCGTCGAACTGACCAACGAGATCGCCGGCAACGGCGCGCAGATCGCGGAACTGGAGCGCCAGCTCGCGCAGGAAACCGCGCAGCGCAAGGCGCTGTCGGAAAACCGCCGCACCCTCACCGAACAGCTCGACGCCGCCGAAAAGCGCGTGGTCGAACTCGAAGCCGAACTCGCGGCGCTGCGCGAGAAGGGCACGCTGCTCGAAGACGACAAGAAATCGCTGCAGACCGCGCTCGATCAGGCGATCACCGAGAATTCCCGCCTGACACGGCGACTCACCGAAAGCGAGAACACGCTGACCGCGACCCGCGCCCAGCTTGGCAAGGTGGAATCGAGTTTCGCGGAGGCCTACGCCGAGCGCGGCCGTCTCTCCGCCGCGCTCGACGAAGCCAAGGAGCAGCATCAGGCCGAGCGCAACACGCTCAACATGCGCCTCGACGCCCTGCAATCGCGCACCTCGACCGCCGAGAAGATGCTCGCGGAGGCGCGCCAGAGCCTGATCGCTCGCACCGAGGAGGTGCGCGCGTTCGACCGCAAGGCGG
>CAZFCY010000292.1:0-3258 GCA_964517665.1 uncultured Opitutaceae bacterium | reverse complement strand
GAGCGGAAGCAGGCAGTGCATGACCGGCTCGTCTTCGGCGATCTCCTTCTCGAACTGGCGCTCGACCGTGCTCGCGACCAGCGCGGGGAGCTGCCAGCCGCGCATCATGGCCGCGCCGACCTGGCCGTGGTGATAACCGATCTTCCGCATCTCCCACGCGACGTATTCAGAATTTGAGGACGCCTTGACCGGCTCGGCCGGGATCTGGCGGCGCTCGAGGTAGTCGTTGATCGCAACCATGCCGACAGCGTGGAGCAACCCGGCGATGTAGCCGACGGAGCCGTCGGCCCCGACCAGGTCGCAAAGCTCCTCCATCGCGAAAGCGGTCAAAACCGCCTGCCGCCAGAGGTGCTCGCCCTGCAATCCGTACTGCTCGAGCGCGTTTTTCATCACGGTCGAGAAGGAGCAGCGCGCCACGAGCCGCATCGTCTCCTGATAGCCGATGAGCGACACCGCCTCGTCCACATTCGTGACCTCGGACGCGCGCGCGTAGTAGGCGCTGTTGGACGTGCGCAGCACCGTCGAGGCGAGGCCGGCATCGAGCTTGATCAGCTCGGCGAGATCCGCGGAATCGGTGTTCAGGTTCCGAAGCTTTGCCTGCAATTTCGGCAGAACCTCCGGCGCCACCGGCACGGAGCGAACCGCGCGCGCGAGGTCGGGGAGTTTCGCTTCACCCGCCTGCAGCGGCCCGGTCGAAATGGTCTTTGAGTAATCGGAAAGTAGTCGGCCCACGAAAGGTTTGCCCTCTCACGCTGCATCGGTTTTCCACCCCACGCCCTTTAGCGGAAACACCCCGGGCGCGGACCATCGGCCGAAGCGGCTCTCAACGGCGCGCGACGACCGCCTCCGATCGTGCATCCCGCTCGATTTCAACAACTCGCGGCGCGGGCAATCCCTCCGGATCGATCCCCTCGCGCACGGCCACGGTGGCCAGCACTTTCGGCACGTAAAGCTGGGTCTCCGCCGGGAGCAGCGGCTGGATGTTTTCCCACGATCCGCGATCGTTTTTCAGCAGGCGGCCGACCCGGCCCTCGCCGGAATTGTAGGCCGCGAGCGCGAGCGGCCAGGACTGGAATTTCCCGTGCAGGAAACGCAGGTAGGCGGCGGCGGCCTGCGCGCTTTTCTTCGGGTCGAGCCGCTCGTCGGGCCAGGAGGTCCGCAAACCGAAACGCTCCGCCGTGGCCGGCATGAATTGAAACAGCCCGCGCGCCCCGGCCGGGCTTCGCGCCTGCGGGTTCATCGACGATTCGACCTCGGCGATCCAGACCCATTCCGGCGGAATGCCCGCGTCGCGAAAAATGCGTTTGAGCGACGGCACAAACTCCTTCGCGCGCGGCGGCGGCGGGCGTTTCGAGACCGCGCGCTGCCAATACTCGATCGAGCGTTTGCCCGTGGCGCGCTCGACGACCTTCGGGGCGGGCGACGCGATCGGTGGGATCTTCGACGGCGCGGCCGGTGTTTCCCCCGGCCGCGTCGGACGCGAGCGCGCGACCTGCGGAGGCGCGGGCTGCGGGGTCGCGCCGGCTTCATCGCCCTCGCCCGCCGCGATCAAATAATCCAGCCGCGGCTCCAGCCAGTCCGCGAGTTCTTCCCCACCCTCGAACGCGCGCAGGAAAACCAATGCCTGCCGCGCCATCGGCGCGTAAGCCGCAAGCTGCTCGAACGAGCCCTCGGAGAACGCCGTCTCGACACCGGCGAGAAACTGCCCGACCGCGGCCTCGTCGGGAAACGCATACTCCTCGCGCACGTCGGCCGGCACGTTCTCCTCGAACCACGCGCGCCCCGCCTCGAGGAGATCCTCGAGCACCGACGACTGCGCCTCGTCCTGCGCCTCCGCGAACGAGAATCCGACCGCTGCCAGGACCGTGCCCACGATAACGACCGCGTTCCGCTGACAAAACTTCACACGTCATCCATACACCACGTGGTGATTTCCGCCAGCAAGAGAGTCCCCGCATTTCTCGAGGGATTGGAACCACGACACCCGCGGCAGTCGGCATCGGGAGCCTGCAGGCACTGCATTCGGGAAGTTGCGCGCCGCACCACACCATCCACAGTCGCACGCGATCATGCCCGCGTCCGCGCCCAAGCACCCACCGACCGCAATCGATGTCCTCGATTGGACACGCGCGGAGTGGCTCGAGCGTTTTCAAACGATCGGCATCAAGCCGCCGCACGCCGCGACCGCTTGGGCGGAAGTGTATCGGCGGTTGAACTTCGACTGGCGCGATGCTCCCGCGCTGCCCGCGAGCGCGCGGCGGATTCTGCGCGACCTACCGTGGAAGGCGCGCGCGCCGGAAATCGTCCGCGCGGTCGAGAGCAGCGATGGTTTCACCCGCAAATACCTGCTCGGGTTCGCCGACGCCTCGACGGTCGAGACCGTCCTCATGCGCTTCCGCGGGCGCGCCACGGCGTGCCTCAGCACGCAGGCCGGTTGCGCGATGGGCTGCGTCTTCTGCGCGACCGGTCAGGGCGGCTTTCGCCGTCACCTGAGCGCGGGCGAGATCGTGGTCCAGGCGCTGCACGTCGCGCGCGTCCTCACCGCGGACGGCGAACGGCTCCGCAACATCGTGCTCATGGGCCAGGGCGAGCCGTTGCACAACTACGAGGCCACCATGCGCGCGCTCGATCTGCTCACCGACGAAGGCGGACTCGCGATCGCCGCCGACCGTGTGACGTTGAGCACGGTCGGCCTTGTATCCGGAATCCGGAGACTGGCGGACGAAGGCCGGCGTTGCTCGCTCGCCGTCAGCCTGCACGGCGCGACGGATCACGAGCGCGCCGCGCTCGTGCCGGTCGCGAAACGCTGGCCGCTCGCCGATCTCATGGACGCGTGCGCCCACTACACCGCGAAAACCGGCCGGAAGATCTTCTTCGAATGGACCCTCATCGAAGGACGAAACGACGGCCCTGAAACCGCCCGCGCGCTCGGCGCACTCCTCGCCCGGCAGCGCGCGCACGTGAACTTGATCCCGCTCAACCCCACTGCCGGTTTCGCCGGCCTCCCGACCGCGTCGCCAGCCGTGCAGCGCTTCCAGCAAATCCTGCGCGAGCACCACATCCCCTCCACCGTGCGCCAGCGCCGCGGCATCGACATCGCCGCCGGCTGCGGCCAGCTCGCCGGAGCGGTCCTCGAAACCCCGTAGCGGCAGACGCCACGCTGACGTCTAACTCGATCTCGTGTCCGCCGGTTCGGCAAAGCTACGGGTGGCAAATCATGTAGACGCCAAAGCGGGTTCGGCGCCACCCTGTTCGCCG
>CAZFCY010000291.1:0-3292 GCA_964517665.1 uncultured Opitutaceae bacterium | reverse complement strand
GTTGTGCCGGAGCTGCTCGCGCGCATCCGACACAAAGCTGGCCGCCTGGGCCGGCGCGTTTCCTCTGGCTGCCGGGAGCAGGGACGCCGCCTTTGTCATCACGCTCGCCCCGGGCGTTTACACCGTGCACGGACGCAGCGCCGACGGCGTGAGCGCAGGCGTGATCCTGGTCGAGGTCTATGTTGTCGAATAGACCACGACCGGACGCGGAAGCTCTTCCGCGCGACGCGCGCGCAACCCGGGCGGGGTTGAACTTTTTCGGCTGGCCCCTCGCTTCGCGCAGCTTCGTGGATGAATCGAATCCCCATGATCGCCGCCGCCTATGCTTCCGGAGAAGACGCCGCGCTCTATCGGCCGGAGTGATCCGCGAAGACGGATGCATCGGGCTTGGAACGCTTATCGACGCTGATCTTCGCTGATCCGGATTAGCGGGGATCAGCGCGGATCAGTGTTTCCTTCCTTCCACCCCGGCGCCGCCGTCCATTCTGCTCTCGTAACTTTTCCCGCGGGGTGCATGTCTGATCGGCGACTCACCATGGCCAAATCCTCCCTCACCCGTGCCCATTCCTCGATCGTGGTGGACGGTTCCGACCGTTCGCCCAATCGCTCCATGTTGCGCGCCGTCGGATTTTCCGACGCCGATTTCGCGAAACCGCAGGTCGGCATCGCCTCCACCTGGAGCACGCTCACGCCGTGCAACATGCACATCGACGAGCTGGCGCGCCAGGCCGCCGCCGGCGCCGACAAGGCGGGCGGCAAGTCGATCATCTTCGGCACGATCACCGTGGCCGACGGCATCAGCATGGGCACGCAGGGCATGCGTTACTCGCTCGTCTCGCGCGAAGTGATCGCGGATTCGATCGAGACCGTCTGCGGCGCGGAGGGTTTCGATGGCCTCGTCGCGATCGGTGGTTGCGACAAAAACATGCCCGGCTGCGTGATGGCCATGGCGCGGCTGAACCGTCCATCGGTTTTCGTTTACGGCGGCACGATCCTGCCCGGCATCCATCCGGACTCGAAACGCGAGTGCGACATCGTTTCCGTTTTCGAAGCCGTCGGCAAACACGCCAGCGGCGATCTCGACGACCCGGGCCTGAAGAAAATCGAAGCGTGCTCGATCCCCGGCCCCGGCTCCTGCGGCGGGATGTACACGGCCAACACCATGGCCTCCGCGATCGAGGCGCTCGGCATGAGCCTGCCCAACAGCTCCGCCCAACTCGCCGTCGGCGAGGAAAAGCGCGACGACTGCGCCCGCGCCGGAGCCGCCGTGCTCGAGCTGCTCGCGGCCGGCATCCGCCCGCGCGACATCATGACGCGAAAGGCCTTCGAAAACGCCATCACGGTCGTGATCGCGCTCGGCGGCTCGACCAACGCGGTATTGCACCTCCTCGCCATCGCGCACACCGCGAAGGTGAAACTCTCGCTCGACGACTTCACGCGCATCGGCAAACGCGTGCCTGTGCTCGCCGACCTGAAGCCCTCGGGAAAATACGCCATGTCGCACCTCGTGCGCATCGGCGGCCTGCCCCCGCTCATGAAGATGCTCCTCGACCGCGGCCTGCTTCACGGCGACTGCCTGACCGTGACGGGAAAAACCGTGGCCGAAAACCTGAAGGGCGTCGGCGCGTATCCAAAAAATCAGGACGTGGTTCGTCCCTTCGACGATCCGATCAAACCCGACAGCCACCTGCGCATCCTCTACGGCAACCTCGCGCCGGATGGCGCCGTCGCAAAAATCTCCGGCAAAGAGGGCCTGCGCTTCTCCGGCAAGGCGATCATCTTCGAAGGCGAGGAAGCGGCGTTGAAAGGCATCCTCTCCGGCCGCGTGAAGGCGGGTCACGTCATCGTCATCCGCAACGAAGGCCCCCGTGGCGGTCCCGGCATGCGCGAGATGCTTTCGCCCACCAGCGCCGTCATGGGCAAGGGACTCGGCAAGGAAGTCGCGCTCATCACCGACGGACGTTTCTCCGGCGGCAGCCACGGCTTCGTCGTCGGCCACATCACACCGGAAGCCTTCGACGGCGGCCCGATCGGCCTGCTGAAAAACGGCGACCCGATCACGATCGACGCGATCAAAAATGAAATCTCGGTCGGCATTTCCGCGACCGAACTCCGCGCCCGCCGCAAAGCCTGGAAACCGCGCAAACCCAGGGAAGACCGCGGCGTGCTCGCGAAATACGCGAAGCTCGTCACCAACGCCTCCGAAGGCGCGGTGACGGACAAGAATCTTTAGCCGTAGCGCCCCGACCATCCAGTCGCCGCGGGCGGTCGGGCACGTCCCCGTGCCCGCTTCGAGCATCACCGGGGCCACGCGCATCACGGCCGCGCGCGGCCACCTCTCGAACCTCGCGAACGACACGGTAAAGCCGCAGGTCAACCGCGCCGGCGAAGAGCGGCGAGACTGATTGAAATGGAGGGACTCGTTCGACGAGATCGCGGCAGGCAGGCTCCGTCCGGTCCGTTCTGCGCCCGACAGCCCGCCCTCTCTAATGGAGGGACGACCTCCTGTGTCGTCCGCAGACGCCATCGTCCAAGACTCCGCCCGACTGTCCGACCGCTCCGTCCCCCAATAACAAATAACCAATAACCATGCGGCTTCGCCGCACCACCCCTCCGTGTCGCCCGCCCCCTCACCATCGTCCGCCGCCCCAAACAACCCGTAACCAATAACCGATAACCCAATCCCCCAATAACCGCGGCTTCGCCGCTTATCCGCTTGGCGTCATTGCAAACCGCAGCCAACATTCGCACCGCGCGATGACGGCATACCCACGGCTCTTTTCCCAAAGCCGCCCGCTGTGGTTCGCGTGCCAGTTTCGATTCCTCACACGCGCTGATGACGCGCCCGCAACTCCGACGGGACGGACAAGTATTCGCCGCCTTTCCACCGCCCGAATGCGACGGTGTCTCCCGCCATCGGCGCGCGTGCCCCAGTTCTCCGTCCCCGCACTCTTTCCGCAAAACCTTCACGCCTGACCAAGCTCCGTGACCCATACCACTTCCGAAGAACAAACCTTCCTCGCCGACCTCGACAAAAAGCTCTGGAACGCCGCCGACCGCCTGCGCTCCAACCTCGACGCCGCCGTTTACAAGCACGCCGTCCTCGGCCTCATCTTCCTCAAATACGTTTCCGACGCCTTCGATCTCCGCCGCGAGGAACTGAAGGCTGCCTTCTGCGATCCGAAGAACGACTACTACCTCGATCGCGCCAACTACCCATCCGACACCGCCTACGCAAAGGCAATCCACGACGAGTTGGAGGACCGCGACTACTTCACCGAGAAAAACGTCT
>CAZFCY010000290.1:0-3347 GCA_964517665.1 uncultured Opitutaceae bacterium | reverse complement strand
CGCGCCGGATATATTCTTCGGTCGGGATGAGGCAAAACTGTCCGTCCACGTTTCCGCCGTCGAGCGCGCGCTTGCCCAGAGGATGAAAACGCACCCATTCGACAATCCTGCGCGCGTCATGGTCGTTGGCGACATGGGGAACGATGATCCCGGTTGCGCCTGCCTCGAGTGGCCGGATATAGTCACTATAACTGCCCCGGCCCACGCGCACGAGTGTGTCGATGCCGTGGACCCGCGCGGCCCGGATCTGGTTTTCGAGGGCGAGCCAGTCGTTGGGCACGTGCTCCGTGCACAGCCACACGGAGTCCGCGCCACAAAGCGCTGCGATCTCGATGACGCGAGGGTCCGCGAGATTGATCTTGAAGACGGTGGGAAGCTGCTGCTCACGCAGGATCTGTTTAATGCGGCTGGTGGGATTCTTCACAATGAAAGGGCAGAGGTGATTTCGGCGATTTCCACGCGCCGCGAGTCCTGGGCCCGGCTTTGCAGGCCTGCGATGAGGACGGTCATCATTTCGACGGTTTCGGAAAACGGATAAGGTTCGACGCCACTGCGCGCGAATTCGATGAAGCCCAGCATCTGCCGCCGGAAATTCGTGTAAGTGTCGGAGAAGCGAAACGAGGCCTGCCCGGCCGTGCCGCAGACGTGCATGGCGCCGAATGTGGCGCCGCCGTCGTGAATGACGGGCAGCGTCAACTCGACGCCGCTGCGATGCACGAGGTGCGCGATGTCCATCCCGGGACGGCTCTCCAATCGTATCGATTCAAAGCCAGGGCCGGTAATGCGAAACATCGGTTCGAGCAGGTGAATGCCGTAACGTTCCCAGGTCTTGCAGCTCAACCCGCAAATCCAGCGCAGTTCACCGACGCCGGATCGGGTGGCCAGAAAGCTTTCCAGCTCTTCGGCATAGCGAAGCCCCGAGGACGAGAGCAGCCGCGCGCCGCCGCGATGCCACGAACAGAATGCGCGGAGTTCGTCGATCGAGGTGGCGAGCGGCTTGTCCACAAAGACGGGCAGCCCGGCCTCCACAAAAGGTCGCGCCCGCCGGACGTGATCGAAGCCGTCGTCGGTCGCGATGATCACCGCGTCGACCTCGCCGATCACATCCCGGGGCTCGTCGACCACGCGCGGGATGAGCGATGCGCGCGCCACTTTGGCGGCATCATCCGGGTCATCGGTCCAGATATGCGTCACCCGCGCGTCTGGAATCCCGACAGACCCCGCGGGTTGCGCATCGAGGTAGCGCGGAATGACGGGGTAGGGGCACCCGGCCATCGCCTTGTTGTCGTAGCCATTGACGATCGCTCCCCATGAATACGGATGCCCGTTGCCGGGGATCATCCCCAGCATCGCGAGGCGCAGTGGCGCGTGTGTGGAAGGTTTCTCAGGGCTGGACATTGTGGCAATGAACGCGTTTGCCCGCCCCGGCCGAGGCCAGCGCGGCGGGATTGAATCGAAGGGTTTGCGCCGCGGCTGTCATCGAGCGGAGCCGGGAGGGCGAAACCGCGTTGGAGTGCTTGCCTGCGCGGAGGAGGTCTTCTACATCCTCGAGCGAGTGAGACGGCGGTTTCCCAGTTAATACATGAAGATTCCTTTCGAGCGCTTGCACAGGAATGGGAGCATGCGGAGGGGCGGGAGCGCAAACGACCGCTGCCGGGCATTTGCCGGTGGGGCGGGCCTGCCGCCAGTCGGATTCGGCCTCCACGCCATGTTTTCGCTTCATGCTTTCGAGCGTGGAGCCGCCAGCGTCACAGGCGGCGGCCGTCGCGCGCGCCGCACGGGCAAGGCATCGCAAGTGGCGTTCGCCAATGCCGCCACAGCCGATGCCGGGGACCGGGTGTTTTCGAGAAGAGGTCACGTCTCAAAGTATCTGATTGCACAGAACGTATACACAGGTATTCTCCGATTGCCATGAAGAGTGTCAATTCCGATATCGCCTACGCCCACATCCGGAAGCAAATCCTGAGCGGGGAGTACCGCCCCGGGCAGCCGCTGATGACAAAGGAGTTGTCGGACGAGATCGGGGTGAGCCGCACGCCGGTGCGCGACGCCTTGCGCCAGCTCGAGGCGGACGGCCTCGTGATCATTCGCGCGCATCTGGGCGCGAGCGTGAAGGCGATGGACTTCAAGGAATACCGGGAGACCTGCGGTTTGCGGCTTGCGCTGGAGACTTATGCCGCCGGCCTTGCGGCCGGGAGTCGGACGGCGGACGAGTTGCGCGAGATGAAGCATGCGCTCGAAGCCATGCGGGAACTGACTGCCCGCTCGATTGCCGCCAGGCAGAGGGACAAGGCGACGATCGAGGAACTCCGGAGAAAGGACGTGCATTTCCACATTGCGATCATCAGCGCCGCCAAGAGCGACCTGCTGAAAAAGGAGGTGCTGCGCCTGCACATCGTCAGCCGCGTGGTCGCGGGCCCGCCCCCCGGCGGATCGGGCCCCACAGCCGACAAGGCGCTCGATGACGCTCACCGCCGGGAGGTTCAGGCCAGCCATGACGAGATCTACCGTGCGATCGAGGCAGGCGACGTCGCCGGGGCAAAGCTGGCCATGGAACGGCACATCCAGGATATCATCGATGCCAACATGCGTTCGATGGCCGAGGCGGAGCAGAGTTCGATCACCCGCGAGCTTTCGGAGGAAGAACTCAGCTACACGCTGTAGCGTCGGCCTCTCCGCGCCCCCTGTGCGCAGGCCGCGGGGCGCGCGCTCGTCAAAGTGCGCGCGACGATCAAAAGCCGCTCGATGCCCCGCGATCATACAAATGTATACTTTTCGCTTTGCCGGCCGCGCCGGCAAAGCGGCGCGCGAATCTGCCGAAGACAGGGTTTCTAATCTCATGTCCCCTCAATCCACCAATCATCCATCCTCGATCCTCGCGACCGCCGTCGTTCCCTGGACGGAATGCTGGCAATTCGACGAGGCGATGTTCCGCCGGCAGGTGCGGCATATCGCGCGCAACCTGACGCGCCATATATACATCTTCGGCACAGCCGGGGAGGGATACGCCGTGAACGACCGGCAGTTT
Source organism: uncultured Opitutaceae bacterium (assembly GCA_964517665.1). Lineage (GTDB taxonomy): Bacteria > Verrucomicrobiota > Verrucomicrobiia > Opitutales > Opitutaceae > Congregicoccus. Next base: position 319 of record CAZFCY010000290.1, on the reverse strand, counting down.
CGCGAGATTGCCGGCGCGTTTTTCAAGGTGTCGCAGGAGGAGGGGGTGACGCCGATGGTCGGGCTGATCTCCCTGTCGCTGCCCACGATCGTCGAGCGGATCGAATGGGCGCGCGAGCTGGGATATCGCGAATTTCAGCTTTCGCTGCCTTCTTGGGGCGAGCTGAACGATGAGGAAGTGACTATATTTTTCGCCGAGACCTGCGGGCGGTTCCCGGATTGCCGGTTCATGCACTATAATCTGAAGCGGGCGAAACGCTTTCTGATTCCAATTAGCTTTCAAGATGAGACTCAAAATGATAGACGCATGGTGTGTCAAA
>CAZFCY010000289.1:0-3432 GCA_964517665.1 uncultured Opitutaceae bacterium | reverse complement strand
GCCATCCAGCCGTCGTCGCGCCAGCCCCGCGCCGAGCCTCCGGTCTGTCACGCCGTCTGCTTCCTCCTCCGCCGTCGCTCCGTGTGGCAGCGGCCTGTTGCCGACTTGTCCCGCCGCTCCCGCGGCGGGCTGTGTTCGGGAGACGCTGGCCGGAGGTCGACGGCCTCCTTGCGGCTGTGTGTGGGGGGATGAAAAGTTGTCGGGCTTCAGTCGACTGCGATCATGCCCTTCAACAGCGCGGGATTGGCGGCGATTTCCGGGAAGCGCGCGGGCACTTCGTCGAGCGCGAGGCGGTGCGTGATCCAGGGTGAGGTGTCGATGCGGCCGGCTTCGACCGCTTCGATGATGGCGCGGAAGGTTCCCGGCAGGGCGTTGCGGCTCGCGAGCAGGGTGAGTTCGCGGCGGTGGAAGTTCGGGTCGTTGAAGGCGATGTCGCCCTGGAAGAGGCCGACGAAGACGATGCGGCCCCCGTGCGCGGACAGGTCGAAAGTTCCCGCCATCGACTTCGGATTGCCGGTCGCGTCGATCACCACGGTGGGCAGGTCGCCATCGAAGATCTCGCATAACTGCCCGCCGGCATCCGCGCCTGGTTTGAGCACAAATTCCACGCCGAGCTGTTCGCGGCAGAACTCGAGGCGCGTGTCGCTCACGTCCATGACCGCGAGCTTCCGTCCGGCGGCGAGGACGAACTGGATCACGCTCAGCCCGATCGGGCCCGCGCCGATGACGAGGACCGTGTCGTCCTTCGCGAGGCTCGCGCGTTCCACCGCGTGGGCTCCGATGCCGAGCGTCTCGATCAACGCGAGCTGATCGAAACTCAGGCTGGCGGAGGCGTGCAGTTTGTTCGCGGGAAGCGTGATCAGCGGGCGCATGCCGCCGTCGATGTGCACGCCCAGAACCTGGAGGCTCACGCAGCAGTTCGGCCTGCCGCGGCGGCAGGCGACGCATTTGCCGCAGTTCAGGTAAGGCTCGACCGAGCAGCGGTCGCCCACGGCGATGCCGGCGGCTTCCGCGCCGGCGCCGAGCGCGACGACCTCGACGCCGAGTTCATGGCCCAGCACCCGCGGGTAGGCGAAGAAAGGCTGGCGCCCGCGAAACGCGTGCAAATCCGTGCCGCAAATCCCGATGCGGTGCACGCGCGCGAGCGCCTCGCCCGCGCCGGGCGCCGGCTCGGCGCATTCGCCGGCGACGAAGCGGCCGGGAGTTTCGAGCGTGATCTGTTTCATGGCGGAAAAAAGGAGTGAGTAGCGGGTAGAATTAGTGCGGAATTCCTGTCTTTTTAGCCGTAATTATTCAATTGCCGCGGGTAGGCCGGGCACGTCCCTGTGCCCGCTTCGGGCAGCGGAGCCAACGCGCACAGGAAGGCGCGTGTCCACCCTCGGCGTTGGCATCTCCTCCACTCGCTACTCACTGCCACCAACGATCGCATCGCGGTTTTCCGGGCGTCCGCGGGTGAAATTGTGGTTGTGGATGGGCTCGAGGATTTTCAGCACTGCGGCCATCAATGCATGGTCCACCGGCGCCATCGCGTATGCGGCGTTCTTTTTGATATTGTCCGGGTTGGCCGTGCCCACGAGCGTCGAGGCGATGCCGGGATGGCCGATGGAAAACTGCACCGCGAGCTTCACGATGTCCTCGCCCTGCGCCTTGCAGAAATCCACCGCCTTGCGGCAGGTCTCGACGATGCGCGCGGGGGCCGGATGCCAGTCGGGCGCGCCGCGTTCGGTGAGCAGGCCCATGCCGGTGGGGGCGGCGTTGATCACGCCGATTGTGCGCGCCTGGAAATAAGGCACGAGATCGCCGAGCGCCGCGTCGTTGAGTTCGTAGCGGCAGAAGGAGAGGACGGTTTCGACCACGCCGGGAGCCGCGCGATCGATGACTTCGGTGAAGACCTTCAACGGCAGCCCGGTGATGCCGATGTGCCCGATGCGCCCGGCGTCGCGCAGGCGGACGAGCGCGGGCAGGGTTTCATCGACGATCTGGCCGAGGTCGGCGAACTCGATGTCGTGGCACTGGAGCAGGTCGATGTGGTCCACGCCGAGCCGCGCGCTGCTTTCGTCGAGACTGCGCTCGACGCGCGCGGCGGAGAAGTCGAACTCGCCCTCGCCATACTGCCCGACCTTGGTCGCGAGGATATAGCGGTCGCGCGCGATGCCCGCCAGCGCCCTGCCGAGAACCGTCTCCGCCCGTGTCGCGCCGTAGTAGGGCGAGACGTCGATGAGGTTGATGCCGAGATCGAGCGCGGTGTGAACGGCGCGGATGGCGTCGCGGTCGTCGGTGTTTCGGAAAACGCCGCCGAGCGACGACGCGCCGAAACCGAGGATGGAGACGGACAGGCCCGTTTGGCCGAGTGTGCGGTAGTGCATGTTTGGATACGCGGTCAAGGTGACGGCCGGCGTCAGGAGGCCGGGCGTTCGGGAGTCAGGCGTTGCGCGGCCAGCCTCCTGGCGTCGGCTGCCACGGGTGTCGTTTTCGATCGCATGGACACGCCTCAGAGCACGCGCGCGCCGTCGCCCGTTTGCATGTGGAGGATGTCGGGGCTGGCGCCGAAACGCTTCTGGTGGGCATCGACGACGGCGAGGGCGGACTCGCGATTGAAGGCCCCGCCCGTCATCGCCATGACGGCTCCGCCGAAACCGCCGCCGGTGAGGCGGGCGCCGAAGACATCGTCGCGCGCGACGAGGGCATCGACGAGGAAGTCGAGTTCGGGCGTGCTGTTTTCGAAGAGATGCTGCGAGCTGCGGTGGGAGGCGGTGAGCAGTTTGCCGACGTCGGGGAGGTTGTTGAAGCGCAGCGCGTGAACCGTGGCGCGGACGCGGTCGATCTCCTCGATGATGTGCCGCGCGCGATGATAGACGGACTCGCTCATGCGCGCCTTTGCCGCCTCGAGCGCGCCCGTCGTGGCCTGGACGAGCTGATCGACGCCGAGGATCCGGGCGGCGTCGAGGCACTCGCGATGCCGGGCGGCGTAAAGGCCATCGACGAGGGCGTGCTTGGTGTGGGTGTTGAAGACCCAGAAGTGCACGCCGGCCGGCAGCGGGACGGTGTCGAACGTCATCTTGCGGCAGTCGATGAAGACGAGGTGACTGGCCTTGCCGAAGCCCGAGACTCCCTGGTCGAGGATGCCGCAGGGCACGCCGACGAAATGGTTTTCCGCGTGCCGGGCGAGTTTCACCACCGTCTCGCGCGCGGGCTGTTGTCCGGTGATCTCGAGAAACGCCAGGGCGGAGGACATCTCGATCGCCGCGCTGCTGCTCAAGCCGGAACCGGCGGGAAGGTCGGCCATGGCGAGGTAGTCGAAGCCGCCGGGCACCGCGAGGTCGAAGGCGGGAAACGCGTCGAGCACGCCGAGCGGGTAGTTGGCCCAGGCTGCGTGCCCGGTCTGGCGCTCCGGTTTCCCCGCGGAAAATTGCGCGATGTTGCCGATCGATC
>CAZFCY010000288.1:0-3468 GCA_964517665.1 uncultured Opitutaceae bacterium | reverse complement strand
TGCGCACGGTCACGCGCGCCTTCACCTTCACCTGGATGCCGTCCTTCGCCACGCCATCGATCGTCACCCGGCCCGCTTGCGGATTCGGGCAATCGATCACCTTCGGATCGACGGATGTGCGCACGGCCTCCTCGACGGATTTTCCCGAGCCCTTGGTCGCGAGGTCGATCGCGCACGCCCGCTGCCAGTCGAGCGCGATCGTCGCCTTCTGCGCGGCGATGAGGGCCTGCACGCAGGCGATCACATTGCCGCCCGCGAGGTATTGCGCCTCGATGTCGTCGACCGAGAGCCTGATCCCGGCCTTCGTCGCGCGGATGCGCGCGTCCACGACCAGGCTGTAGGGCACCTGCCGCAGGTTCATCGCGATGAGCGTCACCGGGCTGACGTAGGCGCCGGCCAGCGCGGCGCGCAGCCACACGAAAAAGAATTTTACGACCCAGAGGAAAACGGCGAGCGCGGCGACACCCGCGACGATCAGGAGGATGATCTTTATATTCATGATTTGGATACGATGAGGCGAAAACTTTCCGAGCCGCGGATGATGAGGCGACTTCCCAGCTCGGCGTAGCCGTCGCGGCAAAACGCCTCGAGGCGGCGGCCATCAATGAGCACGACCCCGGACGGCGCAAGCACCGTCGCCGCTTCGCACTCGCGTCCGATCAAATCGGCGCCCACGGCCGGGTTCGTGGACGTGCCGGAAACGGCCGCGGAGAGGAACATGCTTTTCCCCACCTTCGTTTTCGGGAGAATCTTGAACTCCAGGACGAGCCCCGCGCCAAAAAGCACGAGGCCGGCGACGATCGAGACGATTCCGCCGCCGACACCGTAGTCGCGAAACGAGAGCACGCAGCCGGCGATCATGGCGGCCGCGCCGAGCAGCCCGAGGACGCCGCCCGGGAGAAACACCTCGAGCAGGACCATCACGATCCCAATCAGGAAAAGGAACAGGATGGTCGTCATTCCGACAGGCGCTCCACGATGTAGCTGAAACTGCCGCGGCGGACGATGCGCACCCGCTCGCCGGCGCGCGCTTCGCCGACCTCGACCTGCGCCTCGAAATGCCGGCCCCCGAACTCGATCCGCCCGCCGGGATGCAGGTCGCTCGTCACGATCGCGATGTCTCCCGCCACCGGAGACGCGGGGGCATCCACGACGCCCGGCTCGCGCGAGTGCGAGCCGTCCGAGACGCCGTCGACCTCGGCCGAGAGCACGAGCCGGTTCCAGAAGAGCGACTTTGGCAGGAATCGCGCGATGAGGACGGCGAACACCGCGGTCAGGATGAGCGCGAAGGCGATGTTGTAAGCCGGCTGCAAGAACACCCCCGGCGTGATCTCGAAGGCTTCGCCCGGCCAGATATCGGCCATGCCCCACAGCAATGAGCCGAGCATCAACACGATCCCCGCCACCGCCGGCACGAGCACTCCCGGGAAAAACATCACCTCCACCATCACGAGCGCCGCGCCAAGAATGAAGACAAGAATGGCCTCATGGCCGGAAAGCCCCGCCACATGATGACCGAACAGGACAACGACGACGAAGAGGATGCCCGCGACGCCGAAGATCCCGAAGCCCGGCGTCTTGAACTCGATGAACAGAAGCAGCCCGCCGAGCGAAAGCAGGAGCGGGCTCAATCTGGTGATCCATTGCGCGAGCTTGATCGACCACGTCATCTCGAACTCGCGGATCTCGTAGTCCGCCGAGCCCGCGAGCGCCTCGTACAGTTTCTGGCGATTCTCCACGATCCCGGCCGCGAGCAGGGGTGCCGGCGGGTCGCCGTACTCTTTCATCGCCTCCTGGGCGGTCAGGCTGAGCAGCTTCCCCTTCTCCTTGATCACCTCGTCGCCGATCTTGAGTTCGTAGTCGATGTCGACCATCGCGGAAATGACCTCCGCGCGATGCGGGTGATCCTGCGTGATCGAGCGCACCTTGGCGAGAAGGTAGCTCTGAACCTTCTGCCGCATCGTCTCCTCGATCGCCTCGCCCGTCGAACTCACGGGCGCCGCCGCTCCGATGACGCCGCCCGGCGCGAAATAAATCTCATCCGTGGCGGCCGCGATGAGCGCCCCCGCGGAAATCGCCTCGTCGTTGATGAAGGTGGCGGTGCGCCCCTCGAAACGCTCGTTGAGAATCCTCATGATCTCGAGCGTGGCGTCGAGCGCGCCCCCGGGCGTATTCATGTCGAGCAAGACGTGCTCCGCGCCGGCCTCGATCGCCTCCTTCACCCCGGCGCGCACGATGTAAAGCGTCGGTTGTCCGATCTGGTCGTGGATCGGGATGACGTAGATCGTCGGCTTCCCGGCCGCCGGATCCGGCGCGGCGGAGGAAAGGTCTTCCGCGGCAAGCTCGCGCGGGCAAAGCATGCCGTGCGACAGGAGGACGACGCCAAGTGTGAAAAGGTGAAACAGGCGATTCATCGTGGGCGGGGGCCAAGGGTAGACTCGCCCCCGCAAAACGCAAGGCGGGTGAAACGGATCTTCGTCCAACGGGCAGGGCGGATTCATCCTCTTTCTTGAACTGGAGGGCCCACCTCTGTGTGCGCCGGTTCGCCGAACCGGACGACACGGAGATCGTCTCCTCCAGCAAAGCCGGGAGTAACGATCCGCGGGGCAAGCCCCGCGGCATTGGAGGGTCCACCTCCGTGTGGACCGCTTCGCCTGCGGACGACCTCCGTGCATAGGTTTATACACATCGAGCTTGCTCCAACTGTTGGTGAAAGGCGACGAGCAGGCAGAGTCGCTGGTGGGCTCGTGCGAGGGTCTTGAGTCCCGGCGACTTGTCGTTCTTGCGCGCGAGATAACCGCCGAGCCGGGCCATGGCGGTGACAGCTTCATGCAAGGTGTCGAGTGATGGGGATGCTTGCGGTTGCATCAGGGCGAGAACCTCGAGTTCGCCGGCGGTGAAGCAGATCGTGGCAGGCAGGCGCGGGCGCTCGCGCGAGAGATTCTTCAGGCGCAGGATGCGCCAGGCCACGATCAGATGCAGCGCGCAAAGATTGCGCAGGGCCGCCGCTTCGCGCAGTTGCGCCTTTTCGATGCCGCAAACTTTTTTGAGAGCGTCTCGATGCGCCAGCGCAGCCGATGCCAGTCCACGATCTGGCGGGCCTGCTCGAGGGTATGCACGGCGAGGTTGGTGAGCAGGATCCACTGCGCCGGCTCCTCGCCCTCGGGCGGGTCGATTTCCCGCGCCCACAGCACGGTGACTTCCACGCCCGCGGTGCGCTCTTTGCCGCGCAACGCGCTCAGGCTCAGTCGCTGCGCCCAGAGCGTTTGTGTGACCTTGCGCCTGCTCCGGCCCGGCCGGGCCGCCATCTCGAAGTGGATCGTGCCCAGCGCCTGCGACGGCCCGGGCGGCTCGCTGATGCGCCGGCCATCGTCGAGGAGCCGGTCGCCTTGGGCGCGGATGATGAAGTCCACGGGCGCCGCATCGGCCGCGGCGAGCAACTCGTAGAAGTCGCCTTCGCGATCGGTC
>CAZFCY010000287.1:0-3491 GCA_964517665.1 uncultured Opitutaceae bacterium | reverse complement strand
CGTTTTTCTTCAGCTCGCACACCACTGCACCCGCTGTGCCGAACACAACTGGCAGCCAGCTTGCTGGCGCGCGTTATTCAGCGTTCGTTGGCCGTCAAAAGCCACGCGCGGGACGCGCGCGACCACCTTCGCCATCCGCTACTTCAAGGGCACGAACCGCACCGCGAACAGTTCCTCGCCCTGGAAGCCCGAGGGCGTGCGGCGGTAACGCCAGAGGATCTGCTCCTCGTCTCCCAGCGGGATCACCAGCGCGCCACCCGGGCCGAGCTGGTCGATGAGCGCGCGAGGCACGCTTTCCGGGGCGGCGGCGACGATGATGCCGTCAAACGGCGCCTCTTCCGGCCACCCGTCGGAACCGTCGCCGACCCGCGTCCGCACGCGTTCGTAACCCGTGTTTCTCAGAATCAGGTCCGCGCGCTCGGCGAGGTCCGGGCGAATCTCGATGGTGAAAACCTCGAATCCAGCCGCCGCCATCACCGCGGCCTGATACCCGAGGCCTGTTCCGATTTCCAAAACCCGGCCGCCATCCAGCAGGCCGAGCGCCTCGATCATGAATGCGACAATGTAGGGCTGCGAGATGGTCTGCCCCTCGCCGATCGGAAGCGGATAATCCTCGTGCGCCTCCGCCGCGTCCGCCGGATCGGTGAAAAGGTGCCGCGGCACGCGCCGCATCGCCTCCAGCACCCGCGGATCCTTGACCCCGCGCCCGGCGATCTGTCGCGCGACCATGCGTTCGCGCGCCGCCTCGAACGGATCCGCCCCCCCGGGCCGGTGACTGCTTCCGCTTGAGGCCATCGTCCCGGCATCATGCGCGGAACGGCGCCCGATCGCAACTGCCATGTCGCATCATCCGGTTCGAGGGTCCCGGTGGTATTGGATGAACTTACTCTGCGCATAGGATGGCCCTGCGCGGAAGCACAGGGACTGACCATCCTCCCTTTGAACACGGGATTTGCATGGCCCATTCCCCGAGGCTTGCTTCGTTCTGAGAGGTAGGAGCGGCTTCAGCCGCGATTCGTTCGTGGTTTTGCTGCGGCTCAATCGCGGCTGAAGCCGCTCCTACATATGCTTCGATGCCTCGGGGCTTGCCCTGAGGAGCCTCACGGCAAACTGGAATCACTGGAGGTTCGGGTAGCTGCCGAGCCACTTCACGAACGGGCAGCGCTGCTCGAGCTCCCTGATCGCCTCGCGCACGGGCTCGTCGTCGTGGTGGCCGATGACGTCGACGAAGAAATAATAATCCCACGCCTTCTTCTTGCTCGGGCGCGACTCGATCTTCGAAAGGCTGATGTTGCGCCGCCCGAACGGCTCGAGCGCGGTCATGAGCGCGCCCGGGCGGTCGTTGAGCGAGAAGACATAGCTGCTCTTGTCGCGCCCCTCGCCGAGAGCGCCGGAGGATTTGTGCCCGACGACGAGAAACCGCGTGGTGTTGTCAGCCTTGTCCTGAATGTTCGCGGCGGCGACGGGCACTCCGTAAAGTTCCGACGCGAGCGCGCTTGCGATGGCCGCGGAACCGGGATTGTCGCGGGCGATCTCGACCGCGCGCGCCGTGCTCTCGGCGTCGAGGCAGGCGGCATGCGGCAGGTGCCGGTGGAGCCAGCGGCGGCACTGGCCGATGGCCTGATCCTTGGAATAAACCTTCGTGATCTCCCCCAGCGGCGAACGCGAGATGAGGTGGTGCGAGATCTCGAGGAAGACCTGGGCCACGATCTTGAGGTCGGACTCGACCAGCATGTCGAGCGAGTGAAACACCGCGCCCTCGGTCGAGTTCTCGATCGGGATCACGCCGTAGTCGGCGTCGCCCTTTTCCACCGTGTTGAAGACGTCGGTGATCGTCGCGAGCGGCAGGTAGGCGAGCATGCTGCCGAATTTTTTCAACGCCGCCTGGTGCGTGAAGGTCGCCTCCGGGCCGAGGTAGGCGATGACGACCTTCTTCTCGAGGGCGATCGCCGCCGACATGATTTCGCGATAGATCGCGCGCACGGCCGCCTCGTCGAGCGGCCCCTCGTTCATCGAGAGGAGCCGCTGCAGGACCTCCTCTTCGCGTTTGGCGACGTAGATCTCGGCGCCCTCGCTCACCTTCACATGCCCGATGCGGACCGCGAGGCGGACCCGCTCGTTGAGCAGGCGGAGCAGTTCAACATCGATCGAGTCGATCGCCTGGCGCAGTTCCGAAAGGTTCATGCTAATGCGCGGAGAGATTGGCGCCCCGAAGGCGCGAAGGACACGGAGAAAAGATAATTCGCGCAGAAGCGCCGCGCCAGTAGGGCTGATTTTTTCTCCGACCTTTGGAGTGCGGCGATTCATCGCCGCTTTGAATCGCCGGGGAGGTCAAAAGCGGCGATGAATCGCCGCACTCCAAAAAAAAGGCCACGATTCCCGTGAAAAAATCAGCTCTACCACGCCAAGCCTGGCGCTTCTGTGCGATTTTCCCACCTCTGAGCCTCTGTGATTCGAACTCCATGTTCAGCTTCACGGTTCCGTCTTGTTGACCGCCTCCGCCTCCGCGGGTGAAAGCTCGACGCGGTCGGGCATCGTCAGGCCGGCGTCGCCGTCGCCCGATTCGGTGTCGAGCCCGAGTTCCTGATCGGCGACGGGATGTTGCTCCTCGTGGCGCTTCAGCCACGCGTCGATCTCGCGCGAGGACAGGACGTCGGAAGCGGGCAGTTCCTCGATCGATTTGACGCCGACAAACTCGAGAAAGCCCTCGGTCGTGCCATACTGGATCGGCCTTCCCGGCAGGTCGGCGCGGCCCACGATCTGGATGAGTTCGCGCTCGAGCAGGCGGTTGATCGCGCTGTCCACCGACACGCCGCGAATGCTCTCGATCTCCGAGCGGACCACGGGCTGCCGGTAGGCGATGATCGCGAGCGTTTCCATCGCGGACTGGCTCAGCTTCATCGGCCTCGGCTGGTTGCGGAACAGGCGCGTCCATTCGGCGCTTTCGGGACTCGTCACGAAGCGCCAGCCGGCGTGCGTTTCCTGGAGGCGGAAGACCTCGTTTGCGGCCTCGAGTTGCGCGCCGATCGTTTCCATCGCCTCGCGAATCTGCGAGGCGGTCACGAGCGAAGGCACGTCGTCGGGAACGGGGGCGAGGGAGGTCGCCGCGTCATCCTCGTCATGCGCCGGGCCATTCATTCCCGTGTTGCCGCGACCGTTCCCGGACGCATCCACCGGGACGATCTCCGGCTCCGTCGCAAGCGTGGCGGCCTCCTCGTGAAACCGCGTGAACACCGCCTGGATGTCCTTCACCGAGATCGAGCCCGGGGAGGCAAACAAGAGGGAACGAAGCACGCGCGTGAGATCGAAAGCCATGATGCGAAAGAGGCAACGGATTCAGCCACTCGCGCCCGGGGGTCAATCAAAACATCCGCGAAGCGCGCGCATTCACTCATGCGAAACGCGGCCGCCCTTCCACGAAGCCACGTTCAGGGAAGGATGCAGTTGAAAGTGATGGGGCTTGGTTGCGCCCGAGAGTATGCCACCGGCCG
>CAZFCY010000286.1:0-3533 GCA_964517665.1 uncultured Opitutaceae bacterium | reverse complement strand
TCGTCCTTCACCACGTGGCGGAGGAAAAGCTCCCACTGCACCTTGAAGGCGTTGTCGAAAGCGTCGTTGGTCGGCACGCGCACCCAGCCGTCCTTGTAGTCGATCGGGCTGTCTATATCGGGGTTCCACACGCAGCGCGGCGTGGCGGCGAGCGATTGCGCCTTGCAATCGCGCAAGCCCGCGACGGCCGAGCCGTGCGTGCCGTCGACCTGGAGCGTGAGCAGGTCGTCGCGATCGACGCGAACGACCCACGAGGAGTTGAAGTGACAGATGACGCCGTTCTTCAACTCGAAGGTCGCGTAGGCCGAATCGTCGGCCGTGGCCTGGTATTTCTTTCCTGATTCGTCCCAGCGCTCCGGGATGTGCGTGGCGCCGAGGCAGGTGAGCGACTTGATGTCGCCGAAGAGATTCTGGATCACGTACTGCCAGTGGCAGAGCATGTCCACGATGATGCCGCCGTCGTCCTCCTTGCGGTAGTTCCACGAAGGCCGTTGCAGTTTCTCGAACTCGCCGGTGAACACCCAATAGCCGAACTCGCCGCGCACGGAGAGGATTTTGCCGAAGAAGCCGGTATCGATGAGATACTTCAACTTGAGCAGGCCGGGCAGCCAGAGCTTGTCCTGCACGACGCCATTCTTCAGGCCGGCGGCGGTGACTTCGTTATAAAGCGCAAGCGCCTCGGCGGAGGTCGTCGCCGTCGGCTTCTCGCAATAGATGTGCTTGCCGGCCGCGATCGCCTTGCGCACGCCGACCGGGCGCTGGCCGGTGAGGGTGGAGTCGAAATAAACCTGGTTGTTCGGATCCGCGAGCGCGGCATCGAGGTCGGTGGCGATGCGCTTGACGCCGGTGCGCTCGGCCAGCGCGCGGAGTTTGTTTTCGTTCCGGCCCACGAGAATCGGGTCCGGCAGGATGCGCTCCTCGTCGCTGAGCTTGATTCCGCCCTGGTCGATGATCGCCTGGATCGAACGGATGAGGTGCTGGTTCGTCCCCATCCGGCCCGTGACGCCGTTCATGATGATGCCTACGCTGTGAGTCTTCATTGAGTAAAAAGAAACGCCGCGAGCATAACCCGCCCCGCGGGGGAGCGTGAGGACTTTTCCGACCCAAGCATGGACAAATCCGACTTCGTGCTCGCGCGGGCCCGGCATTCGCGGCTGGCTGGGGGCATGCTGGCGTGGAGTTCGCTCCTGGTGCAGAAGATCGACCTGCGGCTGCGCGGCCTGGTCATCCGCAAGCTGCGGGTGAACCGCCACCGCGTGGCGGAGGTCGAGCCGCACACGCACCCGCACGGCCAGGCCATCCTGTTTCTTTCCGGCGAGGGCATGCAGATCGCGGCCTCGCGAACCGAGCCCGCGCGGCCGGGCGATCTCTTCATCTTCCCCGCGGGCTGCGAGCACGGCTACCAGCCGACCGGCCGCGGCCGGCCGATCTGCCTCGTCCTCGACTACGAACGCGTGAGCGGCGCGAAGGCGAGACGCCGGCTGCGCCGCCACATCGGGCCGGCGGCGATGAACGAACTGCACACCCTCGTCTCCCGGCTCCCGCGCAAGGGCGGGCTCGCGCTGCGCGACTACGCGACCGTCGCCGCGACGGTCGCGCTTCTCTTCGGGAACCCAAGCGGCGGCGAAAAACCAGCCAGCCTCCCCGCGCCCGCCCCGGAGATCCCGCTCCGCGCCCGGATTCGCGAGATCCTGGGCGACCCGGCCCGCGAGCAGCTTTCGATGGTCGAACTGGCGCGGCGCATCGGCTACGAGCCGGACTACCTCAATCGCAAGCTGCGCCGCGAATCCGGCCAGGGCCTGCGCGAGCTGCGCGATTCGATCCGCTTCGAAACGGCGTTGCGCGCGCTTCGTTCGGGCGCGTCGGTCGGCGACGCCGCCGCGCTCTCGGGCTTCACGGATCCGGCCTATTTCGCGCGCTGGTTTCGCAAGCGCACGGGGAAAACCCCCGGCGCAAGCCGCGCCGGCTGAGCGCGGCCGCCGGGAGCCGGCATCCACCTTGCTGAAGGGCGGCCGCGGGCGCCCCCGGCCGCGTTTCCCCCAACGGGCGTCGTCAGGGCGCGCCTGCTACTCCGGTTTCTTCGTGCACTGCGGCTGCGCGCCGGCCGGCAGCGGCGGCGTCTCGCCCACGCCCGCGGGCGGCAGCGTGCCATCGAGTTCCTGGCGCCAGTGCGCGACGTCGCCGCCCGGACAGTAGATATACATCATGTGGAGCGGCTCGTCTCCGGTGTTGGTGAGCTGGTGAAACTTTCCCGGAGGGAGGAACACCGCCTGCCCGGCCGTGATCTCGCGACGCTCGGTGTCCACGCAGATCTCGCCGCGCCCCTGCGTCACCATGTAAACCTCCTCCTGCTCCTGATTGTGCCACGGCACCTGGCCGCCGTTGGGCTCGAGCACGACGTACCCCATGGCGAATCCCTTCGCCGCGATGGGCTGGCCCGCCTGCCCCACCATTCCACGCGTCCAACGACGCGCCGGAAAACGCCGGCCTTCAATCGTGGCAATGTCTGCGATGATCATGGGCCGCGTGTTAGGCTGCGCGCAAAACTCACGCAAGCGTATTGAGCCCGCGCCCGAAACGACGTTCCTTTCCCGAAACCGCCATGAACCTCGCGTCCGACGACTTCTTTCGCACCGCAGAGATATCCCATGTGACGCTTCGCGTGCGCGACCTCGCGCGGGTCGAGCGGTTCTATCGTGAGGCGATCGGACTGGTGTCGTGGGAAGCCGGGGACGGCGCGATCGAACTCTCGTCCGCGCCAGGCGCGCTGCCGATGTTGCGCCTTCAACATGCGCCCGAAGCCGCCCCGCGCCGCGAGGGCGAGGCCGGTCTGTTCCACACCGCGTTTCTCTTTCCTGATCGCGGGTCGCTCGCCCAGGCGGCCCGCCGGCTTACACGGCTGGGCATCCCCTTCGCCGCGAGCGATCACGGCGTGAGCGAGGCCCTGTATCTGGCCGATCCCGAGGGAAACGGCATCGAACTTTACGCCGACCGCCCGGCCGGCGACTGGCCCCCCGCCAGCGGCGATGGGAGCGTGAGCATGTATACGCGCCGCCTCGACGTGGCCGCGCTGCTCGCCGCGGAAGCGGAGACGGCGGCGGAGATTATCCCCGAAGGCACGCGCGTCGGGCACATTCACCTCAGCGTCTCCGACCTCGCGCGGGCGGAGGCGCTTTATCACGGCGTCATTGGTTTCCGGATACGCCAGCGGGACTACCCTGGCGCGCTCTTCCTCGGGCTCGACGGCTATCACCACCACCTCGCGGTCAACACCTGGCGGAGCAGCCGGCCGGCCGCGCCCGGATCAGCGGGCCTGGCGTCGTTTGCGCTGACCTTTCACGACAGGCAGGCCTTCGACGAGACGAAGGCCCGCGTCGCGTCAGCAAGCCCCGGGCAGGCGAAGGATGGCGGGCGCGCCCCACTCGGCGACGCCGACGGCTGGACGATCGAGCTGCGCGTGTCTGACTCCTGAATGCGTCCGCTCGCGCGGCGCCGCTGTCATGTTTTTTTGGATACGGCGCGGACCGTCGGCC
>CAZFCY010000285.1:0-3538 GCA_964517665.1 uncultured Opitutaceae bacterium | reverse complement strand
CGTCGGTCTTGTCGCCGACGTCGATGGTGTCGGCCATGCCGGTGGCGGGCAGGCGCAGCGCCTCCGCCTGCCAGGCGCGAACCTGCGGGATGTTGCCCCTCCCGTCGAGCGCGGCGAGCTGGCAGAAGTAGAACGGCAGCTCGCGACCCCACAGCGCGCGCCAGTCGCGGATGAGGGTTTCGTTCCAACGAGGAAACAACTCGCGCGGGGCCGTGATGGACTCGCCTTGATACCAGATCACGCCGCTCAACGCGTAGCCGACGAAGGGCGCGATCATGCCATTGAACATCACGGTCGGGTTGTGCTGGTCTTGGGCGGGATCGGGCTTGGGGCGGCGCGGGGGCCGCTGGCCGGCCGCCTTCGCTTCGTCCACCGCCTTCTGCCACGCGGCGAGTTCCCCGGCGTCCGGCGGCTCGTAGGCCGCGACCTGCTCGTCAAAGGTGTCGAGCAACGGCTTGAGCACGGGATCGGCCGCGATCGCCTCGCGGCGAATCCAGGCCTGCGCGCAACTGGCGCCATAGGTCAGCGTCACGATGCCGACCGGCACGTTCAGTTCGCGTTGCAGATCGCGGGCGAAGAAGTAGCCGATGGCCGAGAATTCGCGCACGGTCTCCGGCGTGCACGGCTGCCACGCGCCGCCGACGGTATCCCGCGGCTCATAGCTGCGCGTCCATTCGCCCGTGAACATGCGGATCATCGGATGATTCGCGGCGGCCACCTCGGCCGCTTCGTTCACGACTCCCGCGAAATAGTATTTTTCCGTCTTCGCCACGGTGAAATCCATGTTGGACTGGCCGGAGGCGAGCCATACCTCGCCGACAAGGACGTCGCGCAGCGTGACGGTGGCGGCGTCTGCCGAGCCCGTTATAGTCAATGGACGGGACTCGGCTGACGCGCTCAATATATCGAGCGTCACCTGCCAGCGGCCGCCGATGTCGGCGACCGCGGATTTCTCCTGACCGCCGAAGGCGACCGTCACCGTCTCACCCGGAGCAGCCCAACCCCAGATGGGGACAGGCTGGCCGCGCTGGAGCACCATGTGGTCGGTGAACGGGCTGGCCACTTGAACGGCGGCCTGCGCCAGTCCGGCGCAGGATCGCATGAGGATTGCTATGAATAAGAGGCGCGGGATCAGGGTCATGAGAATCAAAGCACGCCGGCGATTTTCAGGGCGATCGCATGTTCGGACGACAACGTGGCGGGAAGCGCCACGCGCAAGCCGGTCTCGTCCTGCGTCCAGACGAGAGCGCCGGCGTGTCCGAGGAGCGACACGTCCGTGATCGGACCAGCGCCGGCGCGCGTCGGCAGCGACTTGATCAGGACGGTCCGCTCGAGCGGAAGCTCCATCACGATCGCATAGAGCGCATCGCCCTTTCGGGTGAAGCGGATGTCCTCGGCCGTGTAGGGTTTGCTGCGCACGTCGCGGGCGCCGCCGAAGTGGCCCTTCTCCGGCGTCTCCTCGGTCGATGGACCCTCGCCGTAGATCACCCACGGGCGGGTGCCGTGGATCGCCCCGGCGTTCACGTCCATCCAGCGGGCCATGCCTTCGAGGAAGGCGGCCTCCTTCTCGTCGATCGTGCCGTCGCCGCGCACCGGGATGCTGAGGAGCAGGTTGCCGTTCTTGCTCACGATGTCGGCGAGCATGCGCACGACCTGGGGGACGGTTTTGTAGCGGTCCTGCTCATACACGCGGCGGTTGTAGTGCCAGTCGCCGATGCAGGTGTCGGTCTGCCACGGGGCCTCGCGGATGCCCTCGGCCACGCCGCGCTCGATGTCGTCGATCACGGCGCCGCGGCGCTCGGGCGAGACGCCCTTGATGTTGAGCACGGCCTCGTGGCGGCCGCCGTGCCAGGCGAGGCTGGCATTGTAGAAATGCGCCGCGATGTCGAGGCCCGCCTGGCCGAGCGGGAGCGCGAAGTTGTCGAAATACACGAGGTCCGGCTGGTACTGGTCGATCAGGTCCTGCGTGCGCAGGTACCAGGTTGCGGTGAAGCGCGGGTTCATCGACGGCGGGTTCTCGTCCCACTTGCGGTCGTTCTTTTCGTGCCACTCGTTCCGCGCCTGGATCGTGGTGATGCCGTCGGGAAGGACCATGTTCGGTCCGGTGTAGAGCTGCTGCGGGTCGAGGCCCTCCCACCACTTTCCTTTTCCATCCTCCTTCGTGAGCGTGAACGCGTCGTAGCGCACGCCGGCCAGCGGTCCCTCGACGTCATAGGCGTAGGCGGTCTGGCACCAGTGCCACGCGTGGGCGGAGTGATTGCTCACGCCGAACCGCAGGCCGCGCGCCCGCGCGACCCGCGCCCACGTGCCGACGATGTCGCGTTTGGGGCCGACGTTGACCGAATTCCACGCGTGGTGGCGCGAGTGGTACGCGTCGAAGTTGTCGTGGTGGTTGGCGAGCGCGACGAAGTACTTCGCCCCGGCGCGCACGTAGAGGTCCATGAGTTTCTCGGGCTCCCAGTTCTCGGCGCGCCAGAGATTCTCGATCTCCATGAAACCGAATTCCGATGGGTGACCATAGGTCTTCACATGATGCTCGTACTGGCGGTGCCCCTGGATGTACATGTGGCGCGCATACCAGTCGCCCTGTTCCGGCACGCATTGCGCCGACCAGTGGGCCCAGATGCCGAACTTCGCATCGCGAAACCATTCTGGCGCCTGGTAGTGCGCGGCGAGGGATTCCCAGGCGGGCTGGAACGGTCCGGGTGCGATCTCCCGCGCCGCGGGGACGGAAGCATCCGCGGCGGCGAGTCGCAGCGGAAAGCCGAACGAGGCGAGAAGCAACAGGGCGAGCGGGACTGGTTTCATGAGAAAAAGTTCAGCGGAGCTTCGACGAATCGCCCGGACTCGCCGCGGCCGCCGTGACGCGGAACCAGTCGAAATCGGCGTGGCCGGTTTTCGCCGCGTCAGGCAAGGCGGTGGCGATAAGGCCCACCTTCGCGCCGATCCAGCGATTGGCCGAGGCCTGAAAAGGTCCGCCACATCGCGTGAAGGCCGCGTTGTCCGGACTCCAGGCGAAACGGCAGAGGGCGTTCTCGTCCACGGTCACGCGCAGATAAACCGGGCCACCCGGAACGCCGGCGCTGGCGGCCTCGTGTTGCCGCGCGCCGGGCTGGTCCGCGCCGGAGTTCACGAGGAGCACAAGGCGGGTGCGGCCATCGACGCGGCGCAAACCGAACACGGCGTAGTTGTAGCCGAATACAGCGAGGCCGGCGATCTCGCCATCGGCCGCGGACGCGAAATCGAGCACCGTGGTGACAGTGAAGGCGGGCCCGGGAAATTTCTGCAGGAGGAAATTGGGCGCGTCGTAAAGATTGTCCCCGGCGGGTGAACCATCGTTGCGCGTGGCGGGCGCGGGCACGCACGCGAGGCGGAGCGAGCCGGGACGTGCGGTGAGCGAGGCCCAGCCGTCGCGCGGATTGGCGTTCCACTGCCATTGCAGGCCGGGCGAAGGCAGGTCGAATTCATCGGAGGTCTGCGGCACGGCGACGGGATGCGTGCGGCCGGTATCCGGTTTCCTGTGGAGGAGCACGGGCTC
>CAZFCY010000284.1:0-3555 GCA_964517665.1 uncultured Opitutaceae bacterium | reverse complement strand
TGGCGCCGTGGCGCTTCGCGTTTGCCGTCCGGCGGAAGCATCTTGAGTACAGAACTCCGGAGCTTGCTCCGGGGCATTGACGGAAATGCAGGAGCAGCTTCAGCCGCGATGCGAAAGCGTTGCGTGAACGCATCGCGGCTGAAGCCGCTCCTACCACAGAGGCGAAGCAAGCTTCGGGGAGTAAAGATCCCCGGAGCAAGCTCCGGGGCATTGGAGGGTCCACCTCCGTGTGGACCGCTTCGCCTGCGGACGACACGGAGGTCGTCCCTCCAAGAAGTCCAAGCCGAAGCAAGCTTCGGGGAATGAACCCGCAAGGGATTCAATCGCTCCATCACCGCGCCGATCGTTGATCTGGTCCCGCCGCGATGGTCGTCGCGCAACGCGCTTGCGTTGATTGAATCGCGGCGCGCAATGAACTCTTTCGCGTTCTCTCTCCCCCTCATGAACAGGTCGGTCCACAGCTCCTTTCCCATTCAATTTCGCAGCCACCCGCGCGCGCGGCGCTACACCTTGCGCCTCGCTCGTGAAGGCGGCGTCGTGGTGACGATGCCGCGCGGCGCGAGCCAGCGCGAGGCGATGCAATTCGTGAATCATCATCGGGGATGGATCTCCGAGCAGCGCGCGAAGCGCGCCGATGCCGTCGGGCATGCGAACGAGTGGCGCGCGGGCATGCGCATCCTCTTTCGCGGCGAGGAGGCCGTGCTGCGGATCGAGCGCCTGCACGGCCGGCCGCTCGTCGTCTTCGCGGATCAGCGCGTGTTCATCGCCGACGCGACGATGAACCTGCGCCGGCCGGTGGAGGCGCGTCTCATCGCGCTCGCGCGCGAAGAGCTGCCGAGGCGCACGCGCGAGCTTGCGGATCGTTTCGCGATCGCGATCACGCGCGCGACCGTGCGCAACCAGTCGTCGCGCTGGGGATCGTGTTCGGAGTCGGGCGAGATCTCGCTCAACTGGCGGCTCGTGCAGGCGCCGGCGCGTGTGCGCGATTATCTGATCATCCACGAGCTGATGCATCGTCGTGAGATGAATCACTCCATCCGCTTCTGGCGTCACGTCGCCGCGGCCTGTCCCGAATGGCACGGCGCCGAAACGTGGCTGAACGCGCACGCGGTGGATCTCGGGTTCTGAGCGACGGGTGGGGCGACACGGGCGCGGGCGCCTGTGATCTACGCGCGCGGAGCAGCGCGGGCGGGACGCCCACGGCCACCTTTTGGCGCCGCCCTCCGGACGGCGTTCCGGCTCTGATGTGGAGTGCGGGCGCGTGGCTCATGCGGGCGGGACGTCGGCGGCCACCGGGGCGCTTGATATTTGTTGGATTTCCGACTTCCGGCCTGCGCCTTTTGACTTTAGACCGCTTCTCACATGAGCGACGACGGACTCACCCTCAAAGTCGAAGGTCGAAGGCGGAGGAGGGGATGGACATTGAAAACCCGCTCCTCACTCCCCGCATCCCTTCGGCGTTTGCCCGCTGCCCCATGAACGAGGAGGAACTCACGCCGGAACAGGCCGCTTCGGCGCGGCAGTTCGACCGGCAGCATCAGAACTACGGCAAGTCGCACGTGCTGGCGGACACTTCGGATGTCGTGACCGCGTTGCGCGAGATCGAAGTGCCCGCCGGCGGGAAGGCGCTCGATGTCGCGACGGGCGGCGGCCACACCGCGCTCTGCCTGGCCCGGGCGGGATGGCAGGTGACGATCGGCGATGTCTCGTTGCGCATGCTGGAAAGCGCGAAGCGACTGCTCGCTGAGCACGGCTACGCGCCCGACGCGCACGTCTTCGCGGCGGAGTCGATGCCGTTTCCGGATCGATCGTTCGATCTCGTGACGGTCCGGGTCGCGCCGCATCATTTCAGTTCCCCGCCCGCGTTTCTCGGCGAGGTCGCGCGCGTCCTCAAACCCGGCGGTCATTTTCTGCTCATCGATGGAACCGTGCCCGACGATGACACGGAAACGGGATACTGGCTGAACCGGGTCGAGAAGTGGCGCGACACCAGCCACGTGCAGTTGATCCCGCCGGCGCAATGGCGCGCGATGGCCGAGGCCGCCGCGATGCGGGTGGTCCGGTGCGAGACCCATCAGCGGCTGCAGCCGGATCTCGAATGGTATTTCGAGACCGCGGGAACGCCGCCGGATCACCGGCGCAAGGTGCTCGACGCGATCCGGACGGCGTCACCCGAAGTGCGCCGCGCCATGCGACTGGAGGAGAACGACGGCCGCGTGACCTGGCAGTGGACCATGGTGACCCTGATCGCGCGCGCGCCCTGAGGGGCGCGGAACGAACCAGGACGCAACCACAGATGGACACGAATAGACGGAGCGAATCGCGAGTCGCGAGTGGATCGATCCACGGTCCGACAGGGGAAGTTATTCGTGATTGGATGTTGGCTGTCGGTTTCGAAAAACCAAAAGCCTGCCGTTGGATCCGTTCCGCATCCGTGCTCATCCGTGCAATCCGTGGTTAAGAACGATCCCGCGCTTTCCGAGCCGCGGCGCGAGCGTGCCGGGGTTTCGCCCTGGCTCGAGGCGGCGAGGCCGAAGACGTTGCCGGCCGCGATCATTCCCGTGCTGGTCGGGTCCGCGCTCGCGCACGCGGAAGGTTCGTTCAACTGGATACCGGCGGCGATCTGCATGGCCTTCGCGCTGCTCGTCCAGGTCGGGACGAACTATGCGAACGACTACGCGGATTACGAGAAGGGCGCCGATTCGCTCGGTCGCGTCGGCCCGCGGCGCGCGGTGGCGGCGGGGCTCATCTCCGTCACGGCGATGCGGCGCGGCGCGTTCGTCATCTTCGGCCTGGCCTTCGTCTGCGGCATGGCGCTGGTCGGATGGCGCGGGTGGGAGCTGTTGCCCGTCGGCGTCATGTGCCTGCTCTTCGGCTGGGCCTACACGGGCGGGCCTTATCCGCTGGCGTATCATGGACTCGGGGACGCCTTCGTCTTTATTTTCTTCGGCCTCGTGGCGGTGGGCGGCACCTATTACGTCATGACCGGCCGGCTCGGGCACGGCGTCCTCCTCGCGGCCGCGCCGGTGGGATTGCTCGCGACCAACATTCTCGTGGTGAACAACTATCGCGACATCGTCGTCGATGAGCGCGCCGGGAAGAACACCTTGATCGTGCGGTTCGGCCGCAGGTTTGGCCGCCGGCAATACGTGGCGTCGTTGATTGGCGCGGCGGCGATTCCGATCCTGCTCGCCTGCCTGTGGGCGCGCCCGCTGCTCGCGCTCGCGAGCCTGGCCACGATTCCCGGCCTCGCGCTCGCGCGCAAACTGAAGACACGCAACGGCGCGGAATTGAACGCGCTGCTCGGGCGCACCGCCGCGGTGTTGCTCGGCTTCGGCGCGACCTGGGCTCCGCTGCTCGCATTCGGCTGAGCGCGGGTGGAAGGGGGTCGGGCGCGTCGCGGCGCCCGTGATTTCGAGGGAGTTGTTCGGCGCGCGGCGAACAACACGCGCGGGACGCGCGCGGCCACCTTTCGGAGCCGATCCCCGGACGGCGTTCCGACTCTGATGTGGAGTGCGCGCGGAGCAGCGCGGGCGGGACGCCCACGACCACCTT
>CAZFCY010000283.1:0-3597 GCA_964517665.1 uncultured Opitutaceae bacterium | reverse complement strand
CCCCCCCGATGGGGTTGCGGCCGCGCCGCGACCGGAAGTTTTCAGAAATAGACAGGCGAACAAACCATGGACGAACAGAATGCCCCCGGCATGGAGCGGCGCGTCACGATGGCCGACATCGCGAAACGCGCGGGCGTGCACGCGACCACCGTCTCGCTCGCGCTGCGCAATCATCCGCGGCTGCCGGAGAAGACGCGATCGCGCATCCAGGCGCTGGCGCGGCAGATGGGATACGCGCCCGATCCGTGGATCCGCGCGCTCGTCGACTATCGCGGCAAGATCAAGCCGCGCGCGTCGCGCCCCGGCATCGCCTATGTGACGAACTGGGCGACGCGCTGGGGATGGAAAACCGTCACGGCGCATCCCGATTTCTTCGAGGGCGCGTGCAAGCGCGCGTCGGAACTCGGTTTCAATATCGAACACTTCTGGCTGCGCGAGCCCGGCCTCACGCACGGGCGGCTCAGCCAGATGCTTTATGCCCGCGGGATCAACGGCATCATCATCGCCTCGCACGGTCGCGAGATGGGCGATGCGTTGCAACTGGACTGGAAGAACTTCAGCGCGGTGAAGATCGATTATTTTCCGCACAAGCCGGCGGTGCACAACGTCACCAACAACCAGTGCGACATCATCCGGCTCGCGATGCAGAAGGTGATGGCCGCGGGCTACCGGCGCATCGGTTTCGTCATGCACCGCGGCTGGGACCACAGCGTCGATCACCTCTGGACGGCCGGATTCCTTTGCGAGCAGCAGGCCCTTCCGCCCGAGGCGCACATTCCCGCGCATTTGTTTCCCGAGCAGTTTCCCGTCGAGCGATGGTTGAACGAAAGCCGGGGCGACGTCGTGGCCGACACGGTGGCGTTGAAGGCGTGGATCGACCGCCATCGGCCGGAGGTGCTCATCAGCAAGGGATCGTTCGTGCTGCCGGTCTTGAAGAAACTGGGGCTGCGCGTGCCGCGGGACATCGCGTTTGTCGATGTGTTCTGGCAGGACGACGGCGGCTTGACGGCCGGCGTCAGGCAAAATCACAACACGGTCGGCGCGCTCGCGCTGGAGCTGCTCGCCGGTCAACTCCAGCACAACAAGCGCGGTGTCCCCGAGATCCCGACCACGACCTACGTCGAGGGCACATGGTTCGCGGGCCGCTCGCTGCCGATCCGCGACGTCGAGGGCCTCGCCGAAACCACGCCGATGCGAAGGCGGAGCGATTGAAGGGGAAGCAGTGAGCAGCGGGTAGTCAGGAGATGAACGCGCAGATCCCTGTTGGAAATGTGTCCGCAAAATCGTTGGTCTTGAAAGCGGCGATTCATCGCCGCTTTTAGTCGCATCCGCGCGCCTCTCGCGCGCATGTCCGAATTGTTGCCCGCGCAATTCGCGAACGCCACATCACCCGCCACTCCGGTCTTCATTTTGCACGGCGCCCGGCGGGTTCATGTGCAACTTGCACGAGGGGCGGGCGGGAGCCTTTCGCGCGTTTCCGCGGTTTACCGGGGCGCGGCCCGCGTGGCGGCGACATGGGCGCGGGCTTTGCTCACGTGCTTCATCGAAGCATCCATGCCTGCCAATCAGAAGAAAATCCTCCACCTCGTCTTGTTTGCGACGGTGGCCTGCGCCGTCGCGGGCGCCGCCGTCCAGCAAGTCGATATTACGCATCAATACGTCGTCGAGCGCGCGTCCGAACTCGCGGAGAAGCCGTACGAAGCGCGCGACAAAGAACTGCCGAGAGCGCTCAGGGAACTCAGCTACGACGATTACCGCCGCATCCGTTTCCTGCCGGAAAAGTCCTTGTGGCGCGACGACCCGAGCCCGTTTCAGGCGCAGTTTTTTCATCCCGGTTATATCTTTCACGAAACAGTCGCGTTGAACGAATTCACCGACGGCTATGCGCAGCGGATTCCGTTTCTGCGCGCCTTCTTCGACTATCAGGACCTTCGCATCCCGGGGCGCCTGCCGGGGAATCTCGATTACGCCGGGTTCAAGGTGCTCTTCCCGATCAAGGCGTCCGACCGGCTCGACGAGGTCGTGTCCTTTCTTGGCGCGAGTTATTTTCGCGCGCTGGGCGAGCGGCACGCCTACGGCATCTCCGCGCGCGGGCTGGCGATCAATTCCGGCGGGCCGGAGCCGGAGGAGTTCCCGCGCTTCGTCGAGTTCTGGCTCGGCAAGCCGCCGGGCGGATCGAGCGAGCTGACGATCCATGCGCTGCTCGACAGCAGAAGCGTCGCGGGCGCCTACACCTTTCGCGTCATTCCCGGCGAGGCGACGGTGACGGAGACGCACGCGACGCTGTTCTTTCGCGAAACCGGCGGCGTGCTCGGATTCGCGCCGATGACGAGCATGTATTGGTTCGGCGAAAACTCCCCCTCGCGCCACGGAGACTTCCGGCCCGAAGTGCACGATTCCGACGGCCTGCTCGTCGCGGCCGGGGAGGACAACTGGACCTGGCGCCCGCTCTATCAACCCGCGGCGACGCGCCTCACCGATTTCCCGGGGGACAATCTCAAGGGCTTCGGCCTGCTCCAGCGCGACCGCCTCTTCTATAGCTATCAGGACATGGAGGCGCATTATCAGGACCGGCCGGGCCTGTGGATGGAGCCGGTCGGCCCGTGGCCCGCGGGGAAGGTGCGGCTCGTCGAGCTGCATTCAGAAAATGAATACGCGGACAACATCGTGGCGTTTTTCATTCCTGAAAACCCGCCCGAGGCGGGCAGGCCGCTGGAGTTGAAATACCGGCTCAACTGGACCTCCGCGGGCACGTTCGGCGGCCCCCGCGGCGTCGTGGGCCACACGCGGCAGAGCTGGCGCGACGCGGGCGAGGGCAGGACGATGTTCGTCGTCGATTTCGCCTCCGCGGGCATGGAGGAGTATCCGGCCGCGGCGAATATCGAATCCGAGGTCGAGGTCGAAGGCCCCGCCGACGTCGAGCGTGTCGAGGTCCAGCGCAACGAGGTGGACGGCGCCTGGCGGCTCACCATCTGGCTTGCGGCGACCGAGCGCGGCGCCCCTGTGACGACCACGGCGCGGCTGACGCTCGGCGGCGCGCCCATCAGCGAATACGTCAGCCTCCCATGGAATCCGTGATTGCGAACATCCCGGCGAACCAGGCCGATGCGCGGGCGTGGGGGGAGGCGTTCGAGCGGATCGAGAACTACCTGCGCGCCCTGCGCGTGCGCGACCGCCTCGTGCTCTCGCAGATCAGCCATCGCATCCTCGAGCGCGCGATCGCGCGGGTCAACGAGGACCCCGCGCTCGATCCCGGCACGACGGCCGCGCGCGAGGCGCGGCGGTTCATCCAGGAGCAGATCGGCGCGCTCTTCGGTTCCGACGCGGATGAGCTGGACGACCGCTACGCCCACGGCCGCGCGGCGCTTCACCTCGCGAGCGTGGCGGAGCAATGGCCCGAGGCGCTGCTCGACGCGGCGCACGCCCCGCCTGAACTGGTCGCGCGGATACGATCGACCTATATCGCGGCCGGTCCCGACCTCGAGTTTTCCAACATGGCGCCGCGGCCGATCGATCTCGGCCTCGTTTCCAGCGTGGCGGACGAAACCTGGCGGACCTTTGCGCGCTGGCCTGTGCTTCGCACCGCGGTGGTCTGGG
>CAZFCY010000282.1:216-3673 GCA_964517665.1 uncultured Opitutaceae bacterium | reverse complement strand
CGCCGCGCCCTGATGACGCAGAGCTGGCGGATCGTGCGCGACGGGTCTGGGTCTCGACATGGATGCGCGCGCCGGCGGCGAGCGCGGCGATCACGTCGTCGTCGGCATCGTGCTCGACGCGCAGGAATGCCTTGAGGTCGGCAAGCGGCACCGGCTCGGCGGCCGGACCGCTGAGAAGAACAGACGGCATGATGGGGTTCCGTGTGAGAGCGTTGACAAGGACGGCGTTGACAAGGACGGCGCGCCCAAGCCTGATCGCGGCATGACTGGCTATCGCGACATGACTCGTTTTCTGCTTGCGCTGGCGCTGTGCGCCGGAAGCGCGCTTCCGGCTTTCGCGATCACCGGAAACGCTCCGGACGCGCGCGGCGCACATTCCACTTACGGCCGGGCGCTGGTGATGATCACCGGCGCGGGGTCGAGCCTGTGCACCGGCACGGCGCTGGCGCGCGACGTGGTGCTGACCGCCGCGCACTGCGTGCAGCGGCCGAATTCCGTGGTGCGGACATCAAAGACTTCGGCCGCGCTGGCGATCCGCGAGACCGCGATCCATCCGCGCTTCGACCTGAAAGCCTACGCGCTGCACCGCGCGACCGCCGACGTCGCGCTGGTCCGGCTCGCCGCGCCGCTGCCGCCGGAGATCGAACCGGCGGAGCTTGCGCCCGGCACCGTCCGCCCGGCCGTCGGCGACCGCATGACGGTCGCGGGCTTCGGCGTCGCGGCCGCGAACTCGGACGCCGGCCTCGGCATCGCGCGCAGCGCCACGCTCGCCGTCACCGGCCAGCCCGGCACTTTGCAGATTCGCCTCCACGATCCGGCGACGCGCAACACCCGCGCGGGGCTCGGGGCCTGCACCGGCGACAGCGGCGGCCCCGCATTCGTCGGCGACCGCGTCGCCGGAATCGTCGCCTGGACCACCGGCCCCGGAAATTCCGAAGGCTGCGGCGGCCTCACCGGCGTGACCCCGCTGGCGCTTTATCGCGGCTGGATCCTCGACCAGTTGCGCCGCATGGACGGCCGCTGACCCGGACGCCCTTCGCGGTCGCGACGGGCGCTTTGTCGCACCGCACCGCGACCCGATTGGAGCCGGCCCGCCGCTCGCCTATGATCGCGGCGCGAGCGTCACCATTTCGACGAACCGCATGCCGGAAAAGGATTCCCCATGGCGCACGACGTCCAGCACGTTCACAACGATTGCCTGCAGCTCAGTCACGTCATCGGCGCGATCGTCGTCGGCGCGCTGCTGACCGCCGTGATCCTCTGGCACGGCATCGCCGCGCACTAGGCAACGGCTAAAGCTCGATCTTGCTGTGGATCGTGACGCTCAGTCCGATCTTGTCGCACGAGATCGTCAGTCCGGTCCCGAGCGTATCCGCGCCCTTGAGCTTGCCGCTTGTCATCGCCGCGCGAATGGCTTTCTCCAGCTCGCGCTGCGCGGTCAGGCCGACGCTGCTCAGGAATTTGGCGACCGCGGCCTTGATCTCGGCGTCCCGCACGCTCTTGTCCCGCACATCCTTGTCGCGCATCGGTGTCTGGCCCTCTCGCCGTTGTCTAGCCCGCTCGCCGCGCATCCGCACCGTGAGCGCCGGGCGATCCTGCGGATTTAGTTAATCCGTATCCGGCCGCCCACATTAGCGATATTTCCGGTTCCCGCTGGCCCCGGCCCGCGCGGCCTTTAAGATCGGCGGCGAACCATCGACCGCGCCAAATCCCAGGGGGACACCGTGAGCGCCTTTTTCCAGTCCAAGTCCGATCGCGACGTCAAGCTCGACACCGTTGCCGCGCCGGCGGCGAAACCCGCCGAACGGCTGTCGCCGGATCAGGTCTCGACGCTCGGCCGCGGCATGCAGATCACCGGCAACATCGTCTGCGCCGGCACCGTGCAGATTTACGGCCGCGTCACCGGCGACATCCAGGTCACCGGCCTCGCGGTCTGCGAAGGCGCCAGGGTCGACGGCAAGATCGTCGCCCAGGACACCGTGATCCAGGGCACGTTCCACGGCACCATCCACAGCAACACCGTGAAGCTCGCCAAGACCGCGGTGGTCGACGGCGAGATCTTCTCCAAGTCGCTGATGATCGAGCAGGACGCGCAATTCGAGGGCGTGTCGCGCAAGCTCGACAAGACCATCGACCCGCCGGGCACGCAGTCCGCGAAGCCCGCCCCGGTCGTCGCCGCGCCCTCGACCGTTCCGCTCAACGGGATGGCCAACGGCGGCGCGGCGCCCATCGCGAACGGCTTCCCGCCGCGCGCGGTGAACTGACCGCACGGACGACTTCGGTGCGCCACGATCCGGCGCGACATCCTCCGCTCAAGCAAACGGGCCGCCCGCGCGGCCCGTTTTCCGTTGTGAAACCCTGCAAGAACGCGCGCGGCTCAGTCGCGATCGGTGCCGATGCGCGCGCCGTCGTAACGGAGGCCGCGAAATTCCTCGGGAAAATAATCGCGCTGCAATCCATCAACGATCTCGTCACGGCGCACGATCAGGCCCATCTCGGGCCAGGCGTCTCCAACGGCCGAAACATCGAGCGCGACGACCCAGGACCAGTCGGGATAAGGAGTCAGCAACGTCTGCAACGCTCGGACGATTTCCGAATCCAGCATGCGGAGATTGTTGATATAAATCTTGTGCTGTGGCGGCCCATAATTGTCTTCGAGAATCCAGTAATCGCCGCGCCCGAAAGCGTCTTCCCGCCCTCGGCGCCGCAAAATCTTCTGCGCGCCGTCATACAGGATCGACCAAATCCGCGCTTGTTCGACGTCAGAGAGATTTTCCATTGCGGCGCGCTCATTCACTGGTCCGTGGGGCTCGGCGCATCCAGTACATAATCTCACGCATATATATTCTCATATTCAATGTGCGAATTCGAGGGTCGCGCGACTGCTTGACTTCGCTCACAAAGCGACGCGCCTGTTCAGCGCTCATGTCTTCAGCTTGAATGTTATTCGCTCGCAAAAATCGGGCCAAGCTATCTTTAACTGCCTCATTATATGAGAGATGCGCTTTACTCCAGCGATGTGTCTCGGCAAATAATCGACCGGTTTTAGCCTTTTCGAACTCATTTATCGCGCTGTCCGACAACCCAAATCCTCTAACCACTGCACGCGGTACAAAATGGTGACCATCTGGCCGGCGCTGAGCACTTAACTCGGTTATATCGCTATCGTCTCGTCGCCCCTCATCCGTCCATCGTCCCTGCTCGTCGCGCGCCTGGTCGGGGCGGAAACCGGCCTTGCGCAGCATCCGCGCGTGCCGCAGCATCGCGATCTCGAACCGCAACGCCGCGACATGCCATTTCAGGCGCAGCGCGCGCGAATGCAGAACGCCCGGATGCATCGAGGTCTTCCCGCAAAACAAAAGGCGGCGGGAACACCCCGCCGCCTTGCTGGCTCATCGTGAGACTTGCCGCGATCAGGTCGCCGCGAACTTCAGGAGCTTGATCGCGTCGAAGTCCT
>CAZFCY010000282.1:0-206 GCA_964517665.1 uncultured Opitutaceae bacterium | reverse complement strand
ATAGCCGCGACGGAAATCGCCGAACGCGACCGACAGGCTGTCCTCGTCCATGTCCGGCATGTCCTCGGCCTCCACCACCGGGAAGGTCAGCAGCGAGGCGCGGCCCGAAAGCTGCGCCGGCGGCTGCCAGAGATAGTTGCCGGTGGTGTCCTTGAACTTGCGGATCGCGCTCTGGGTCCGGCGCGTTCGTGATGAACCGCCGGACC
>CAZFCY010000281.1:0-3684 GCA_964517665.1 uncultured Opitutaceae bacterium | reverse complement strand
AATCCGGGCGGCTGCTCGCCGATCTCTCTCATGCGGCGGGCCAGCCGCTCGCGCACCACCTTCACCACCTGCTCAACCACCTCGGAAACATGATCCGCTGTATCAAGATCCTGCAGGCCCGGGGATACCGCCGCTTCGGTGTGATCATCCCCAGGATTTTCGAGCGGTCGTCCGATTTCAAACGCAGCGCCGCCCTGCGCTCGGAAGATCTCAATATCGCCCAACGCGACCTCATGCCGATTTTCTTCCGCGAGGAGACCGACAGCCAGCAGGATCTGGACGAACTCGCCGGCTGGCTCGAGCGCCACAAGCCCGATTGCGTGCTCGGAGTCGGCAAGCACATCCCGAAACACTTGAACCTGATCGGCTATACACAACCCGACCGGGTCGGCTACGCCCATCTCGGCTGGCATTCCTCCTACACCGGCATCGCCGGCATGAACCCCAAGTGGAACAGCGCCGGCCGGGTCGCCGTGAATCTGGTCATCGACCAGCTCACGCGCAACGAGCACGGCGTGCCCGCGGATCCGCTCTGGATCCTGATCGAGGGCGACTGGGTCGACGGCCGCACGGCCCAGCCGCCCGCCGCCCGCGCCAGGGGCGTCCCGCGCGAGGCGAAGGGCCGGTCAGCCGCGGCAGGCGCCGGTCAACGATAGTCCGCGCCGGTCGCGCTCAGCCGGCACGATTCGCGCCACGTCTCCAGTTCGCGCCGCATCCTCGCCACCCGCTCCGGGTGTCGCGCCGCCACGTCGCGCGATTCGGCCGGATCGGTCGATAGATGATATAATTGAAACGTCCGGCCGTCGTCGCCGGAATAGAGTTTCCAGTCGTTGTCGAGCAGCGAAACCTGCCCGACGAACTCGAACGGAATCGGCTTCGGCCGCCGCTCCTCGCCCGCCCGCAATAACGACAGGGCATCGCACCCGTCGATCGGAGCCACGGCCGGGGCGTCACCCTCCCCGAGCAAACCGGCGATCGACGGCAGCCAGTCGCTGGTGGTGAACGGCAGCGACGACACACGGCCACCGGCCAGACCCGCCGGCCAGCTCACGATGCCGGGCACGCGCACCCCGCCCTCGTGCAGGCTGCGCTTGCGTCCGCGGAGGATGCCCGCCGAACCCGGCGCCGGCTCCATCTCGGAATGGTCGATGCTTTCCGGCCCGTTGTCCGAGCCAAAGACCAGCAGGGTGTCGTCCCAAACCCCCGCCGCTTCGAGCGCGGCGCGCAGCCGGCCGATCTGCGCGTCCATCGCGGTGATGGCGCCGTAATAGTGTTGTTCGAAACCGGCGCGCCCGGGATACAGTTGCGTGAACTCGGGGCCCGCCACGACCGGCATGTGCGGCGCGTGAAACCACACCACGGCCAGAAAGGGCTGTTCCCGCGCAACCGCTTCGCGGACGAACGGCAAAACACGGTCCATGATGATGCGCGAATCATCGCCCTCCAGATTGCCGCCGGCCGGCTGATTCACGCCGACCCAGTAGGCCGTTCCATAATCGATCCATCCCTTCCGATCGTCCGACGGCGACCGCGGCACCCAATAGGTTCTGACCTCGTTGTCCGGCCGCTCCATCGGATTCCAGGTCGGCGTCTTCGACTCGGTCGAGAAGCAAACATCGAATCCGTTCTCCCAGGGCGGCGAGTAAAAGCCCTCGCCTCTCGCGGTGCCGCCGCGCTGGCCGTCGCGCCGCCCCTCGACGAGCGTGCCGAGATGCCATTTGCCGAAATGGCCGGTGGCGTAGCCGTGGTCGCGCAAAAGCTCGGCGATCGTGCGCTCGCCCGGCTCCATCCGGCCGTTGTTGGCGCGGATGACGCCGAAACGATGGCCGTTGCGACCGGTCAGCGCGCTCGCGCGCGTCGGCGAGCACGACGCGGCCTGGGCATAAAACCGATCCAGCCGCACACCGTCCCGCGCGAGCCGGTCGAGCGCGGGCGTTTGCACGACCGGATGTCCGTTATAGCCGACGTCGCCCCACCCGAGGTCGTCCGCCAGCACGATGACCATATTGGGCCGTCCCGCCTCGTCATCCGCCGCCCGCGCGCCGGCCGAAAGGATGAGCGAAAGCGCGAGCCACGACACCTGACGCGCGAAACCAAAACTCTGTTCGGATTTGATCATAAACTTCGGTCCGCTTCCGTTGTGGCATGGCGCTCGATGATCTCCCGCAAGCTCCCGCGCGCGGCGGCGGCTTCGGGAGGCAGTTCGTTTATATCGAGCGGATTCTCCTCGAGCCGGTCGCGCGCGAGGTCGAAGAAGCGGCCGTCGCGATAAAGCTTGTATCGAACGGTGCGCGCGAAGATCGCCACCTCGCCCTCGCGCCCCTCCTTCGCATACCAGCAGTACGACCACTCGCGCTCGCCCGGCTTCTCGCCCTTGAGCACGGGCAGCAGGTTGAAACCGTCGAGCGGCCGGTCCGGCCCGGGGGCAAAGCCCGCCAGCGCGCGCAAGGTGGGCGCGATGTCGGAGAAATCGACCAGCGTCTCCGAGACGAATCCGGCCGGCGTCGTGCCGGGCCACGAGACGATCATCGGCACATGGGTGCCGGCGTCCGTCGTGCGCCCCTTGCCGCCGCGCGCGATCGTGCCGTCGATCATGCGGGAGGCGATGCCGGTGTTGGTTCCATTGTCGGCCAGGAAGATCACGAGCGTGTTTTCCCGCAGGCCGAGTTCGTCGAGTTTCGATATGACACGGCCGACCAAAAGATCCATATATTCAACCATGTCCGCGAAATAACGCGGATCCTCCTCGCGCGGCCCGCCCGCTCCGGTGGAGAGCGGCGTGGGCACGAAAGGCGCGTGCGGCAGCATCATGGGATAATAAACGAAGAACGGTTCGCGCGCGTGCCGCTCGATGAAATCCAGGATGAAGGCGTTGACGACGTCGGGCCCATACTCGCCGCGCCCGCCCGGAAGGGTTTCTCCATTGCGGACCAGTTCGCCGACATTGCCGTAGCGCCAGCTCTTGCGGTCCATCCACCAGAGGCAGTACTCGTCGAAACCGCGCCTCACGACCGACTCGCGATCGCCTCCGAGCTGCCATTTGCCGCCGATGGCCGTGGCGTATCCCGCGTCGCGCATGTCGTTGCCAAACGTGCGCTCGGTCGGGTCGAGGTGGCCGAAACGGGTGTAGTTTCGAACGTTATATTGCCCGGTCATGATCTGCACGCGCGAGGGCGTGCAGAGGGGCTGCGCATGCGCATGCGCGAAGCGCAACCCGCCGGCCGCCATGCGATCGAGATGCGGCGTGCGGTAATCGGCGCCGCCGTAGCTCGAAAAACATTCGTAGCCGATGTCGTCGGCCATGATCAGGACGACATTCGGCCTGTCCGCCGGCGCGGCATGCGCGGGGCCGGCGGCGGCGGCAAAGAAAACCACGGCCAGTCGGCACGCGATTCGGCGGATTTTTTTCATGCGGGGGAGAATGTGAGTGTCATTGGGGATGGCCGGCGCGTCCATCCATCTCTTCTCGCAAAGATCGCGGGAGCAAGCTTCGGGGAATCGGCCCCAAAAAGAACGCGGTCGCCCACGCTGAGCACGAACCAGTCGGGCTTGCGCCCGGCGTCCGGATCGACCGCGAGCAGTGGCAGAGCGAGACAGGCCGCCAGCGCCAGGCCGGCCGGGCAGGCAAAACGAAACGGGGGGCATATCCATGGGATAATGCTGTTCGCCCTTTCGCGGATGTTC
>CAZFCY010000280.1:0-3731 GCA_964517665.1 uncultured Opitutaceae bacterium | reverse complement strand
GCCTTGGAGCGTGGTGGGCGGAGCCCACCCGAGCGGAGCGAGAGCGGCTCGCGGCGGAAAAAAAACATGTAGGAGCGGCTTCAGCCGCGATCCGATGGCTGGATACGTCGCGCATCGCGGCTGAAGCCGCTCCTACGGGGTTTTCATCCACCCGCCGGCCATCCGTCTGGATCGACGAGGCAGGGGAAGAACGCTAATCTGCGCTGATCTTACGCTGATTCCAATCAGGACTGTCCTGGAAATTTCCGGATCAGCGTATGATCAGCGCAGATTAGCGTTCCCTGCCTCTGCCTTGGACGTTGTTCCTATTCCGTCAAACCGACGCGGTAGCCGCCGGATTTGTCGTCCGCTTCGAGCGTCACCAATCCGCGCTTCTGCGCCTCGAGCAGCAGGTCGTTGAACGAGCGGAAGCCGAAGGCGCGCTCGCTGAAGCCGGGGTTGCGCCGCTTGATCGTTTGTTTGATCAGCGAACCCCAGATGTCCTCGCCGCCCTCCCGCTCCTCGGCCAGCGCCTCGAGGGTGGCGACGACGAGGTCGAGCGCTTCGGCGACCGGGAGGGATTTGCTCTTCGGCGCTTCGCCGGCCTCCGGTTTGGCGTCCGTTTTCGCGGCGGCGGCCGCGTTGCTCTTGCGCGCGCGTGACGGCGTCGCGCGGACGAGGTCGTCGTAGTAGAGGAACTCGTCGCAATTGTTGATGAACAGGTCGGAGGTGGAGTTCTTCACGCCGACCCCGATCACCGTCTTCGCGTTCTCGCGCAGCTTGCTGACGAGGGGCGAGAAATCGGAATCGCCGCTGATGATCGCGAACGTGTCGACGTGCCCCTTGGTGTAGCAAAGGTCGAGCGCGTCGACGACCATGCGGATGTCGGCGGAGTTTTTTCCGGACTGGCGCAGGTGCGGGATCTCGATCAGCTCGAAGGCGGCCTCGTGCAGGTCGCGTTTGAATTCCTTGAAGCGCTCGAAATCGCAGTAGGCCTTCTTGACCACGATGTGGCCCTTGAGCAGCAGGCGCTCGAGCACCTTCTGAATGTCGAAGCGCGGAAAACGCGCGTCCTGGGCGCCGCGCGCGATATTCTCGAGATCGAGATAAACGGCCAGGGTTGCTTCGCTTGATGTGTGTTCGCTCATGGTGCGGCAGGTTTCGCGTGAGCACGCCGCAGCGGCCTGGATTACTCAACCTCCAACTCCGGCGCGCCGGAATTCGCGTGCCGCGGCCCCGCGCGGGCGCCGCGCTCGCGGGGTGAAGCCCGGCATTCGGATTGCGCTTCGTGGGCGGGCGGGCTGCGTTCCCACGATGGCAGAATCGAGTTCATCGAACGCATTGAGGCCGCGCCTGCTCACGTTTCTTTGCCACGGCGCGATGATGAGCCTCGCGATCGGGCTGAATCTTCTGCCCGTCTTTCTCACCACCTTGAGCGAGCTTTACGGAGGCGCGGACGGCCTGACCAGGGAGGAACTCGGGCGGCTCGGCGCAACCGGATTCGCGGGGCTCGTCGCCGGCATCGTCGCGGCGGGTCCCCTGGCCGATCGGTGGGGGGCCAAGGTCTTCGTCGTCGGCGGCAACGCCGTGATCGCGCTCAGCCTCGTGGCGCTCGCGTGGGCGCCGGACTACGCCACGCTCGCGGCCGGGCTGTTCACCCTCGGCCTGGGAGCGGGCGCGCTCGACATGGTGCTCAGCCCGATCGTCGGCGCGCTCCATCCGACGCGCCGCGCGGCGGCGATGAACTGGCTGCACTCGTTCTATTGCGTGGGCGCGGTCGTGACCGTGCTGGCGGGAACCCTCGCGCTCAGGGCGGGCCTCGGCTGGCGGGCTTCGTGCCTCTTGCTCCTGCCGCTGCCGATCCTGCTCGTGGCGGCGTTTCTGCCCCTGCGCCTTCCCGCGATGGCGGTGGAGGGCGGCCGGCATCCGCTGCGCGCGCTCGTTCGGGAGGGATGGTTCATCGCCGCGCTGGTCGCGATCTTTCTCGGCGGCGCGACGGAGCTGGGCATGGCGCAATGGCTGCCCGCCTACGCCGAAACCGAGCTGGCGTTTCCGCAATGGGTGGGCGGCGGCGCGCTCCTGCTGTTTTCCATCGCCATGGCCCTGGGGCGGATGGTCGTCGGGATGGCCGGCGAGAAGGTTGATCCGTTTCGCATCATGATCCGGGCCTGCGTGGCGTCGGTGGCGCTGTTTCTCCTCGGTTCGTTTCTCCCTGTGCCGGCGCTGGCGCTCGCCGCGTGCATCGCGGCGGGATTCGCCGGGAGCTGCCTCTGGCCGACCATGCTGGCCGTCACGGCCAACCGCTACCCGAACGGAGGGGCGAGCATGTTCGGCGCGCTCGCCGCGGTGGGAAATGCCGGCGGCATCGTCATGCCCTGGCTGGTCGGCTGGATCGCCGACGCGAGCAACCTCCACTGGGGCCTGGCGGTGTCGGCCCTGGCACCCGGCGCGATGGCCGCGCTCGTCTTCGCCATGCGCGGCCGTCGCGTGTAGCCGCGCAGGCGCGAAAGGGCGGAACTCAGAGCGGGAGCACCCCGACGACGAGGCCGACCACGGCCCCGAACGCGACGTGGCCGGCGAGGTGGGCGACACCCACGGCGAAGCTCGCCTTGGCGAACTCCTCGATCGGGTGATTGCCCGCCACGACCCACACGAGCGTGAGGCTGACGAGCATGCCATGAACGAAACCCATGCCGATGCCCACGACCAGCGCGGCGGGCATGTAAGTCATGCCGATCGACAGGAGCACGAGCGTGTAAACCATCCCGAAGAAGCCGGCCGACGCGGCATGGATGATCGCGCCGACCTGCCAGGCGCGTTCGCGCGATCGGGTGATGAGGCTTCCCAGGGCGATGAGCATGTTGGCCTGAGCCCAGCCCGCGCGGGTGATCGACCACATGACGAACTCCATCGTCGCGCCGCCGAGGATGCCGGCCAGGATCGAGGTGGCGAGAAAGTGAATGATCTGGGCAGCGGTCATCGTGGATGCGTGGGCTGGGGTTCGAAGCGGGGCCTGCCGGGGTGGAGCGGCGAACTATAGCCGTTCTGGCGGCGCACGCCAGTCGTCAGGGTTTTTCCACGGCGGGCGAACGCGGCGCGATCTCCGGCTCGAAAAAAAAAAACCGGCCCGGAAGGCTGTCCCTCCGGGCCGGCGTTGTTTGCTTACTTATTTGGTGGATCGGGTCGGACGACGGTAGGCCGCATACGTGATCAACACGACTTGCGCCACCATTGCCCAAGCGGTCCAGAGGGCAGCGTTGTTCAAGGCTGTATCCTCCTTCTATCTTAGGTGCCTCACCCAAACGGGGTCGGCAGTTCTGGTTGTCCCGGCCCGAGGGCCGGAACACAGGCAGTTAGAGCATTCTTGCTGCCACTTATCAAGATCGGCGTGCGGGAAGGCGCGCTTTAACGACCTTTTGAAGATGATTAAGTGACAATTAAGTATCTGATTATAACTGTCTTATCAAGAAATTAAGTCCGCTTTCGAGCCGATCGCGGGCCCGGGGGCTTTTCTTCATCTCCCTTGAGTGAATCCCCGGGCCAGGGCGGCGCGTCTCTGTGCCGGAATGTCCCGGACCGTTGGCGCGCCCGCCCCGAAGCGCCAGCGAGCTGGCGGCCTGCACGATCCCGAGCGAGGCGGCGGAGGGACGCGCTCTCGATGCAGGCCGTCTGCCTGCAGACGCTCGCGGGCGTGGAGAAGCTCAGAACATCTCCAGGCGCGGCTTGATGTCCGCGTACTGCCACGCGGCGAC
>CAZFCY010000279.1:0-3739 GCA_964517665.1 uncultured Opitutaceae bacterium | reverse complement strand
TGCCGTGCGCGGGACCGGTGCCTCCGCCGAGCATGGTGGTGATGCCGGAGCTGATCGCCTCGTCGATCTGTTGCGGGCAGATGAAATGGATATGCGAGTCGATGCCGCCGGCCGTGACGATGCAGCCTTCGCCCGCGATCACTTCCGTGCAGGCGCCGACGATCATGGGGTTTGTCTTCCTCGTGACCGGATCCGGATAGA
The DNA here is from genome assembly GCA_964517665.1 of uncultured Opitutaceae bacterium. Taxonomy (GTDB): domain Bacteria; phylum Verrucomicrobiota; class Verrucomicrobiia; order Opitutales; family Opitutaceae; genus Congregicoccus. The sequence goes on along the minus strand of CAZFCY010000279.1, from coordinate 3,538 downwards.
GCGAACCGATGCCGGACTGGATGCCGGGGTTTCCGGCGTGCCCGATGCCGGCGATGTGGCCGCCCTTGATGCCGATGTCGGCCTTGATCACACCGAGCAGAGGATCGAGGATGAGCGCGTTCGTTATGACGAGATCGAGTGATTCGGCGTCGGTCGCGGTCGGCGACTGGCCCATGCCGTCGCGGATGACCTTGCCGCCTCCGAATTTGATTTCGTTGCCGTAGCCGCCGGCTTGGGCAACGAGGTCGCGTTCGACCTCCACGTAAAGATCGGTGTCGGCGAGCCGCACCTGGTCGCCGGTCGTCGGCCCGAACATTTCGGCATACTGTCGGCGGGTGAGGTGGAGAGGCATGGGAAGAGGAATGAAGAATTATGAATGAAGAATGTAGAATGGAGTAGTGCGGCGGAGGCGGAGCCATTCCTCATTTTCCATCCATATTTTTTTACTTTGGTTCGAGTGGTCCGTTGATTCTGGCGCCGAGGCCGTAGACCTCGCGGGCGCCGGCGAGGGCGACGAGCTCGACGCGCCTGGTGTCGCCCGCCTCGAAGCGGACGGCGGTTCCCGCTGGAATGTCGAGGCGAAAGCCGCGTGCCTTGCCTCGGTCGAACTCCAGCGCATGGTTCACTTCGAAAAAGTGGAAATGCGAGCCGACCTGCACGGGACGGTCGCCCGTGTTCGTGACCGACAACGCGCGCCTTTCGAGGCCGACATTGGCCGGCAATGTCGCGGCGGGTTGCGCGTGAATGATTTCGCCGGGAATCATGGGAATGGAATGTGGAATTATGAATGAAGAATGGAGTGGCGCGAGGGAGGGTAAAGTGGGGATATAAATTCTTCATTCCTCCTTTATCTTATCGGATGATGGACGGTCACGAGTTTCGTGCCGTCGGGAAACGTCGCCTCGACCTGGACTTCGTGTATCATTTCGGAGACGCCTTCCATCACGTCGGAACGAGCGAGGATCGTGGCGCCGAAGCTCATGAGCTCGGCGACGGACTTTCCGTCGCGCGCGCCTTCCATGATTTCATACGTGATGATCGCGATCGACTCGGGATGATTGAGTTTCAATCCGCGCGCCTGCCGGCGCCGGGCGAGATCGGCGGCGGTGACGACCAGGAGTTTCTCGCGTTCACGGGGAGTGAGGTGCATGGGGAGAGGAAGTAGTGAGTAGCGGGTAGCGGGTAGCGAGTAGTGAGTGGAAGTAGTGCGGAGGAAGAGGGGAAGGCGGACGGTGTCGGACGGGAGAGCCGGGAGATTGGTTGGCGGCGGTTTCTTATGCTCGCTACTCACTTCTCGCTTCTTTTCCTCATACTTGCAGGTGATCGCGCACGACGTCGTCGGTCAGCGCCGAGATCGGTCCCGATACCGTGATCGTGCCGCGATCCATGGCGTAGAACCGATCGGCGACCTCGCGGCAGAAGTCCACGTATTGTTCGACGAGCAGGATGGCGAGCGAGCCTTCCTGCTTCAGCATCTCCAGCGCGTGTTCTATTTCGTGGTATTCCTCCTTCGTCTGCTGGATCAAGGGATGGTCCATCTTCAGCTTCTTCAGCGTGTCGCCGATCTCCTCGATGATCGAAGGCTGAATGCCCTCGGTGGGCTCGTCGAGGATGAGGAGCCTGGGATTCGTGAGCAACGCGCGGCCGATGGCGAGCTGCTGCTGCTGGCCGCCGGAGAGGACGCCGCCCTTGCGCGCGAGCATTTCGCGAAGGACGGGAAACAGCTCGAAGACGTGATCGAGATCCTGTCTGGCGCGTGAACTCGAGCGCGGATGCACGATCATGCCGATCTCGAGATTCTCGCGCACGGTGAGGTGGGGAAAAATGTCGCGACCCTGCGGGACGTTTCCGATGCCGGATCGCGCCCGGGCGTCGATGGAGAGATGTTCGATGCGCCGGCCGCCGAGCGTGATCGCGCCTTTACGCACGGGCAGCACGCCGGTGACGGAGCGCAGCGTGGTGGTTTTTCCCACGCCGTTGCGTCCCATCAGCGCGACGACCTCGCCGGCGCGAACCTCGAGATCGACGCCCCGCAGAATGCGCGAACCGCCGATGTCGGTTTCGATCGATTGAAGCTGAAGAACGGGAGCAGCGAGGGCGACCATGGGATCAGGGCTGGGTCACAGAGGCACAGAGATGGCACAGAGATCACGGAGCGTGGGTTTGGATTCGAAGGCTCCACCATTTTGGCGTGGACCATGTCGTGAATCGGGCGGATGCGAGGGATCGCCTCCGTGAAACTCTGTGCTCGCTCTGTGACCTCTGTGACGCATTCCGGTTTGCCTCAGTTGGACTTTCCGCGGCCGAGATAGACGTGGCGCACGGTCGGGTTGGACTGCACTTCGTCGAAGCGGCCCTCGAAGAGAACGGTTCCCTGGTGAAGGACCGTGACGGTGTTCTGCTGCGCGATCTGCCTCACGAACGTCATGTCGTGTTCGATCACGATCAGGCTGTGTCTGCCCGCGAGGGAGAGGAGGAGTTCGCCGGTGCGGTGTGTTTCCTCGTCGGTCATGCCGGCGGCGGGCTCGTCGATGAGGAGAACCTTCGGCTCGGATGCGAGGAGCATGCCGATCTCGAGCCATTGCTTCTCGCCGTGGGCGAGCTGGCCGGCCTTCCAGAAACGTTTGTCGCCGAGCCGCACGAGTTCCAGCAGTTCGTCGATTCGCCGTCGATCGGCCGGCTTTATACGGTGTATCAGCGACGCGAATACACCACGGGATCCGGCGAGCGAGAGCACGAGATTGTCCCAGACCGTATGCCCGGCATAAACGCTCGGCGTCTGGAACTTCCGGCCGATGCCGAGACGGTTGATGCGATATTCGTTGAGCGCGGTGAGGTCGTGCGGAATTCCATTCGGCGGGGCGAAGGAGACGCTGCCGCGATCCGGTTTCGCCCGCCCGCTGATCAGGTCGAAGAACGTCGTCTTGCCCGCGCCGTTCGGGCCGATCACCGTGCGCAGCTCGCCTTCGTAGAGGTAAAACGTGAGCGCGGAGATCGCCTTGAATCCATCATAGGTCTTGGTGACCTCCTCGACGCTCAATATGGGATGTGCCATCGCGTTCGATCAGCCCTTGGTGCTGCTTTCGGCCGGCGCGGTTGGCTCGAGATCGGGCGCGGCCGGTTCCGCTTTCGTCTCCGTTCCCCTGGGCAGGCGGCCCGTGACCAGCGCCGCGAGCCGGCGCGGCAGGCTGACGATCCCGCCGGGCAGGAAGAGAACCACAATGATGAAAAGCCCGCCGAGGAATATCAGCCATTGATCGGGATATGCGCGGGTGGCCCAGCTCTTGAGCGCGTTCACGCCGATCGCGCCGAGGATGGGGCCGAGCAGCGTGCCGCGACCGCCGACCGCCACCCACACCACCGCCTCCAGCGATTTGTCGGTCGTCATGGCCGACGGATTGATGATGCCGACCTGCGGCGTATAAAGCGCTCCTCCGATGCTGGCGATGATCGCGGCGAGCACGAAGACGAAGAGCTTGAAATCCGCCGCGGCGTAGCCGCTGAAGAGGACGCGGTTTTCACCGTCGCGGATGGCGCT
>CAZFCY010000278.1:0-3863 GCA_964517665.1 uncultured Opitutaceae bacterium | reverse complement strand
GCCTTCAACTTTCGCCCCCTTTGCCGATGCCCCGTTCGATTCGAAAGCTCCGATCCTGTCCCGCGCCCGCCCGTCTCGCCGCGGGGCTGGCGTTGCTCTTTCTCGGCCTTGTGGCCGGCTCCGCGCCCGCGATCGCCGCCGAACGTCCGCGGGTTCCCGCCTTTCCCGGGGCGGAGGGCGAGGGCGCCTTCGCGCGCGGCGGGCGTGGTGGACGCGTGATCGAAGTGACCAATCTCGCCGATCACGGCCCCGGTTCGTTTCGTGCCGCGGTCGAGGCCGCGGGTCCCCGCGTGGTGGTGTTTCGCGTCAGCGGCGTCGTCACGCTCGCGTCGCCCGTGGTCATCGAGCGCCCGTTTCTCACCATCGCGGGACAGACGGCGCCCGGCGACGGCATTTGTATCCGCGGAAGCACTACGGTGATCGGCGCGTCGGAGGTCGTCGTCCGTCACCTGCGTTTTCACCGCGGCGATCCCGCGCGCGCCGGAATCGAGAACGTGATCCTCGATCATTGCGGGCCGCCTCCCGACGAGGCCGGCGATCCTCCCGCGTGCCGGTCGATTCCGCCGCCGGTGGATCTCGACCGCGACGGCATGCCCGACGCCTGGGAGCGGCGCCACGGCTTCGATTTCGGCAACCCGGCAGACGGCGCGCGCGACGCCGACAGGGACGGCTACACCAACCTCGAGGAATACCTCGACGGCTCCGATCCGCGGGGAGTCATCGACGGCGCGAATCGCGTGCTCGAGGCCGCGGCGTTCAAGCGCCACGTCGATTTCTTCAACGCGATGGAGGACGAGACGGTGGTCAACCTCGTGCCGAACGCGCAGGCCTGGGAGTGGATGAAGGATCGCGTGCCGCTCTTCGAGGCGGAGGACGCGGGGCTCGAGGAGATCTACTGGTTCCGCTGGTGGGCGTTGCGCAAGCACCTGCGCCGCGATCCGGCGACCGGCGGCCACACCTTTACCGAGTTCATCGACAAGGACCGCACGATCAGCAGCGCGCTCGGCCACAACCTGATGGAAGGCCGCTGGCTGCGGGACCAGACGTTTCACGACGACTGGGTGGTGTATTGGATTCGTGGATACAACGGCGGTCCGCAGGCGCACCTCCATAATTACAGCCAGTGGCTCGCCGACGCGCTCCACCAGCGCCATCTCGTGACCGGCGACCGCGCCGGCCTCGTGGACCTGCTCGACGACCTCGTGGCGGACTATCGCAAGTGGGAGGAGGAACACCGCCGGCCCGACGGGCTTTTCTGGCAGTTCGACGTGCGGGACGCGATGGAGGAATCGATCAGCGGATCGCGGCGCGAGAAGCACGTCCGTCCCACGATCAACAGCTACATGTATGGAAACGCGCGGGCCATCGCCGCCATCTCCCGCCTGGCCGGCCGGGAGGAGCTGGCGCGCGAATTCGACGCGGACGCGGAGCGCATCCGGAAGCTCACGCTCGAATCGCTCTGGAACGTGGAGGCCGGGTTTTTCGAAGTCCGGCGCGTATCGGGGGAACTGGCGAACGCGCGCGAGGCGATCGGTTTCATCCCGTGGTATTTCGCGCTTCCACCCGCCGGCACGGGTTACGAGCGGGCGTGGGCGCAGTTCGTCGATCCGGACGGCTTTCGCGCGCCCTTCGGCATCACCACGGCCGAGCGGCGGCATCCCGAGTTTCGCTCGCACGGCATCGGCACCTGCGAGTGGGACGGCGCGCTCTGGCCCTATGCCACCTCGCAGACGCTCACCGCGCTCGCCCGCGTGTTGCGTGAATACCCGCAGGACATCGTGACGCGGCGCGACTGGTTCGAGGCGCTCATCACGTATTCAAGAAGTCAATACTACGACGGCCTGCCCTACATCGGCGAGTATCAGGACGAGGTCAACGGCACGTGGCTGAAGGGCCGCGACGAGCGCAGCCGCTGGTACAACCACTCGACGTTTGCCGATCTCGTCATCACCGGAATCGCCGGGCTGCGTCCGCGCGCGGACAACACGCTGGAGGTCGATCCACTCGTGCCGGCGGACGCGTTGCGCTGGTTCGCGCTCGACCGCGCGCGCTATCGTGGACACGAGATCACGATCCTCTGGGATCGCGACGGCACGCGCTACGGCCGCGGCGCGGGCTTGCGCGTGCTCGTGGACGGAACCGAGGTCGCGCATGCCCCGGAGTTGAAGAAACTCACCGCGCCGCTTCCGGCAGAATGATGTTTGTGCCGAACAGATCCGGCGTCCGTCCGGTCCCTGCGCTCCCGCGCAGGGCTGCGAGGAAACCGGCGGCCTCGGATCGCGTCCGGTATTGCCGCATGGCGACAACGAAAACCAGCCTCGTTCCGAATGCTTTAACGGCTACACCATGAAACTCCCTCGTCGAACGTTCCTCCTTGCCGCCGCGATTGCCGGCTCTGTTTTTTCCACCTGCCCGATCTCCCACGCCTCGGAAAACCCGCCGCCTGCGATCGTCGAAAAGTGGGGCCTTTTCGAGGTCGAACTCGAGGGCCCGAGCGCGGGCAATCCGTTCATCGACGTCCGGCTCGAGGCCGTGTTCACCAACGGCGGGGAGCGCGTGCGCGTCGATGGCTTCTATGATGGCGACGGCATGTATCGCATCCGCTTCATGCCGCGCAGCGAGGGCGAATGGCGTTACGAAACCTTCAGCAACCGCTGGGAACTCACGCGCCGGACGGGCGTGTTCACTGCCACAGCGCCGGGCGCGAAAAACCGCGGGCCCGTGCGCGTATTCAACACCTTCCACTTCGCCTACGAGGACGGCACGCCGTTCAAGCAGATCGGCACGACCTGTTATACATGGACGCACCGTCCCGAGGAGTTCGAGGAACTCACGCTGAAGACGCTCGCGGCCTCGCCCTTCAACAAATTGCGCATGTGCGTCTTTCCACAGACGCACGGCATCAAGACCATGCCGCCGCAGCGCTTTCCGTTTCAAGGCGAGCCGACGAATCCGGATTACGCGCGCTTCAATCCCGGGTTCTTTCAACACCTCGACAGGCGCGTCGGGCAGTTGCTCGATCTCGGCATCGAGTGCGATCTCATCCTCTTTCATCCCTACGACGACGCGCACATCTGGGGGCTCGACACGATGGACGCGGAGACCGAGGACCGCTACGTGCGCTATATCGTCGCGCGGCTCGCCGCCTATCGGAACATCTGGTGGTCGATGGCGAACGAGTACGATTTTCAGCGGACCAAGACCGAGGCGGACTGGGATCGGAACTTCCGGGTCACGCAGGCGGCCGATCCCTACGATCACCTCCGGTCGATTCACAACGGCAAGCGCATCTACGATCACAACAAGCCGTGGGTCACGCACGCCAGCATCCAGAACGGCGCCGCGGTGACCAGTCCCCTGGCGGCTCAGCTTTATCGGGACGTCTGGCAGAAGCCGGTCGTGTATGATGAAGTTGAATACGAGGGCAATCATCAGTCCCGCTGGGCGCAGTTGAGCGGGCGCGAGATGGTGCATCGTTTCTGGGCCGGGACCGTCGTCGGAACATATGTCGGCCACAGCGAGTTCCTTGCGGAGCCGGGTGATCCCGGTGAAGTCGTGTGGCTCGGGCAGGGCGGCGAATTGAAAGGGGAGAGTCCGCCGCGGCTGGCGTTCCTGCGCGAGATTCTCGAGGACAGTCCGCGCGAGGGCATCGAGCCCATCGACAAGTGGTGGAACCCCGACATCGGTGGCAAGCCGGGTGAGTATTACCTGATCTATTTCGGCCACGACAAACCCACATCGTGGGAGTTCTCGCTCTATCGCGACGCGCTCGTCGAGGGGATGGAGTTCACGGTCGAAATCATCGACATCTGGGAGATGACGATCACGCCAGTGGAAGGCCGGTTCGTCGCGAAGAAAAAGGA
>CAZFCY010000277.1:0-3865 GCA_964517665.1 uncultured Opitutaceae bacterium | reverse complement strand
TCCTCGCCGGGACGATGATCGAGGACCGGCGAGGAACACGTCATCGACCGCCCGAAGGATTACGACCGCTGGCGCCCCCACTTCGTCCGGGAGGACGCGTTCGGCATGACGAATGCCCGCACGCCCGACCTCTTCGGCGCCACCCGCGACTACTACGGCACGCCGGCCCGACCCGGCGCCTATGCCATCAGTCCCTGGAATTTCCGCCGATTGCTCTGCGCGGGCAACTTCGCGCCCGGCTCCTTCGCCAGCGATCTCACCTCCGTGATGTGGGTGAACGAATTCCGCGAAGGCGTGCTCCTCGGCGTCTCGCCCGAGGAGCGCCGCCGCAGTTTCGACGATGCCCGCGCGCTCACGCTCAGCGGCATATACTGGCTCCAAACAGAGGCGCCCGACCCCGCCACCGGCCGCTCCGGCCACCCCGGCCTGCGGCTCCGCGGCGACGCGCTCGGCACGACCGACGGCCTCGCGCAGTATCCCTATATCCGCGAGTCCCGGCGCATCCGCGCGGAGTTCACGATCCTCGAGCAGCACTTCCGCAACGACCAGCCGCTCGCGAAGGATGGACCGGTGAAATATAACGACAGCGTCGGCCTCAGCGGCTATCGCATCGACATCCACAAGCCGGCCAAGCGCGGTCAAAAGGGCAGCATGACCGCGAGCAACCACGGCAAGCACTGGACGCAACAGATTCCCCTCGGCGCGCTCATCCCGGTGCGCGTCGAAAACATCCTGCCCGCCTGCAAGAACCTCGGCGTCACCTCGGTGACGAATGGCTCGTTTCGCCTCCATCCATCCGAATGGAACATCGGCGAAGCCGCCGGCGCGCTCGCCGCTTTCTGCCTCTCCCGCGGGTTGGCGCCGCGCCAGGTCCGGAACACTCCTGGGCATCTGGCTGACTACCAACGCGAACTCGTCCGGCTCGGCGTGGAACTCGACTGGCCGGCCGGATTCCGCGAGACCGGCCGCTCCCATTTCAGCCATCACCAGCAGGAGCTGAAGGATGCCGACACCTATTATTTCGGCGAAGCCTGGCGCCTGTAATCAACCATCCACGATGCGACAGACACGAACTTCAGATCTCTCACGAAGAAACTTCCTCAAAACCGCCGCGACACTCTCGGCCGTCGCCTCCGGCGCCGCGCTCCCGGGGTTCGCCTCGGCCGCCACCCCGGGTTCACGCGCGTCCGCGCCCAAGGGGCGCGAACTGAAGGCCGATGTCCTCGTCATCGGCGGCAGTCTCGGCGGGGTCGCCGCCGCGCTCGCGGCCGCGCGCATGGGACGAACCGTCATTCTCACCGAAGAGACAGACTGGATCGGCGGACAGGCGACGACACAGGCCGTCCCCCTCGACGAGCATCCGTGGAGCGAGAAATACGGCCGCACGCGCAGCTACGCCGGATTTCGCAAGGGCGTGCGCGCGTTTTATAGACGCCACTATCCGCTCTCGGCCGCCGCGCGCGCGGATCCCAATCTCAATCCCGGCGCCGGCTGGGTGAGCAAGCTCTGCTTCGAGCCGCGCGTCGGCCTCGCGGTGTTATATGAAATGCTCGCGCCGCACCTGAGCGCGGGCCGCCTCACGATCCTGACCCGCCATGCGCCGGTTTCCATTTCGATGGAAGGCGACCATGCCCGCGCGGTCACGGTGCGCGACGAGCGCAACAATGTCGAACGCGCGCTCACGGCGCCTTATATCGTCGACGCCACCGAACTCGGCGATCTGCTCGAACTCGGCGACGTGGAGTCCGTCGTGGGCGCGGAGTCCAGAAGCGAGACGGGCGAGCCGCTCGCGGTCGACGGCCCCGCCGAGCCTCATGAGCAGATGGTCTTCACGCATGTGTTCGCGATGGACCACTTTCCCGGCGAGGAGCACGTGATCGAAAAGCCGCGCGACTACGATTTCTGGAAACGCGCCTCGAGCCATCGGGGCAACTTCCCGAAGTTCACCCTGCCCGATCTCTTCGGCGCAAAACAGGACCACATGCGGCGCCCCATCGTCCCCGGCGCCTACAATGCGAGCACGTGGACCTTCCGCCGCATGCTCTGCCGCCAGAACTTCGTCCCGGGCGCCTTTCCCAGCGATGTCACAGTCGCGATCTGGCCGATCAACGAATATCACCTCGGCCAGCTCTGCGGCGTCACCCGCGAAGAACGAAACAAACACCTGGAGGCCGCGCGGCAGCTCAGCCTCAGCACGATCTACTGGCTTCAAACCGAGGCGCCCGATCCCGCCACCGGACGCCAGGGCTATCCCGGCCTGCGCCCACGCGGCGATTTCCTCGGCGCCGACGACGGGCTCGCGCAGGCGCCCTATATTCGCGAATCGCGCCGCATCCGCGCGGAGTTCACGGTGCTCGAGCAACACTTCCGCGCCGACATGCCGGAAACAAAAGATGGCCCCGTCAAATATCACGACAGCGTCGGCCTGAGCGGCTATCGCATCGACATCCACAAGCCGACCGCCCCCGGCAAGCCGAGCATCACGGAAGTCGCTCATGGCAAACACTGGCTGCAACAGATCCCGCTGGGCGCGCTCATTCCCGTCCGCGTCGAAAACCTCCTTCCCGCCTGCAAAAACCTCGGCGTCACGCACGTCACCAACGGCGCCTTCCGCGTGCATCCGACGGAATGGAACATCGGCGAAGCCGCCGGCGCGCTTGCCGCCTTCTGCCTCGATCGCGACTTGAAACCGCGCCAGGTGCGCAACACACCCGGACACCTCGCGGATTTTCAACGCGAGCTTCAACGACAGGGCGTGGAGCTCGACTGGGCCCGGATGGCGACGTCCCGATCCTACTATAGTCACCACAACCTCGAACTGAAGGACGCCGACACATTCTATTTCGGCGAAGCATTCCGGCTTTAGGCGGCCGAAGATCCCGCTATTTTCTCATGTCCGAACAACAAACCATTCGCACCCAGGTTCTCGTCGTCGGCTCCGGCGCCGCCGGTCTCACCGCCGCCATCGCCGCCGGTCGAAACGGAGCCGACACGCTCCTGATCGAGAACGCCGGCTTTCTCGGCGGCATTTCCGCCACCCTGCCGTGGCTCGGCTTTCACGACCGCGATTATCGGCTCATCGTCAAGGGTCTCCCCCTCGAATTCTGCCGGCGGCTTCAGGCCATGGACGCCGCCAGTCATCACGAACTCGACCCGAAGTGCGCCTCGGCCATCAGCGTCGATTCGCACTGGTGGAAGATCCTCTTGATGGATCTCATGCGCGAGGCCGGCGTGCGGCTGATGTTGCACACCCAGGTGGTTGATGCGATTCGCGAAGGCGATCGCATCCGCGGCGTCATTGTCGAGAACAAATCCGGCCGCCAGCGCATCGAGGCGGATGTGACCATCGATTGCAGCGGCGATGGCGATGTCGCAGCCCGCGGAGGAGTGAAATGGGAAAAAGGCCGCACCGCCGACGGACTCGTTCAGGCGCCGACCCTCGTCTTCAAACTCGGCGGCGTCGACCGGGAGGCGTTCGTCGCCGGCTGCAAGGATCCGGAGGTCAACTACCGCGAGTGGATCGCGCCGTATCCAGATCTTCGCGACAAGATGATGCGACGCATCGACCGCATGAAGGTGATCATCTGCGGCGGCTACGCAAAGCTCGTCGAGGCCGCCCGCGCCGCCGGCGAGTTCGACGTTCCCCAATCGCGCGTCGTCGGCGTGAAACTGCACCGCCCCGACGAGTACCTCGTCGTCATGACCCGCGTCCTCGGACTCGACCCCACGGACGTGCGCAGCCTGACCGACGCCTACCAGCGCGTCTATGCGCAGATCCCGATCCTCGTCCGGTTTTTCAAGGGCTGGGTGCCTGGCTTCCGCGATTCCCATCTGCGCGAGATCGCGCCGATGCTCGGCGTGCGCG
>CAZFCY010000276.1:0-3891 GCA_964517665.1 uncultured Opitutaceae bacterium | reverse complement strand
TTCGACACACCATGCGTCTATAATTTTGAGTCTCATCTTGAAAGCTAATTAGAATTAGTCTTGGGCATGGCGGTATTGGCGTTGGCGCTTGCGCGCGAGGTTGAGTTCCGGCTTCGGCGTTTGCTGGGTTTTCTTGATGAAGCCGTGGAGCAGGATGATTTCATTCTCCACGACGACGAAAAGTGTGCGGGCGATGCGGCTGGTCAGCCGCGTGCGGATTTCCCAGAGGCCGTCGCCCAGGAAATCCACCAGCGGCTTGCCGACCGGCCAGGCGTATTGCACGGTGAGAATGTCCTCGCCGATGGCCTTGCGCTCGTCTTTCGGCAGCCCGAGGAGCCTACTCGCGCACCGGCTCATTCCCTGCCTCGGTAGCAAAGAAGACAACGGCAAGGGGGCGTGGCGGTTCTGGCATCGGAGCAATGGATGTACCAAAAAAGATACAGCGTCAGTAAGTAGTTCCTCGTGCGCCTTCCCGCTGGCCGGCGTGAAGGAACTCTGGTCGACCCGATCCTGCTGCAAATCCACGTGTACGACTTCGCGCGTGATCCGGCCCGGGCGATCCGTCTGGTGGACGAGACCGACACGTTCGAGACGCCGCTGCTGCCGGGCCTGAGCATCGCCGCGGCCGAGGTGTTCCGGCGGTAGCCCTCCGGGATTAGCGTGCCATCAGCGCAGATCAGCGTTCCTTTGTCCTCATCTCTCACTGCATGGGTTGTCCACGAATGAGGATGATCGGAGTCGGTTGTTGTTTTGGTTCGTGGATAGATCTGATGTCGCTTCGCCCGGCGCGGGTGATTGGTGGAACTTATAACTTCAACTCTCCATGCCCGCAAATCGCGGCTGAGCCCGCTCCTATGTTGCCCTGGCGGTCTCGCGGCGCACGAGCGGCGCGACGACGGTTCCGAGAAGCTCGATCGCGCGCAGGACGCTCGCGTGCGGGAGCGTGCCGACGCTGAGCTGGACGAGGAAACGGTTGTATCCAAGAACTCGATACTGGCGGATGATCTTTTCCGCCACCTCCTCCGGATTGCCGACGACGAGCGCGCCTTCGGGCGCGCGCATGGCGTCGAATTCGCGCCGGCCCATCGGCGACCAGCCGCGCTCGCGCCCGATCGCGTTCATGACGGCGGTGAAGGCCGGGAACGCCTCGTCCGCCGCCTGTTGCGAGGAGTCGGCGACGAAGCCGTGCAGGTTGATGCCGAGCGCCAGCTTCGCCGGATCGTGGCCCGCGCGCTTTCCGGCGTCGCGATACAATTGGATCAACGGGAGAAACTGCTCCGGCCGGCCGCCGAGAATGGCGAGCGCCATCGGCAGGCCCAGCGTGCCCGCGCGCGCGGCCGAGGCGGGCGTTCCGCCGATCGCGACCCAGACCGGGAGCGGATCCTGGATCGGGCGCGGGTAGACGCCCTGGCCGGTCAGCGCGGGACGGTGTTTTCCCGACCACGCGACGTGTTCCGACGCGCGCACGCGCAGCAGGAGATCGAGCTTCTCGGCGAACAGGTCGTGGTAGTCGTCGAGGTTGTATCCAAAAAGTGGAAACGATTCGATGAACGAGCCGCGGCCGGCCATGATCTCGGCCCGCCCGCCGGAGAGCAGGTCGAGCGTCGCGAAATCCTGGAAGACGCGCACGGGATCGTCGGAGCTGAGCACCGACACCGCGCTCGTCAGGCGGATTTTTTTCGTGCGCGCGGCGGCCGCGGCGAGCACGACGGCGGGAGAAGAGGCGATATATTCAGGCCGGTGATGCTCGCCGACGCCGAAGACATCGAGCCCGACCTGGTCGGCGAGTTCGATCTCCTCGATCAGATTGCGCAGGCGCTGTTCCGCGCTCACGAGCTGGCCGGTGCGCGCGTCGGGGGTTCGTTCGGCAAAGGTGTAAACGCCCAATTCCATGCGCTCCGGGTTAGCGGGGCGCGGGATGTGCCGCGAGCTTCTTGCGTCTTCCGTGACAATCCGGTTCGCGCGCGCGCCGCCCGGCACTATTCGCCGGCGGCCCGCCGGGCTTTCGCCGCCTGCTGGCGCTCTTTCCACGGGAAACGCCGGGGCGTGGCGCGTGGTTTCTCGCTCGCGGCGGCGACGGCGATGTAGGCGCGGCGGAAGTCGGACGACTGGTTGGCGGGCGTGTAGTGCAGCGTGCGCTCGCAATGAAACGTCGCGCCGCCGGGCGGGAGTTCGCAGGCCACGGCGCCGCTGAAGTCGAACGCGCCGGGCTCCACTTCGAGCCCGGGGGTGAGGGGGTTGTCGCCGATCGGGCGGTGCGGGATGATCTCGAGCTTGTGCGAACCCGGCACGAAATACATGCAGCCGTTCTCCTTTGTCGCCGGCTGCAGCGGCACCCAGACGCTCAGTCCGCTGTATTCTTTGGCGGGATCCCAGTAGGCCTCGTCCTGATGCCAGGGCGTGGGCGCGGCATTGTGCGGCGGCTTGTTGATCGCGTGATCGCCGATCATCTTCGCGCCGTCGCCGAGCAGTTGTTTCATCATCGCCTTGATATTGGCGACGAGCTGCGTTTCGAGCAGCGCGGGGGCGTATTTCGAGGGTTGCAGGATTTGCGCGATCGCCTCGCGGCGGCCTTTTTCCTTCGCGCCGTTGATGTCGTAGAAATCGCCCTCGGTCTTCTCGCGATCCTCGTTGAAGAGCCGGTCGTAGATCGCGCGCACCTGCTCGATCTCGCCGGCCGGCATGATCGATTCGATCGAGAGGTAGCCGTGCTCGTGGAAAAACGCGATCTGTTCGGCCGTGAGCAGCCGGTCGGGGGCGAGGCGCGCGGGCGCGCCGAAATCGGGAACGGTTGGGGGGGACGAGGCATTCATCGCTCGACAGTGTGCCACGCCGCGGGGAGTTTCGCGTCCGACAATGTCGCCCAGGACAAAATCAAACATGCGCGCGCGCGTCCCCACGCCGCGCGCGAGCGGGCGGATCGATCTTTCCCCGCGCGACATCAATCTGCCGGGGGTGATTTCGATCGGCAGCTATCACTACTGCGCGGCGCAGCGCGGGCTGGTCGGCGTGCGCCACGCGGCCTCGCTCGGCATCTGTTTTCTCCTGCGCGGGGCGCAGAGCTACCGTGTCGACGGGCAGCCCTGCGAGCTGCAAGGCGGCGACCAGTTGCTGACCTTCCCCGACGAGTGCCTCGACACTGGCGGGACGCCCGAGGGAAAGGGACATCTGCACTGGATGCTGATTCGGATGCAGCCGCTCGACGCGCCGCTGCTTTTTCTCGAGAAGCCGGCCGCGGCGGCGTTGCGCCGCGCGTTGCTCGCGATGCCGGCGCGGCACTTTCCAGGGCTTCCAGGAACCGGCGAACTGGTCAGTTCAATTTTAAACACGCTCGTCCGCCGGCCGGGGACGCTCCTCGACCGGCTCGCGGCCGCGAGCCTCGTGTTGCGCTATCTGCTCGCGACCCGTCAGGCCTCGCGCCAGGAAAGCGCCGCGGTCGTTTCGCCGCGCATCCAGCGCAGCCTCGAATACATCGAGGCGCGCGTCTCGGATGCGTTCAATGTGCCCGATCTCGCGCGGCACATCGGCCTCTCGGAGTCGCGTTTCAAGGCGCGTTTCCGCCGCGAAGTCGGGCTGCCGCCGGGCGAATACATCGCGCGGGTGAAGATCGCCGCGGCCTGCGAGGCCCTGCCGCAACCCGGATGCAGGGTCACGGAACTCGCGCACGCGCTCGGGTTCTCGAGTTCGCAGTATTTCGCGACGGTCTTCCGCCGCTTCACCGGCATGACTCCGAGCGCGTTTCAGGCCAGTCGAAGCGGCCGGGATCCGTAAGCGAAGGTCTGGAGCCTGTTGCGCGTTTTTGAAACGGTTCCGCAGGGAGCGTCTGCAAGCAGACGGCCAGTTGTGTTCGGCACAGCGGGTGCAGTGGTGTGCGAGCTGAAGAAAAACGGC
>CAZFCY010000275.1:0-3908 GCA_964517665.1 uncultured Opitutaceae bacterium | reverse complement strand
TTGTTTCCCAGCCCGTTGGGCTGGGCTGAGGGATGACGGCCCCTTGGGCCTCAAAAACAGAATGAATCAGCCCCGCGCCGCTCGCCCGCTCAAGCGCATGTTGCGCGTTGCCTGCGATGGGCGCTTCGGCTGAAACTGGCGCGGATGCCGATCAACTGTGCGGAGTTTTCCTGCTCGCCCGTTCGCCGGAGCGGGCCATGCGTCTGAAGGTTCGTCATGCTCTTTCTGAACGACAGCGAGGCCGCGCCGCTCTTCTTCAATCGCCTGATGGAGAGCCTGCCCGACCACGTCTATTTCAAGGACCGGGAAGGCCGTTTCTTGTGCGTGAACCAGGCCCACGCGACCTACCTCGGGCTGCGCTCGCCGGCTGAAGCGATCGGGAAGACGGACTACGATTTCTTCGAGGCGAGCCAGGCCCGGCAGAAGGACGCGGACGAGCGCGAGATCATCCGGACCGGCGAGGGCTTCATCGAAAAGGAGGAGCGCGCCAGCAGCATCCGCGGCATCGAGCGCTGGGTGCTTTCGACCAAGCTGCCGTTGCTCGGCGACGACGGCGAAATCATCGGCACGTTCGGCATCTCGCGAAACATCTCCGAGATGAAGCACGCGCGCGAGGCGCTCAACGCCCACCACCGCCTGCTCAGCACGCTGATCGAGATCCTGCCGTGCCGCATCTTCGTCAAGGACCGCGCGGGCCGGATCAAGCTCACCAACAAGGCCTACCGCGCCGCGCTCGGCATGATGGAGGAAAACGCGGTGGTTGGGCGCACGCTCGACGAGATCGTCCACGACACGCGCTCGCGCAACTACGCCGAGGACGACCGCGCCGTGCTCGAGCGGGGCCTGTCGATCCTCAATCGCGAGGATTACGACGCCAGCCCGATCGGGGACAAACGCTGGCTGCTGCTTTCGAAGGTTCCGCTGCGCGACGCCGCCGGCCAGATCGATGGCATGGTCGGCATGGCGGCGGACATCACCGCGCAAAAGGAGGCCGAGGCGCGCGCCGTGGAGGCGCAGCGCGCCCTCGAGGAGAAGAACCGCCAGATCGAAAGCGAACTCGATCTCGCGCGCGAACTGCAAACCGAGCTGATGGCCTCGAGCCTGCGCAGCGTCTGCGACGAACTCGACACCACGGCGCCGTTTCATCCCGCGATCGGCTTCCACTACGAGCCCTCGGCGCATCTCGCGGGGGATTTTTTTCAGTTCATCCCTGTCTCGCCCGGCGCCTTCGTCTTCACCATGTGCGATGTCATGGGGCACGGGGTGAAGGCCGCCCTCGTGACCACGCTCGTGCGCGGGCTTCTCGCCAACCTTCGCGGCGACGAGCAGTCGCCCTCCGATGCGTTGCGGCACTTGAACGAGCGCCTCTGCCTGCTCCTCGATCGCCCGCCTCTTCCGCGATTCGTCACCGCGCTGTATGCGCTCGTCGACATCCGCGAGGGCCGCGTGCGCATCGCCAGCGCCGGCCACCCCTGGCCGCTCCGGCGCCGGGCCGATGGAAACACCGCCGCCATCAGCAGGAAGGAATGCGGCCCGGCCCTCGGCCTGATCCGGGGAGCGGCCTACGAGACCTTCGAGTTCAGGATCGAGAAGCGCGATCGCCTCCTCTTTTTCACCGACGGCTGGACCGAGGAAACCAACACCGCGGGCGAGGAGTTCGGCCTCGATCATCTCGCGAAAACATTCGCGGATTGCGCGGAGGAGAATCCCTACACCGCGCTCGAGCAACTCGCGGCCTCGCTGCGCATCCACTCCTCCGACCACGTGCTCAACGACGATGTCTGCGCGATGCTCGCGTGCTTCTGAGGAGCACGCCGCGCCGAGGGTCGTCGCGGTCGTCGGCGGCGGCGCGGCCGGCTGCTTCGCCGCGATCCGGTGCGCCGAGATGAATCCGCGCGCGCGCGTGCATGTGTTCGAAGCCACGCGACACCCGCTCGCGAAGGTGCGCGTCTCGGGCGGCGGGCGCTGCAACGTGACGCATGCCTGCTTCGAGCCGCGCGAGCTCGTCCGGCGCTATCCGCGCGGCTCGCGCGAGTTGATCGGCGTGTTCCACCGGTTCGGCCCGCGCGACACCATCGCGTGGTTCGAGGCGCGCGGCGTGAAACTCAAGACCGAGCCCGACGGGCGCATGTTTCCCGTCACGGATTCGTCCGCCACGATCATCGGCGCGCTCACGGATGCCGCCTCGCAGGCGGGCGTGAAGGTGCGATTGCAAACACCGGTCAGGTCGATCGACCGGACCGGCCACGGCCGCTACATCCTCGCGCTCGCGGCCGGCGAAACCTTCGAGGCCGATCGCGTTCTCCTCGCCACCGGCGGAACCCAGGGCGCGGGCGGCATCGCCATCGCGCGCGCCTTCGGGCACGCGATCGAGCCGCAGGCGCCTTCGCTTTTCGCCTTCAACATCGACGACGAGCGCCTGCGCGGGCTCGAGGGCGTCTCGGTCCCGGACGCCGGCGTCGCCATCGCGGCCATGGGGCTGAAGGATCACGGTCCGCTCCTGATCACGCATCGCGGCCTGAGCGGGCCGGCCATCCTGCGCCTTTCCGCCTGGGGCGCCCGCGCGATCCAGGAGAGCGGATGCCGCTTCGAACTTTCCGTGAACTGGGCGCGCCCTCAGACGCGCGCCTCGGCGCTCGACCTGCTGGGGAAGGAGCGGACCGCGCACAGCCGGCGGCAGTTGGCGAACTCCAGTCCGTTTCCGCTTCCGAACCGGCTCTGGGAAATGCTCGTATCCGCTGCGCGAATACAGCCGGGCGCGGTCTGGGCGCGCGCCTCCAACGCCATGCTGGCGGATCTCGCGGCGCAGATCGTCGACGCGCGCTTCGCCGTGACCGGCAGGAGCATGAACAAGGAGGAGTTCGTCACCTGCGGCGGCGTGCGCCTGCGCGAGGTGGATTTCAAGACGATGGAAAGCCGCCTCTGCCCGGGCCTTCACTTCGCGGGCGAAGTGCTCGACATCGACGGCATCACCGGCGGCTTCAACTTCCAGGCCGCGTGGGCCACCGGCTGGCTCGCCGGCTCGGCCATGGCGGCGGGCTGAGGGGACGCCCTGGCGTTTCGAAGGTGGAACGCGACCTCTGGCGCGTTTTCTTTCCGGGCGGGGGCGCAACAACGCCGTCCGGAGATCGACGTCCACCCGGGCCAGGACGTGCCCGCGCCATTTCAGTTCTCTCGTCTCACTTCCGCGTCGCCACCGCGCGCCTGCGATCGGGGAAGAGTTCGCGGCAGAGCAGGCACACGGTCCCGTCGCAACCGCGGGCGGTGCAATGCTCGCGCCCGTAGTGGATGATTTGCAGGTGCAGCGCGTTCCAGCGCTCGATCGGGAAGAGGCGTTTCAGGTCGCGCTCGGTCTGTTCCACGCTCCGTCCGTCGGTCAGTTTCCATCGCTGCGCCAGCCGGTGGATGTGCGTGTCCACGGGAAACGAGGGCACGCCGAAGACCTGCGCCATGACGACCGACGCCGTCTTGTGGCCGACGCCCGGGAGCGCCTCGAGTTCCTCGAACGTGCGCGGGACCTCGCTGCCATGCCGTTCGACCAGCAGCGCGGAAAGCCCCTGGAGCGCGGTCGCCTTGCGCGGAGACAAACCGCAGGGCCGCACGATTGCGTCGATCTGCGCGACAGTGAGCGCGGCCATGGCGCGGGGATTGTCCGCGAGGGCGAAGAGCGCCGGCGTGGTCTGGTTCACGCGCGCGTCCGTGCATTGCGCGGAAAGCACCACCGCGACGAGCAGCGTGAAGGCATCGCGATGGCGCAGCGGGATGGGCGGGTCGGGATAAAGTTCGTCGAGCCGGCGATCGATATATGCGGCGCGTTCGGATCGGGTCATGGCTTCGGCATCTCGATTGGCGAAAGCGGCAGTGTGCCGCGCCCCCGCGCATGCTCTAGCGAAAAGCGGCCTTCCGGC
>CAZFCY010000274.1:0-4003 GCA_964517665.1 uncultured Opitutaceae bacterium | reverse complement strand
GGGCCGTCGGCGCACATGAGCGTGTTCGTCACCCCGGGGATGGGCGCGGTCATGCAATGGCGCAACAGCCTCTGGAGCCAGTCCGCCGGCAGCAGCAACCAGCCCGGCATCGCGCCGCAGTGGTTGAAGCTGGAGCGCCGCGGGTCGGTCTTCACCGCCTACCGTTCGAGCAACGGAACCTCGTGGACCCAGGTCGCCAGCCAGACGCTCGCCTTTCCGAAGACGGTGCACGTCGGCCTCGCCGCCACCTCGCACAACCCCGGCGCCGCCACCAACGTGGTCTTCAAGAACGTGTCGATCACGAAGAACTGATCCACCGGCTATAACACCCTCGAAGCACGCGGCCTCCGGGCCGCGTGCTTTTTTTCTGCCCGCGCCCCTGGGTTCGAACTCCCGCCCATGCCGAATCGCGCCCCACCTCCGGATTCTGCATTCATCATTCTACATTCGCCACCACCTGCCCCGCCTTGCGTTGCACCATTCTGCGCACGAGGCGCACCGCCAGGAACGCCGCCACCAGCATGCAGACGCCGGCCACGAGCATGCCCGACTCCCCGCGCATCAGGCTGTCGCCAAACCACGTCATGCCCACCGCGAAAAAGGACGCGACCAGAACCGAAACGATCATGTAGATCCCGAACGGCACCCCGGCCAGCCCGAGCACATAATTCTGCACCGGAAACGGCGGCCCCGGCGTGACGCGCACGAGAAACGCGATGCTCCACCTATCCTCCGTCCGGATCACCGGGATCTTGTAGCCGAGCCGTTCCACGATCCGCACGATGAGCGGGCGCAGGATCCAGCGGGCCATGATGTAGGACAAGGCCATGTTCGCGGCCAGCCCGGTCAACACCAGCGGGATGGCCGCCTTGATCCCGAAGCTGCTCCCGGCCACCAGATAAAACGGGGTGATCGGCGCGCCCAACGCCGGCAAAATCGCGAGGGCGAAAAAGAAAGGCAAAGGCCCAAGCTCGCGAATCCGTTCAGTCATATCGTGGATGGAGACGACTTTCAGAAGGAAAAACGCGCCGACCGCCCCGGCCACGGCGCCGAGGAAAAGGAGCACCCACTGCCACGCCTTGAGTTTGGGGATGCGAAAAGCCACAGGCCGGATTGATCATGCCTCGCCGTCTTAACCAAGGCAAAACCTCCGCGCCGCCCGTCTGCGAAGGCAGTGGGAACGGATGGCCGCAGCGCCGAAGTAACGCTTCGGCGGGTTCGGAGTTTCGCCTTCAGACGGCTTCGACCGGCGCGACTTTCTCTCCCGGACCGGCTGAAGCCGGAACTCCAAGCCCGGCCCACCCGCAGCCCCCGGATTCCTCCACTCTTCATGCCACATCTTCCGGTCCGCTGCGCGGCCGGTCTTGTCGCATCGCTCGGAACTCCATTCCTCATTCCTCCCCCTCCCGCCGCCTGCGCGAGACCATCCTGCCCGCCGTCCTTGTCCTCGGCGACGCCGCCTGCGCGATCCTCGGCCTCGTCGCCGGCTATGGCATGCGCTACCACACGCCGATCCGGGAATGGGGAATCCCTGTATCCGGATCGTCACTACAGCTTTACCTGCCGCTGCTGCTCGTCGGCGCGGGCATGCTCATGGCGGCGTTTGTTTACCTCGGCCTCTACGATCCGCGCCTGCTCCTGCGCCGCGTTTACAGCATGTCGCTCGTCATCAAGGCGTCGATGTTCTGGCTCGCCGCCTACCTCGGCGTGTCGCTCGTGCTGAAGTTCGACCCGCCGATCTCGCGCCTGTTTGTCCTCGTGGCCTTCGGCGCCACGCTCGTCGTGATCTATGCCTGGCGCACGCTGTTTTATCTCGTCATCTCCCGGCGACCGCTGGTGGACCGGCTCAAGCAGCGCGTCGTGCTGCTCGGCTGCGACGCGCGCGCGCGGCTCTTCGCGGAAAACATCCGCGGGCACGGCGCGCATCCGCTCACGGTCATCGGCTTCGTCGGCGGCCCCGGCGAGGCGCCGCCGGACTCGCTCCCGCGCGGGCAATGGCTCGGCGGCTTCGATGAGCTTTCCGCCGCGCTCACGGCCAACAACGCCGACATGCTCGTCGCGACCACGCTGGACCTGCCGCGCGACGAGATGGCGCGCGCGATCGAGATCTGCGAGCGCGGCTATGTGGACTGGAAGGTCATCCCCTCCGCCTTCGATCTGTTCATCTCGCATCTGCAGCTCGAGTCGCACGGCGGGGTTCCCGTGCTCGGCATCGGCCCGCTCGCCATCCGGCGTTTCTTCAATCGCGCGGCCAAGCGCGCGATCGATATCGTGGGCGCGAGCGCCGGCCTCGTCCTCGGCGCGCCATTGCTCGCGATCGGCGCGCTCCTCATCCGGCGCGAATCGCCGGGAAACATCATTTTTCGACAGACCCGGATCGGCGCGCGCCATGCCACGTTCACAATGTATAAACTGCGCACCATGCGCGTCGGCGCCGAAACGGAGGACAATGCGCGCCACAGCACCACGCCATCCGACCCGCGCATGCTCCGCGCCGGCCGCTGGCTGCGCCGCTGGAACATCGACGAGATTCCGCAATTCTGGAACGTGCTGCGCGGCGACATGAGCCTCGTCGGCCCGCGACCCGAGCGGCCGTATCACGTCGATTCGCTCGCGCGCCGCATGGCGCACTATCTCCCGCGCCATCTCGTCAAGCCCGGCATGACCGGCTGGGCCCAGGTCAGCGGCTGCCGCGGCGACGGCGACCTCGAGCAACGGCTCCAGCTCGATATTCACTATATCGAACGCTGGTCCATCCTCCTCGACCTCCAGATCATGCTGCTCACCTTTATGCGCTGGCGCGCCCCGGCCTGAGCGTTCATTGTCCATTCATGGACCCAGAAAGCCTCAGCGCGATCGTTTCATCCCTCAATCAGGCAGAGGTCGTTTTTGTGATCGTGGGTGGTGTCGCCGTTATTGCACACGGTTACCTTCGCGTCACAACGGATCTCGACCTCGTGATCGCTCTCGATTCCGACAATTGCCTCCGAGCGATGCGTGCGCTCGACGGCCTGGGTTTTAAACCCCGAGCTCCGGTAAAGGCAGAGCAATTCGCTGATTCGCGCGAACGCAGCCGCTGGATCACGGAGAAGGGCATGGTCGTGTTTCAACTCGTCAGCGACAAACACCCGATGTGCCCGATCGATGTTTTCGTGTCCGAGCCCTTTGATGTCGCCCAGGAAGCACGGCTTGCCGTGCAAGCAGATCTGGCGCCTGGCATCGCCGCGCCCATCCTCCGAATCGAACAGCTTCTCGCGCTCAAAAAAGCCGCGAATCGACCGACCGACCAGGACGACGTAGCCAAACTCGTCAAACTTCGCTCCATGCTTCCCGATCATGAGTGAAGGAGATGATTCCTCTCGTGTCGCCGAGGAGGCAGCCGACTGGCGCGGAGCCTCCTGGCAGGATGCTTCCGATGACGCGCTACTCGTTGGCGCCCGACTCTCGTTTCGTCAGCGCCTCGAATGGAATGCATCGATGGTCGCCCTGTGGGCGCGGTGGCATCCCGAACTGGCGCGAGAGGTTCTCCAAGAGCGAAAAAACCAACGCTGACCTTTGGATGCGCCTCGCGCGGATGCTTCATAAGGCGACAGGAAACGAATCCATTTCCGGACTCACCGTCCGCTCGATCTGGATCCTCGCCCTCGCCGCGCTGGGCCTCCTGACGTTCAATCTCCACTCGGCCACGCGCATGCACACGTGGCCGTGGATTCTATATTGGAATCTCCTGCTCCTCCTGCCGCCGCTCGCGCTGGCCGCGCGCCTGGCCCTGCCCGGGAAGACGCGGAAGCAGGAGACAGGGGACAGGAGACAGGAGACAGGGGGCAGGGGTCAGGGGTCAGAAGCCAGATCGAGGTCCGCCGGATCTGCTCCCGCAGCCCTGCCCGGAAGGGCAGGGACCGAGGAGACAGGAGTCAGGGGTCAGGGGTCAGAAGTCGGATCGGAGTCCACCGGATCTGCTCCCCTGTCCCCTGACCCCCGTCCCCTGACCCCTGACCCCTGT
>CAZFCY010000273.1:2338-4029 GCA_964517665.1 uncultured Opitutaceae bacterium | reverse complement strand
GCCGCATGCTGGAAAAAACCAGCGTCGCCCGCTACGAAGGCATCGGACTGGCGGCTTCACCGCCGGTCCGAAGTCAAAAGTCAGAAGGTCCCAAGTCGAAGGTCGGATGAGCGCCTTCTTTGGAGTGCGGCGATTCATCGCCGCTTTGTTCACCGCGGCTTGCCGCGAACCCGGAAAGCGGACTGTCAATCTGCACCGTCCAAAGCGACGATGAATCGCCGCACTCCAAAAACAGAGTCCGCACATTCTGATCACGCCCTTTCGAGTGGCTTACCCAACTCGATCTTCGATATGCGACTTTCAGACTTTTGACCGCGCCGCAGGCGCTTCGATCATGATCATCGTTGACACTGCCTTGGAAAAACGGGCCGCCGCCGGGAATCCGGTTCGCGTGGCCATCATCGGCGCCGGCTACATGGGCCGCGGCGTCGCGCTTCAAATCATCACCGCGTTTCCGGGCCTGCGGCTCGTGGCGGTCTCGAATCGCACGGTCGCCGAGGCCGAACGCGCCTACCGCGAGGCAGGCGTGACCGATTCGCGCGAGGTGAAAACCGTGGCCGGGCTGGAGCAGGCCATCGCCGAGGGGAAACCGGCGTTCACGAGCGACGCGTTTCTCCTCTGCGAGGCGAACGGCATCGACGCGGTCATCGAGGCCACGGGCGAGATCGAATTCGGCGCGCACGTCGTCCTGCGCGCGATCGAGCGCCGCAAGCACATCGTCCTGATGAACGCCGAACTCGACGCCACCGTCGGGCCGATCCTGAAGGTTTACGCGGACAAGGCCGGCATCATCCTGACCAACGCCGATGGCGACCAGCCCGGCGTCGTGATGAACCTGCTGCGCTTCGTGAAGAGCATCGGCTATCAACCGCTCCTCGCGGGCAACATCAAGGGCCTGCAGGATCGCTTCCGCAACCCGACCACGCAGGCGGGCTTCGCGGCGAAATACAACCAGAAGCCGAAGCTCATCACCGCGTTTGCCGACGGCACGAAGATCTCCATGGAGATGGCGATCACCGCCAACGCGACTGGATTCCGCGTCAACACCCGCGGCATGCACGGCCCGAAGTGCGCGCACGTGACCGAGGCGTTGAAGCTCTTCACCATGGACCACTTCGCGCAGGGCGGGATCGTCGACTACGTCCTCGGCGCCGAGCCCGGGCCGGGCGTGTTCGTGCTGGGTTACAACGACAACCCGATCAAGCGGCAGTACATGAACTACTTCAAGATGGGCGAGGGTCCGCTCTACGTGTTTTACACGCCCTACCACCTGCCGCACCTCGAAGTCCCGCTCACCGTCGCGCGCGCCGTGCTCTTCGCCGACGCCGCCGTCGCGCCGCTCGGCGGGCCGGTCTGCGACGTCATCACGATGGCCAAGCGCGATCTGAAGGCCGGTGAAACACTCGACGGCATCGGCGCCTACATGACCTACGGCACGATCGAAAACTCCGATGTCTGCCAGCGCGACCGGCTCCTGCCGATGGGGCTCTCCGAGGGTTGCGTGCTCACGCGCGACATCGCGGTGGACGAGGCGATCCGCTACGACGACGTCACCATGCCCGAAGGCCGCCTCGCCGACCGGTTGCGCGCGGAGCAGGAGCAGTACTTCGGCGGCTGAGCGCCGAAGTCGAAGGCCGGCGTCTGATTTGGAGTGCGGCGACTTGTCGCCGCTTTTGACGGGCCGGCTCGAC
>CAZFCY010000273.1:0-2328 GCA_964517665.1 uncultured Opitutaceae bacterium | reverse complement strand
CTCGACGGCCCGCCTTCCGCGGCAAACAAAGCGGCGACAAGTCGCCGCACTCCAAAAAAGGCGGGATAGCGCGCCCCTCCGACCGCCGCCTACTTCAGTAGATGCGGCTCCCAGAAGGCGCGGTCGTAGCGGCCGAAGGCGTGGCAGCCGAAGGGGAGTTTGCGGTCGTTCATTTCGAAAAGGCGGTCGGGCACCAGCTCGAAGGCAAAGCGCACGCCCTCCTCGAACGGAGCCATCCGGAAGGCCGGGTTGTACTTCACGGCGTTGTTCGCCCAGAAAAGATCCTCGTTCTGGTTTCGCTCGAGGTACGAACGGATTTCCGTGTGCACGCCGTTGAACGGCCAGTAACGACGCAGCACGCGCCGCGGGCGGCCCAGCACCCGGCGCACCCTCGAGCCCGGCGCGGAAAAGTGCTTCCAATCCTCGTCGGGATCGACGGCGAGGTGGCGGGATTCGAAGACCTTCAGGAAGGCGTCGATGCGCCGCAGCGAGAAACCTCCGTTGCCGACGAAGGGTTCCCTCACCCAGTCGGCGTCCTTGCAATGCACCCATGGCGGCGCGATGTAATCCCAGCCGGCGTCGCACCATTCGAGCAGTTGGTCCGAGAAGACCAGCGCGTCGAAATGGTAGTGGAGCATGAATTCGTAGTCGGCGAAGGCGGTGTAGAAACCGCGCGAGAGCATGAGGCTGTTGTAGGCGCCGACGCTGCCGAAATACCGGTCGCCGAAACGCCTGATCTCGAAGTCCGGAAAGTCCGGCAGATCCAGCGACTCCGGCACGACGAGCACCTTGTCGTAGTGGCCGAGGTAATGCCGCAGGTGGCGGAGCGAGATCTCCTCGTCGGGCTTCAGCTTCGCGTTCCTCGAGAGGGGAACGGTGATCACGACCCGTTTGCGTGAAGAAAGGCCTGAGCTCATGCGCGGATGACGTCGCCTCCTGAAAATGGCGGGGTCAGACCGTTCTGGAACGGCGCGCCACGCTTCGCTGAAACCACCAGCGTTTCCACCGCAGCGGAAACCGCGAGGAAACCGCGTCCTTCAAGACGACCGGCAGGCGCCGGTTGGGCGCCCTGGGATGGAGAAAGACGTGGTTGAACACCTGCTCGTCGTAACCCCGGTCGTAGGCCACGACGGGCGGATGATCCAGCGGGAACGGCATCTCCACCGCCGGCAGATTCGCGAGCCCGCTCTCGCCGGTGGTGTGCGTGGCGTCCTCGCCCCAGCCGATGTTGGAGACGAGATTGCGCGACGGCGCGATGCCGAACCCGCCCTGCTTCATGACGGCGTAGGCGAACTGATAATCCCAGATGTCGCGCAGGCTGATGTGGGTGTAAACCGAGTCGAAAACACGGCGCCAGAAGGCCAGGACGCGGGGGTCGTCCGAGACGGCGCGCATCCAGCCCGAATTCCGATGGCGCGGCCAGCTCTCCATCGCGAAATCGTAGTGCTTCCAGGCGCGCCGCCAGGAGGCCCAGCCCCAGAGATTGAGGAAACGGAAAAAGGTGTAGCTGCGCGCCATCGGGCCGCCGTCGGGCAGGAAATTGTTTCCGCTCACCATCATCACCCGTTCGTCGTCC
Organism: uncultured Opitutaceae bacterium; assembly: GCA_964517665.1. Taxonomy (GTDB): domain Bacteria; phylum Verrucomicrobiota; class Verrucomicrobiia; order Opitutales; family Opitutaceae; genus Congregicoccus. The sequence goes on along the minus strand of CAZFCY010000273.1, from coordinate 752 downwards.
GCGTAGCGCTCGAGCATCTCGTCGCAGAAACGGAAAAAACTGGGGTGCGGCACACAATCGTCCTCGAGAAAGATCGCGCGATCGACGTGCTCGAAAACCCAGGAGATGCCGGTCGCCGGCCGCATGCCGCAACCGAGATTCTCGTCGGCGAAGTTGGTCTTCACTTCGCACTCCCAATCGACGCGCTCGATCACCTTGCGGGTCGCCGCGCACTTCTCGACATCGTCCGGCCGGCCGGGGCGGGGGCCGTCCGCGATGACGAAGAGCTGGCGCGGCTTCACCTTCGCGAGTTCCTCGAAGACTCGCTCGGTGGTGCGAACGCGATTGAAAATAATGAGGGCGACAGGCGTGTGCATGAACGAACGCAGGCGATCAGACTCGATTAAACACTAACGGCATACAGGGCCCGCGAAATGAAGGTTTTTCTCATGAGAATCTTCGCCATGGCTGCCTGAGGCAGCCGACGCCAGGAGGCTGTTCTTTTGAAGAGGCGCCGGCGCTCCAGCCTGCTTCGGGGAGTAAAGATCCGCGGAGCAAGCCCCGCGGCATTGGAGGGTCCACCTCCGTGTGGACCGCTTCGCCTGCGGACGACACGGAGGTCGTCCCTCCAAGAAATCCAAGCCGAAGCAAGCTTCGGGGTGTCCGATCCAAAGCGGCGATGAAGATCCGCGGGGCAAGCCCCGCGACATTGGAGGGTCCACCTCCGTGTGGACCGCTTCGCCTGCGGACGACACGGAGATCGTCCCTCCAGG
>CAZFCY010000272.1:0-4049 GCA_964517665.1 uncultured Opitutaceae bacterium | reverse complement strand
TGTGCGGATTGTATTTATCGCCCCGCTGGGGCGATGCGGGCAGGGAAGAGGGCGGGGGCTCGATCGCGCGTTTCAGTGGTTGTATCCATCCGATGAATACGCTCCTTTCGAGCGGGTTTGTCGGTCGAAGGAGCGCAAGGGCGGCGATGAATCGCCGCGTTCCAGAAGGGCCGCCGCCGGCCACGCGTCAACGCGGACGTGAAAGCGCCGCGGCCCGGCGAAAGAGCACCTGGTTTTCCCGGTAGATCCCCTCGTGCAGGCATCGTTCGAGGCGATGCAGCGCGGCGAGGAGTTTTCCTTCGAGCGACGAGCCGGAGCGGGCGGCGGGGCGCTCGCCGATCAAGGTCTCGAGCGCGTCCAGGGCCTCATCCGCTTCGTTGTGCTGGTCTCTCATGCGCGCCAGCAGTTGGCCGAGCGCGATCCGGTCCGCCGGTTCGCCGTCGGGCACGCCATCGAGCCGGCGAAGCACGGGAAAAAGCGACTGCGCCTCTGCCCGCAAGTGCGCGGCGATCTGCCCGCACAGGCGGGCGAGCTGCGTTTGCGCGTCGGCGATCCAGGGCGCGTCGGCGAGCGCTGTTTCCGCCTTCGCGAGTTGGAGCGAGGCGAGCTGGAGCCGCGCGAGTTCACGCCGCACGAGCGCGTGATGGACGTTCGCGCAGTGGTCGCAGAGTTCGGTCAGGGTCATCAACTCCACCGCTTCCGCCGCGATCGGATCCGGCTCCGCTCCGTCCGGCGCCGGTTGGGGAACGAGGCGTGGGCGCGCGCGACGACTCATGGCCCGTGTCGAGGTGAATCCCGTTTCCGCGCCGCCGCTCAGGCGATGGCGAGGGCCTTGGGGAAGAGCACGTTGTTTTCCTTGTGCACGTGCTGGTGCATGTTGCGCTCGAGTTCGGCGAGGCCGTCATAGAGCGCGCGGAACGTGTTGCAGGCCCACTCGGGCGGGCGGTAGCCGTCCGTCAGCTCCCTGAACTGCGCGAGCGCGGCCCCGGCGGCGTCGTGCTCCTGTTCGAGTTCGGCGAGCGAGGAGGCCAGCGCGGCCGCTCCAGCGCCCGTTCCCGCCTCGAGGGCGCGGATGACGGGGAACACCTCCTTCTCCTCCCCGGTGATGTGCGCGGCCAGCTCGGGCGCGAGACGTTCGAAGATACGGCGGATTTCCACGAGGCGCGGCTCGCCGTCTCCGTGCACGGCGGCGACCTTGCGCGTCATGAAATCGAGCCGCGGCAGCTCCTCGCGCAGGTAGTCGTGATGCGCGCTCTCGATGTGGTCGCAAAGCGCGGAGAGGCTCATCGCGTCGGCATCGGCCCCGGCGGAGGCGTCCGCGACGGAATCGATGGCCGAGAGCATCGCGACGACGGTGGCGGGATCGAGATCCCTGGCGCGGCAGACTTCGGCGAGTGGTTTCTTGCCGCCGCAGCAATAGTCAATGCCGAGGCTTTCGAAGATGCGGGAGCGCGCGGGGGAGGAGCGAACGAGATCGCCCACGGTGGTTTCAACAGTGATGGAGGTCATGGGTGGAAAAGGGAAATGCCGGCGGCGCGAGGCGCGCCTGCTTCCGGACGGTTGGAAAGCGGGCCGTCGCAGGCGAAGCAGAGCCGCTTCTGTCGTCATCCTGCCATCGCTTTGCCCTTCGTGCCTTGACCGGGATCAAGCAACCTCGGCTTTTCCGTCGCGCGGGTCCCGCCGCGGTTTCTTCGAGAACCTTGACGCAAGCCAAGGCCGGGCCGGCGGAAATCCTCATACTGAATCCCTCATGGACCCATCGACCCCGACAAACTCCGCCCTTCCGGCGATCATTCAAGGCGGCATGGGCATCGGGGTCTCGAACTGGACCCTGGCGCGCGCCGTGTCGCGGCTCGGACACCTCGGCGTCGTTTCCGGCACGGCGTTGAGTTCAGTCCTCGTGCGGCGGTTGCAGCTCGGCGACGCCGACGGCAGCATGCGCCGGGCGCTGGAGCACTTCCCGCTCCCGGAGATCGCGCGGAGGATCGTCGATCGCTACTTCGTGCCGGAAGGCGGGGCGGCAGGGCGGCGGTTTCGGCTCGCGCCCATGTATTCGCGACAATCGCCCAGGGATCTGGTGGATCTCACCGTGGCCGCGAATTTCGCGGAGGTTTATCTGGCCCGTGAAGGACACGAGGGGCCCGTGGGCATCAACCTGTTGGAGAAGGTCCAGTTGCCGACCCTGCCTTCGCTCCTCGGCGCGATGCTGGCCGGCGTGAACGTCGTGCTCATGGGCGCCGGCGTGCCGCGGGCGATCCCCGGCGTGCTCGATCAGCTCGCGGCCGGACAAAAGGTCGAGCTGCGCCTTGCCGTCGCGGGCGCCACCGCGGAACGCGAGCACACGGTGGAATTCGATCCCGCGGAATATGTCGAAGCCGCGCGCGAGCCGCTGCGGCGGCCGGCTTTTCTCGCGATCGTCTCGTCCGCGACTCTCGCCATCACCCTGGCGCGCAAGTCGAGCGGCCATGTCGATGGCTTCATCGTGGAACACGCCGTGGCCGGCGGACACAATGCGCCACCGCGCGGCGCGCTTCAGATCGATGAGCGTGGCGAACCCGTCTATGGTCCGCGCGATGTTCCCGACCTCGGGGCGATCCGCGCGCTCGGCCGCCCGTTCTGGCTCGCCGGATCGTTTGCCACTTCAGGAAGGTTGCGCGAGGCGCTCGCCCTTGGAGCGCAGGGTGTGCAGGTCGGCACCGCCTTTGCCTTTTGTGATGAATCCGGACTGGCGGACGACGTGAAACGGGAGGTTCTCCGCCAAAGCCGCGACGAAACGATCGAGGTGCGAACCGCGCCTCGCGCCTCGCCCACCGGCATGCCGTTCAAGGTCGTCCAGCTCGCGGACACCGTCGCCGACGAGGCCGTGTATCGACGACGAACGCGCGTGTGCGATCTCGGTTATCTGCGGCAGCCCTACCAGCGGCCCGATGGAACGATCGGCTACCGCTGCCCCGCCGAGCCCGAGGACGACTTTGTCCGCAAGGGCGGCGATCTTGCGGACACCGAAGGACGACGGTGTCTGTGCAACGGCCTCTTCGCCGCCATCGGGCTGGGCCAGTCCCTCGGCGACGGTGGCGTCGAACCCGCCCTCATCACCGCGGGAGACGATGTCCGCGAGATCCGCCGCTACCTCCCTCCCGGCCGCGAATCCTACACCGCCGCCGACGTCATCTCGCGCCTCCTGGACGATCCCGTCTGAACGCCCCGCTTCTGTCCGAGCCATGTTTTTGTCGCGTACGCGACAAAAACATGGCTTGTGGTGGCGCGCGGGGAAGACGCGGTCGGGACGTCCGCGCTCACCTTGGGCGGACGATTCGGGAAGGTGGATGTCGGCCGCCGGCCGGTGTGTTGGGCGCGAGAGGCGCGATGTCCCGGAATCTGCCCGGAGGTCTTTACTTCGTTTTTCGCGCCAGCACCTGAACGACGGCGCCGCGGCCGGTGTGCGTGGGGCCTTCGATCACGTCGCGCTCGATCTCACGGAGGATCTCGAACTCCAGGTCCGCGAGTTCGGCGCGGAGAGCGTCGGCGGTCATCAGCAGGTCGAGGTCGCGCGGTCCGCCGGTGTTATAGCGCAATTGCGCCGGCGTGTAGGCTTCGAGGGCGAAAACGCCGCCGTCGATCAGGCCGCGCGCGGCCGCCGCGTAAACCTCGCGGCGCAGCGCCGTCGGCAGATGGCCGAATGTCGTGATGATGCCCGCCCATGAACCGGGCTCGATGCGAAAGGCCGAGAGGTCGGCTTCGACAGCGCGCACAACGCGGCCGTGCTTTTCCGCGAGCCGTCGCGCCTTGGCCAGCCCCGCGGCGGATTGATCCACGGCGGTGACGTCGTGTCCGCGGCCGGCGAGGAAGACTGCGTTGCGGCCCTCGCCCTCGGCGAGACAGAGCACCGGACCGGCGGGAATCCTGTCCGCGATCTCCGCGATGAATTCGTTCGGAGCCGTCCCGTAAACGTAGTCCGGGGCCGAGAAGCGTTCGTTCCAGAAGGTGGCGTCCATGACAGTGGATGAAGCTGGCGCGGGGCGGCGTGGAAGCCAGCAAATCAGTCCGCG
>CAZFCY010000271.1:1159-4109 GCA_964517665.1 uncultured Opitutaceae bacterium | reverse complement strand
GGTTTCGACATCTGCATCAAGTGTCACCAGATGTTGAATACAATCGAGCTGGTGAAGCGCTGCCCGGGCGTGCGCTTCGTGCTCGATCACATCGGCAAGCCGAACATCAAGGAGGGAGAACTCGAGCCGTGGCGCGCGCAGCTTCGCGAACTCGCGGCGCTGCCCAACGTGTGGTGCAAGGTCTCCGGTCTCGTGACCGAGGCCGATTTCGAGAAGTGGACAGCGGCGGACCTGCGTCCGTATCTCGATCACGTTTTCGACTGCTTCGGTTTCGAGCGCGCGATGTTCGGCGGCGACTGGCCCGTCGCCACGCAAGCGACCGACTACCCGCGCTGGGTGGCGACGCTCGACGACGCGCTCGCCGGCAGCAGCCCGGACGAAATGCACCGCCTTTACGCGCGCAACGCCGAGGCGTTTTATCGAGTGTGACGCGGGCCGGCGTTTGCGGGCTTGCGGCATGCTCGAGCGGCGCTAGATTCAGATCATGTCGATCGAGGCATTGAGAGAGGAACTTGCCGGACTGCCGCTCGCGGAGCGCAGCAAAATCATGGCCTTTCTCGTCGCCTTGCAGGACCGTGACGATGTGGCGTATCGAACGAAACTTGCGAATCAGATCGATGACGACGACCCCGGACGATGGCTTGGCGTCGAAGAAATGGACCGCCGCTTTGGCATCGATGAATCGGACAACGAATGAGCCGCTTCGAGCTGCTCATTGCCTTCGACGTCGTCGCCTTCATCGAGCGATTGCCGAAGGTCGAGCGCTGTCGCCTTCGTAATCGTTTCCTCGATATCCGCGAAGCACCCGGGCGGCATGCCGACTATGCCGAATCCGACGCGATCGGGCGCACGGTGGATATCAACATATGCGGGCGGTTCGCGATCAAGTATTGGACCGATCACGCGGATCGGCAGATCAGGATCCTGGACATCCACGCGGCGGACCGAAGCGGTTGACTTCGACCGCGGTCCCGGCCCTCCCGGGTCGGGCTGCGCGATGTATGTGACCCGCTGCGGTGGCGGCGGGATCCAAAAGAGCCCGGGCTACGACTCGTTCGCGTAGGCTTCCATGCCGGCGCACGAGCAGACGAGATTGCGATCGCCATAGACGTTGTCCACGCGACCGACGGCCGGCCAGAACTTGCTCGCGCGCGTCCACGGCGCGGGAAATGCCGCGGCCTCGCGCGAGTAGGGATGATCCCATGCGTCGCCGCAGACGGCCTTCGCTGTGTGCGGCGCGTGTTTGAGCGGGTTGTTCGCCTTGTCGGATTCGCCGTTCACGACCGCCTGCATCTCGCCGTGGATCGCGATCATCGCGTCGCAGAAACGATCGAGTTCCGCCTTCGATTCGCTCTCCGTCGGCTCGATCATGAACGTGCCGGGGACGGGAAATGACATCGTCGGCGCGTGATAGCCGTAGTCCATCAACCGCTTGGCGACGTCCTCGACTTCGATGCCGTTTTTCTTCCACGCGCGCAGATCGACGATGCACTCGTGCGCGACGAGCCCGGCGTTGCCGCGATAGAGGACGGGGAAGGATTTTTCGAGGCGGCGCGCGATATAGTTGGCGTTGAGGATCGCGATCTTCGACGCGTCGGTGAGCCCGTCCGCGCCCATCATGCGGATGTACATCCACGAGATGACGAGGATCGAAGCCGAACCCCAGGGCGCGGCGGAGACGGCGCCCACGGCGTTGTGCCGGCCGGCTGAAAACACGTGTCCCGGCAGGTGCGGCGCGAGGTGCGCGGCGACGCCGACCGGACCGACGCCGGGACCGCCGCCGCCGTGCGGGATGCAGAAGGTTTTGTGCAGGTTGAGGTGGCAGACATCGGCGCCGATCTCGCCGGGCGAGGTGAGGCCGACCTGCGCGTTCATGTTCGCGCCGTCCATGTAGACCTGTCCGCCGTGCTCGTGGACGAGCGCGCAGATGTCCTTGATCGCGGCTTCGAAGACGCCGTGCGTGGACGGGTAGGTCACCATCAACGCCGCGAGATCGTCCGCGTGCGCTTCGGTTTTGCGACGCAGGTCGGCGAGTTCGATGTTGCCCTGCGCGTCGCACGCGACAGGCACGACACGGAAGCCGCACATGGCGGCGGAGGCGGGATTCGTGCCGTGCGCGCTGGTCGGGATGAGGCAGGCGTTGCGCCGGCCTTCGCCGCGCGATTGGTGGTAGCCGCGGATGGCGAGCAGGCCGGCGTATTCGCCCTGCGAGCCGGCGTTGGGCTGGAGCGAGACGGCGGCGAAGCCCGTGAGTTCCGCCAGCCAGGTCTCGAGGTCGCCGAAGAGCCGCTGATAGCCGCGCGCCTGACGGGGGGGGGCAAACGGATGCAGGTTCGCGAACTCCGGCCAGGAGACGGGAAACATCTCGCTTGCGGCGTTGAGCTTCATCGTGCACGAGCCGAGCGGGATCATCGAATGGCAGAGCGAGAGGTCGCGCGCCTCCAGGCGTTTGATATAGCGCAGCATCTCGTGCTCGGTGTGGTGGCGGTTGAAAACCTCGTGCTGGAGAAACGGCGTGTCGCGCGCGAGCGGGGGCTGGAAGGCGGCGTCCACCTCCTCGTGTAGTTGGAGTGTGGATACGTCGCCGAAGAAGCCGAGGATCGCGCGGACCTCCTCGAGGGTCGTGGTCTCGTCGAGCGCGATGCCGACGGTGTGCGTGTCGATGATATGAAGGTTGATCTGCTTCGCCTCGGCCGCGGCCTGCACACGAACGGAGGCGACGTTGCCCACCGTGAGCGTGTCGAAGACGGGCTCGGCGTTGACCGTCGCGCCCAGTTTGCGCAGCGCGGCGGCGAGCATCTCCGTGAGGCGCTTCACGCGCGTGGCGATCCGCGCAAGGCCTTCCGGCCCATGATAGACGGCGTACATCGAGGCCATGACCGCGAGCAGCACCTGCGCGGTGCAGATGTTCGAGGTGGCCTTGTCGCGCCGGATGTGCTGCTCGCGCGTG
>CAZFCY010000271.1:0-1149 GCA_964517665.1 uncultured Opitutaceae bacterium | reverse complement strand
GAGCGCGAGGCGCATGGCGGGATCGCCCTGTGCGTCTTTCGACACGCCGACGAGGCGGCCCGGCATCTGGCGTTTGAACTCGTCGCGGGTGGCGAGAAAACCGGCGTGCGGCCCGCCGAAGCCCATGGGCACGCCGAAGCGCTGGGCCGAGCCCACGGCGACATCCGCCCCGAAACGGCCCGGCGCGCGCAGCAGCGTGAGCGCGAGGAGATCCGTCGCGACGATCGCGTAAGCGCCGGCCGCGTGCGCCGCCTCGAAGAACGCCTCGAAGTCGTGAATCGAACCCGTGGTATCCGGGTACTGCGCGAGCACACCGAAGCAATGCGCGTCGGGTCTGAAGAGGCGGTGGTCGCCGACCGTGACGTGGATGCCGAGCGGCCTGGCGCGGGTGTTTACGATGTCGATTGTCTGCGGATGGCATTTCTCCGAGACGAAAAACGTGCGTTGCGCGTCGTCGTCGCCACCCTTCAGGCGGTGACACATCATCATCGCCTCGGCCGCGGCGGCGCCTTCGTCGAGCATGGAGGCGTTCGCGATCTCGAGCCCGGTGAGGTCGCAGACCATGGTCTGGAAATTGAGCAGCGCCTCGAGCCGGCCCTGCGAGATTTCCGACTGGTAGGGCGTGTAGGCGGTGTACCAGGCGGGGTTTTCGAAGATCGTCCGGCGGATGACGCCGGGCGTGTATGTGTCGTAATAGCCGAGGCCGATGAAGCTGCGAAACACCTTGTTTTGCGTGGCGATCTCGCGGAGTTCCTCGAGCGCGGCGGCCTCGCCGGCGGCCGGCGGAAGCGTCATCGGCCCGCGGCGGATGGCGGCGGGCACGGCGGCATCGACCAGCGTGTCGAGCGAAGCGTGCCCGATGGATGCGAGCATCGACGCGACCTCGCGCGCATCCGGCCCGAGGTGGCGGCGGGCGAAGGAATCGGTCGGCTCGATCGAGGAAGCAGTGGCGCTGGAGGCGGTGTGAGCGGCGCCGGCCGGCGCCGCGGAAAGGGAGGACATGGGGCCGAACGTAGAGTCGCCGGAGGCGCGGGCAAATAGGTTCTGCGCCGGGTGAGGCAGAACCCGGGCGCGGGGCGAGAGGCGAGGGGCGAGAGAAAACGAAAGCGGCGACCGGAACCGGTCGCCGCCTGGAGTGGGAGACATTGA
>CAZFCY010000270.1:0-4136 GCA_964517665.1 uncultured Opitutaceae bacterium | reverse complement strand
GGACAACGGAATCCCAATAGCGGGACACTTCCGTTGCAGGAGCGGGTTCTGGCCCGCCCCAAACGCCATCCGCCAACGCTTCAACTCAGAGTGGCAGGGTCACCACCGCGCGCGCCTAGCCGATCGATCCGGCTTTCCACTGTGAGGCGACCGTCGTGTGCATCCACGACCTGGCGACTGAGCGCAAGCCCGATGCCGGAGCCGGCGCGCTTCGTGGAGTAAAACGGAGTGAAGAGATTGTCCGGATTCGCGATGCCGGGCCCCTCGTCCTCGACCCAGATTTCGACGGCGTCGGCGCTCCTTCCCTAACCGACGCGCACGCTGCCTCCGGTTTCAGCCTCGGCCTCGGCGGCGTTCTCGAGGAGGTTGATCAACACCTGCTTGAGCTGGGAAACGTCGGCCGGCGCGTGACATGGAATTGTGGACACAATCTCGACCGGCACGAGTTGTTCGAGCGTGACGACCCGCGCAACGAGGCGGGGAACATCGACGGGGTCCTTGTGCGGCGGCGGGAGACACGCGATGCGCGCATCGTTCTCCATGAACCGGCGCAAATGCGTGGCCCGCGCACGGATCACCTCGAGCCGCCGCCCTCGTCGCAACGCCGCGCCGAGTTTGGCCTGTGTCCACGCCGTGGCGATGACGAGCGCGAGCAGCGCCACGTCGAAATCGCGCTCGCGCACCGCCTTCAACACCTCGGCGAGGACACGCCATGAGCGTGAAACCCCTCGGCCTTCAACAGCATGCGGAGTGACTTCAGGACATCGTCCTGATCGTCCGCGACAAGCACACGCGGGATCGCCATGCGCAACGATCCGGCACGCCGCCCGCCCTCCCGGGCGATCCCGCAATGCAGAAAGCCGGCCAGAGCGCGACTCCGGGCAGACACACGCGTGCGACATGCTCGTGCCTCAACACTGCCTCAGAAGGCGCGGCTGGCGAGCGCACACGCAAGCCGGCAGTCAAATACAGAGAACAACTATTGAACATACTGCAGTCTGGACGCACTCCGCGATGGGCCACCGCTGGCGGCGGGCGCTTGACTCACCACGCCACGCGTTTTTTTCTCCGGTTCGCCCGACTCATGCGCACCGCCACCCATACGCCCGCTCTGAAGCAAGCCGCGCGCTTCCTTATGCAAGCGACGCTTGGAGCCACGATGAAGGATATCAGAACTGTGGCGGAGATCGGCTGCGAAGCGTGGATCGACGAGCAATTTGCGATCGAGCCGAGCGTCACCTTCAAAGAGGTGCATGAATACCGCCTCCGTGGACTGCACTACGAGATGCACCACGCGTGGTGGCGGCAGGTGCTGACCGCAAACGATCTCCTGCGGCAACGGATGGCAGTGGCGCTGTCCGAATTCTTCGTCGTCTCCGAAGTCGCGATCGAGTTTGTGCCATGGGAGATGATGCAGTACTACGACAATCTCGGAATTTTGTCGTTCGGCAACTGGCGCGACCTCCTTAGGCACGTCGCGCTCGATCCGCTCATGGGTTTTTATCTGACACACCTGAGGAACAGGAAACCGGACCCAAGCGTCGGCAGGTATCCCGATGAGAACTTCGCGCGAGAGGTGATGCAGCTCTTCAGCATAGGGCTCTGGGAACTGAATGCGGACGGAACGCATCGCCTCGATGATCAGGGCCGCGAAATCCCAACCTATGACAATTCGCACGTGACGAGTTTCGCGCGCGTGTTTACCGGACTCGCATTTGGATATAAGGATTCGGACATCGACAATCCACAGCATTTCTTCGACGGCTTGTTTGACTACGGCTCGCCCATGAAGATGTGGGAGAACGAACACGATCAGGATGAGAAAATCCTCCTTCGAGGCGCGCGCCTGCCGGCGTTTTCGGAAGCGCCCGGCCGCAAAGCGATGGATGACGTCGAAGACGCCATCGACAATCTGTTTTATCATCCGAATGTCGGGCCTTTTTTCGGCCGGTTTGTCATCCAGCGACTCGTCACATCCAATCCATCGCCCGGCTACATCCGGCGTGTGACAAGCGCATTCGACGACAACGGCCAGGGCGCGCGAGGTGACATGCGCGCGGTCATCAAGGCGGTTCTCCTCGACGAAGAGGCGCAAAATGCCGACACCTCCAGCGCGACCACGGGGAGACTGCGCGAGCCCTACCTCCGCTACGTGCGGCTTGCTCGCACCTTCAATGCGCGTTCGGAGGCGGGAACATTCAAGATCAACGATCACGACACGCAGACGGCGACCAACCAGATCCTGCTAAACTCACCCAGCGTATTCAATTTCTTCCTTCCGGATTACCAGCCTCCCGGCGAAATCGCCCGCGCCGGGCTTTGCGCGCCGGAGTTCCAGATCATGACGTCGTCCACAGCCATCACCGCGCTGAATCATTATATGAAAATGATCGGCGACGGGGCGGAATCCATGCGACTCGATTTCAGTGACGAAATCGTCCTCGCCGACGACCCGGAAGCGTTGATCGACCTTTTGGACCTGAAGATGACATGCGGGCTGCTTGCGTCGAAGACGCGCGAGGTTCTCCTGACGGCATATCGGGAGCTGCCCCCTGCCTACACGCCGACGCAAAAGGTGAAGGCAATCGCCCAATTGATCGCTGTTTCTCCGGACTTCGCGGTTTTTTTATAACGTTCACGCCTCCGACCATAAAGACGCTCATGAACGCAAGCAAAGGCAACGGATTCTCGATCCGAAAAATCCTCCGGCAAGCCAATTGCGCCCGCGTGGGATCCACCTCACTCTACTCCCTGCTGCTCAATCTCGCCACCACCGGGCGGGCATCGGCGCAGAACCTGGGCAAGGACAGCCGATACAAAGCCCTGGTCTGTCTTTTCCTCGATGGGGGAAACGATTCCTTCAACATGCTCGTGCCGCTGGAGCCGTCCGAGCACGCCGCTTACTGGAAAGCGCGCGCCGACCTGGCCTTGGAGAAGGATCGCCTGTTGGAAGTTAGCGACAAATCCGCGGGAGAGGAAGGACGGCGTTTCGGCATTCACCCGTGCATGCCGGAAATCCGCGGCCTCTATGACGCCGGCAAACTGTCTTTCATCTGCAATGTAGGCACGCTGATCGAACCGACCAGCCTCGCCGCCATCGCCAATCAGACGGCGAAGCTTCCACTCGGCCTCTACTCTCATTCCGACCAGTTGATGCACTGGCAGACCGCCACCCCCGACAAGCGTGGCTGCACAGGCTGGGCCGGCCGGGCCGCCGAGGTGCTTCAGGCGATCAACGAGAACGACGCGATCTCGATGAATATATCGCTCTCGGGCACCAACGTTTTTCAGTCCGGCAAAAACCTGATTCCCTACTCGATCACTCCGAACGGAGTCTCGCTTCTCGACGGATATGCAGATCCTGACCGGCTTTTTTTTCGCAAGGCCGTGGACAGCATGCTCGAGCAGCAATATCAAAGCCTTTTCAAGCAGACATACGCCAATCTGACCCGTGGCTCGATCGAAGCCTCGAACGTATTCCTGGAGGCATGGAACGGCGCTCCTCCGATCACGACACCGTTTCCAGAGTTTCAACTAAGCCAGAGTTTCCGTGGCATCGCCCGGAGCATTGCGGCGCGCGAGCGCCTCGGCATGAAACGCCAGACTTATTTTGTGCGCCACTGCGGCTGGGATCATCACGACGAAGTGCTCGACAGCCAAGCCGTGAGCCTCGCACACGTCAGCCAGGCCGTCGGCGCGTTCTGGCAGGCGCTCGGCGAGCTGGGCCTGCAGGACGACGTCCTTCTTTTTACCGCTTCGGATTTTGGCCGGACGCTCTCGAGCAACGGCAAGGGATCCGACCACGGCTGGGGCGGAAATCAGTTCATTCTGGGCGGCGGCCACAAGGGCGGACGGCTCTATGGCAAATACCCGGAAAACCTCGCCCTCGGCAACGATCTCGACACTGGCCGCGGGCGGCTCATTCCAACGACCTCGGTGGACGAATATTTCTGCGAACTCGCGCTCTGGCTCGGCGTTTCAAAATCCGACATCCCCGCGGCGCTGCCCAATATCGAGCGCTTCCACGACCTCAAGAGCAGCGCGCCCCCGATGGGCTTCTTCAACTGAGAGCAAAAATCCCCGGAGCGAGTTCCGGGGTATTGGGGTATTGAACTCATAGGGGAATAAAGCGCGTT
>CAZFCY010000269.1:0-4206 GCA_964517665.1 uncultured Opitutaceae bacterium | reverse complement strand
CGAGCACGCGCCGCAGGCGATCTACCGTTATGGTTTTCGCGGCGTCATCGCGGAGTCGTTCGCCGAGATTTTCTTCGGCAATTGCGCCACGCTCGGCATCCCGTGCTTCAGCGTCGCGCGCGCCGATCGCGAGGCGCTCGCGGCGGCGCTGGAGGCCGATCCGACGCTCGAAGTGACGATGGACGTCGAAAAGCTCGAGGTGCGTTTCGGCGACCGCGCGATCCCGGCAACCGTCCGCGACTCCGCCCGCGCCGGCTTGGTCGCCGGCAAGTGGGATCCGATCGCGGAACTGCTCGAAGGCCGTCCGGAGATCGACAAAGTGGCCGGCGGTCTCGCCTACGTCTGAAAATCAGGGGACAGAAATCAGGGGACGGGTGTCAGATCCGATCCCTCTGATCTGAGTGGAAAGACCGCGAATGAGGCCCGGCGTGACCGACTCCGTCTGGTCCGCGACGCGGCCACTTCAACTTCAACTTTCCACTTGAACTGTGCTTTCCCTCCGCCCGGTGTGGCGGTTGCATTCCGGCGGGAACCCTCGCAAAGTCCCCGCTGACCCACTTCCGCAACGTCGTCATGCTCGAAATTCTCAAAGGCGCTGGAATCTTCGTCTATCCGCTGGGGCTCTGCTCGGTCATTGGAGCCTTCATCATTTTCGAGCGATTGTTTGCGCTGAGGCGAAGCGCGGTGATCCCGGCCGACCTCGTCGATGCGATCGTGGCCGGCCGCCCCGTTTTCGGATCGGACACGAGTGTGCTGGCGCGCATCATCGCGTTCGCCGAGCAACACCCGCATGACGAGGACGCGGTCAAGGCCTTCGGCCGGCTCGAGGTCAACCGCATGGAGCGCGGCTTCGTCTTCGTCGAGATCATCATCGGCGCCGCGCCGCTGCTCGGTCTGCTCGGCACGGTGGTCGGGCTCGTCCAGGTCTTCGGCAGCATCTCGACCGACACCGGCGTGCCGAATCCAGCCGCGTTCACCAAGGGCATCGCCCTCGCGCTGACCACGACCGTGCTCGGCCTGACCATCGCCATCCCGTGCCTCGTCGGCAATGGCTACCTCCAGCGCAAGGTGGAAACCTACGCCGTGCAGCTCGAGTCGCTCCTCGAGCGATTCGATGCCGTGACCGCGCGCAGCAACCAGTCGGCGGGCGAAACCCGCAAGATCGTCGCGCGCGCATGAGTCTTCTCGCCCGGCGCCGCAAGCGGCCCGACATCAACATCGTGCCGTTGATGGATGTGCTCACCATCCTCATCTTCTTCTTTCTCGTGAGCATGCAGTTTCGCGAGCGCCTCACGCTCAACCTGACCCTCCCGAAGGTGGAGACGGCGGGAAAAAACCAGTTCGAGACGCCCGTCATCATCGGGATCGACGCCGAGAGCCGGATTTTCTTCAACGGCAAGGAAGCCTCCGACGAGCAGCTCGCGGGGTTGATCCAGGCCATCGCGGCGCAGACGCTCGACATCCCGGTCCTGCTCAAGGCGCACCAGGAAACCCCGCTGCAGCGCGTGACCTTCGTCATGGATGCCTGCCGCAGGGCGGGCTTGAACAACATCCGCCTGCAGTCGCGTTGAGCGGGAGTCCGGGTCCGGCCCGGGTCGATGCTCGATCCGGCCCGACCAGCCCGCTTGGGCGAAGGCGGTCGCGCGTCGTGACCCGTCGCGCGCCATGACCACCGGCGCGGTTTTTCCGCGCTTCGATTTTGCGCGAGGCTGCGATCGTGCGACGCTTTCCCCATGAGCCAGCAGAACGACCCTCGCCTCATCGTGTTGACCGGCGTGACCCGCGGCCTCGGGCGCGCGTTGCTCGACGAGTTTGCCGCGGCCGGCCATGTCGTCTGGGGATGCGGCCGGTCGTCGGAGGCGATCCGACGGCTCCAGCAGGAGTTCGGCGCGCCGCACGAGTTTGCCGTGGTGAATGTCGCCGACGCGGCCGCCGTGGATGCGTGGGCGAAGCGACTGCTCGCGAGCGGCCGGGTTCCCGATCTGCTCGTCAACAATGCGGCGCTCATGAATGCGCCCGCGCCGGTGTGGGAGGCGCCGGCCGCGGAGTTCGACGCGCTCATCGACGTGAACATCAAGGGCGTGGCCAACGTCATCCGCGCCTTCGTCCCCGCGATGGTGCGGCGGGCGCGCGGGGTCGTCGTCAATTTCAGCTCGGGCTGGGGACGTTCCGCCTCGGCCGGGGTCGCGCCGTATTGCGCGACGAAGTGGGCGATCGAAGGGCTCTCGAAAGCGATGGCTGAGGAGGTTCCGTCCGGCATGGCCGTGGTCCCGCTCAATCCCGGCGTGATCGACACGGACATGTTGCGCAAATGCTGGGGCGACTCCGCCGGCCACTACGGCGGACCCGAGCGCTGGGCGCGCGCCGCCGCGCCCTACCTCTTGAGCCTCGGCCCGAAGCACAACGGCCGCTCGGCCACCGTGCCCGGCGTGGCCGAGGAGTAGCCGCGGATTTTTTGCCCGAGAGGCAGCCATCTCGAAAAGCATGGGGCGTATAAGTCGCATAGGTCCTATAGGCCCCATCCCGAACAGCCATCGTTTCTAGCCACATCCGAACATATAACTTGAAATTGTTCACAAGCGCACTAGCTTCTCTCCCATCATGAGCGCAGTCGTCCAAACCGCACCGATTTCCACCGACATCCACGCCCCCGGCGCGGGCCGCGTGGCGTTGAAGGGTTTCTTCGCCATCACGGATCAATGGGGGCTGGCGGCGCGCGAGCAGCAGGTGTTGCTCGGAGGCATCGGGCGGACGACGTTCGCGAAATACCGGAAACTTCCCGAAGTGGCGCTCGCCCGCGACACGCTGGAACGCATTTCCTACATCTTCGGCATCCACAAGGCGCTGCTCGTTCTCTTCGGCGCCGAAAAGCGGGCCGCCGCCTGGCTGCGCAAGCCGAACACCGCCCATCCCTTCAACGGCCGCAGCGCGCTCGACCGCATGCTCGCGGGAAGCGTCGTCGATCTGGCCGCCGTGCGCGAGTACCTCGACGCCGTGCGCGGTTGAGCGGGACCGACGTCGCGATGGCAAAACCGCGCGCAGGGACGCGACCGCCCGAGGTGGCGGTCGACTGGCCGGAGGTGTTCCGGATCATCCCGAGCCAGTTTCCTCCCGTGAATATCTTCGAGGGCATCTTCGAGACGCCCGACGAGATGGAAACCGCCTTCGCGATCGAGGCGATGACCAACCGGCGCCTCCGCCAGGAAGCCGGCGAACTCCAGCTCGTGCCGCGCCACGACTGGGTCTGGGGCCCCGGCGCGACGGTCATCATGGCCTGTTTCACCCACATCGGCCGGCCCTCGCGTTTCTCCGACGGAAGCTACGGCGTGTATTACGGCGCCGACACCATCGCCACGGCGATCGCCGAAACCCGCCATCACCGCGAGCGCTTCCTCGCCGCGACCAACGAGGAGGATCTCGAAATCACCATGCGCGTTTACGTGAACCGCATGCGCCAGCCTTTGCTCGACCTGCGCGGCGGCGACCACGCGAACCTGCTCGACCCGGACGACTACCGGCCCTCACAGAAAGCCGGCGCCGCCTGGCGCGGGGAAGACGCGTGGGGCCTCGTTTACCCGAGCGTGCGTCGCGCCGGCGGTGGTTGCGTCGCGGTCTTCCGCCCGCCGGCGCTCACGCTCCCGGTGCCCTCAACCCACCTCCGCTACCTCTGGAATCAGCGCGCGCAGCGGATCACGAACGTGTTCCGGATCGATCTGGTGGGGTAGGGGCGGTCACCAGGAAGTGACGATGTCGGAACTGTTGTTGCCTGCGCCGGCGGAGTAGAAAATGACGCCGGCGCGGACGGGCGGGGAGCCGGGGAGGAGAGGTGGTCCGAGGCCGTTCACTGTGGGGGCTTCAGTGTAATCTTCAGATGCGCCAATTCTGATCATTCCATCGTAGGTATTATCCAAGAGAACCACGATTTCGGTATTCCCGAACGCATCCTGTAGCTGTTGCGTGGAACTGAGGTCTCCAACTCCAAAACTGTAGAACGAGATCCTCTTCTTATTTAGTGCTGCCGCTTCAGGGTCAGGCAGTCTGCTTCCGTCGACGCTTTGCCCCGAAAGCGTTTTTACGAAAATATCCGTGTCTGCTGGAATATCTATCCGGTTTCCGGAGATACTCGCCGGCGAACTTGCGTTATGGAAACTCGGATAAAACCCGTACTCCTGCCGGAACGCCTCGATCGCCGCGCCCCACTGGCTG
>CAZFCY010000268.1:0-4243 GCA_964517665.1 uncultured Opitutaceae bacterium | reverse complement strand
TATTCGCGGACCGGACGGAGCCGGTCCCTCCAATGCCCCGGAGCTTGCTCCGGGGGTCTGTGCGGAATGCGCGGTTCGGAATGTTTGGTCCACGAATCGGCATGAACAAGCCTCCCGAGCCTCGGACGGAAACACATCAGGCTTGGAACGCTTATAGACGCTCATCCGCGCTGATCCGATTAGCGGGGATCAGCGCGGATCCCAGCGCGGCTCCGCCGCAACCAAAGGAGAGAAACGGAATGGCCTCATAAGGCTCAAAAGGCACAAACGAAGCCGTCTTCTTCTGAGCATTTTGAGCCTCTTGTGGCCAATGCTCAGAGTTCGCATGATCGAGGTGAATCTTTGAATCCCTTGCGGGTTCATTCCCAGTGGGTTCGATACCCCGAAGCTTGCTTCGGTTTGGTTGGTGGAGGGACGACCTCTGTGTCGTCCGGTTGGAGAAACGAGAGCCGGGGGTATTCGCGGACCGGACGGAGCCGGTCCCTCCAATGCCCCGGAGCTTGCTCCGGGGGTCTGTGCGGAATGCGCGGTTCGGAATGTTTGGTCCACGAATCGGCATGAACAAGCCTCCCGAGCCTCGGACGGAAACACATCAGGCTTGGAACGCTTATAGACGCTCATCCGCGCTGATCCGATTAGCGGGGATCAGCGCGGATCAGCGTTCCTTCCTTCTGCCACACAGCGGATCCTCGCGATCGAATCCCGGCGGCGACGATTGGGGCGAGGTCCGCCTGCGCGGCGCCCGCGAGCCGCGCGCTCAACCCTTGATCGCGCCGGTGGTGAGGCCGGAGATGAACTCGCGCTGCAGGAGCAGGAAGAGGCAGAGCAGGGGAAGGACGGAAACGAACGAGCCGGCGAGGATGAGGCCGTTGTCGGTGCCGTAGAGCCCGCGCATGTTGTTGATCGCGACGGAGAGGGGAAACATCTCGGAACTCTGCATCACCACCTGCGGATTGATGAAGTTGTTCCACGTGGCGAGAAACGTGATCATGAGAAACGCGCCGATCATCGGCCGCACCAGCGGCAGCACGAGGCCGAAGAAGATGCGCAGCTCGTTCGCGCCATCGATGCGCGCGGCGTCGAGCAGCTCGCCGGGCACGGAGTTGAGCATCGATTGCCGGAAGAGAAAGACGCCGAAGGCGGAGGCGAGGGCGGGCAGCATCAATCCCGCGTAGGTGTCGAGCAGGCCGAGTTGATAGAGCCACTGGTAGCCGGGCGCGAGCAGGAGCGGAGCGGGGATGATGAGCGCGCCGAGCACGAGCGCGGTGAGCGGCTCGCGCCCGCGGAAGTTGAACTTCGCCAGCGCGTAGCCGCCGGCCGCGGCGACGAGCGTGGCGCCGAGGCTCGTGAGCGAGGCGAAGAAAACCGAGTTGACCAGCGAACGGAAGATGAAGGGCTCGCGAAACAGCCGCTCGAAATTGTCCAGGGTGACGCGCTCCCAATGGACCACGGGGCCGTTCGCCCATTCGAAGATCACCGGGCCGTTGTCGCCGCCAAATCGAAAGGCGGACAAGAGCATATAGCCGAAGGGAACGAGCCAGACGAGCGCGCATGCGACGAGCAGCGCGTGGATCGCCAGCGCCTGGAAGCGCGGCGCGGGGCCGGAATCGGAGGCGCTCATACGAGATGCTCCTCCCGCCGCTTCATGAGCCTGCGCTGGCCGATCGCCACGCCCATGAGCACGGCGGCGAGCAGCCACCCCACCGCGCTGGCATAGCCGAGGTCGGAGGTGATGAACCCGCGTTGATAGAGATAGACCACGACCGTCCAGCCACGCTCGTCGGGCACGGGCTGGTTCGCGCCCGTGAGAAGGATCCACGGCAGCTCGAACAATTGCAGGCTGCCGATGATCGAGAGCAGCACCACGAAGCTGCCCACGGGCACGATCTCGGGCAGGATGACGTTGCGAAAGCGCTGCCAGCGGCTGGCGCCGTCGATATTGGCGGCATCGACGAGATCCCGCGGCACGTTCTGCAACGCGGCGAGGAAATAAACCATGTTCAGCCCGACATAGAGCCACAGCCCGATGAGCACGAGCGTCCAGACCACGTGGTTCTGCAGCCAGGGAAAGTCGATGTCCCAGGCGGGGAACACGCCGTTGACCATCTTGTTCAGCAGCCCGGTCCGCTTCTCGAAGATGAAGGAGAATATCAGCGCGGCGAAGACGAGCCCGACGAGGTAGGGGGCGAAAAACACCGTGCGATATATCGCGCGCCCGCGAAGCCCCGGGCGGTCGAGCAGCAGCGCGAGGCCGAGCGCGAGCGGCAGTTGCAGGAGGACCGATCCCAGCGCGAAATAGAGCGTGTTGCGCGCGGCCTTCCAGAAGAGCGGATCCGTGAGGATGAGCGCGTAGTTCGTGAGCCCGATGAACTCCGTGTAGGCGGGGCCGTGCGATTGCTGGAGCGAGAGCACGAGCGATTTCACCAGCGGCCACACCACGAAGAGGCCGAAGATGGCGAGGAAGGGCGCGATGAAGAGCCACGGCGTCCACGCGGGATGGGGCCGGACTGATTGCCGGCGACTCATGGAGAGACCTCCGTCGTGGAGGCGTTGGTCGCTTCGGGTGTTGTTGTATTCAGAAACACATTGCGATCGAGTTCGCGGCGAACCTCGTGCTGCGCGATTCCCAGCAGGCGCGCCGCCTCGGGCTCGAGGGCCTCCGGCGTGAAATGCCCGGCGCGCGCGGCGTGCTCGCGCAGCGCGATGGCCGCGACGACGGCGCGCTCGAGCGCGAGCCGCTCAAAGGGCGAGGAGGAGCGGATCGGCACGCGCGGCGCCTGCTCGATGAACGCCAGCCCCGCCGCCTGGCCGCAGAAGTAGGGATCCGGCTCCGCGAAGACGGGCAGCGTCCAGAGCGTTTTCACCGGCGTGATGATCCCCGTGCCGCGAAAGGTTTCCTCCGCCAGCTCCGGGGAAAGATAGAGCCCCCGGGCGAAACTCCAGGCCGCCTCGAAGTTCTCCGTCTTCTGCGAGATGCCGAGCATCGTGCCGCCCCAGACCGACGTGCGATTGCCGCCGGGTTCGAAGGCCGGCAGCGGCATGAGCTTGACCTTGCCCGCCAGCTCCGGGATGTCGCGCTTCCACTGGCCCACCATCCAGTCCGGCATGAGCTGGCACAGCATGGTGCCGTTGCGCCGCATCTGGTTGCCGCCGGCCACCTGGTCCGGCACTTCGATGCAGATGCGGTCGGGGCCCACGGTCCATGAGACGATCCTCGCCAGCGTCCTCGCGTTGAGCGGGTCGTCGAGCACCGGTTTGCCGTCGTCGTCGAAATAACGGCCGCCGGCCTGGCGCATGAGCCCCTCGACAAACATCTGTTGCGTGGGCCAGCCCGCGAGTGGAAAGCGGTCGATCTGCCCGTCGCCGTCGAGGTCCTTCATGAGCGGCCTGAGGACGTCGGCAAATTCGTCCCAGGTCTCGACCCGCGTGAGATCGATGCCGGCGCCCTCGATGATGTCCGCGCGATAGACGAGGAGCATCGGATGCACGTCGTGCGGGATTCCGTAGATGCGGCCGCGGGCCGTCCAGGGCGCGAAGGAGGGCGCGTTGATGATGTCGAGCAGGCCCTCGTCACGGAGGCGATCGGTGAGATCGCGGTAGCCGATCGACTCCGGCGGGCCGAGAAAGGTGCGCGAGGCGAGGCGGCGCTCGACCTCGAGGATCTCTCCGACCGGCGTGCCGGCGTTGAAGCCCGAAAGCAGCCGCCGCTCGTAGGCATCGATCTGGAGCAGCGCGAGGTCCACCGGGTTCTCCGGGTGCTCCGCGTTCCAGCGCTCCACAAACGGCGCGTAGGTCATCGCGTGGACCTTGTTGAACACCCAGAACGGCATCCCCACGCGCTCCGGCCGCCCCTGGATCGCAATCCAGGCGGAGGAAACGAGCGCAAGGGCGACGATCACCCACGTGCCGGGCGAGAGGCGACCAAACCATGACGAAAGACGGGGCGGCATGAACCGGAAGGGGGATGGGGATGTCGGCAGACAGGACAACGCATGGCACTCCACCGCGTTTGGCAATTCCCGACCTGAAGAGTGAGGGGTGAAAAGTTATTGGTTATTGGTTGCTGGTTGTTGGACCGTTTCCGGAGGGCGATAACCGTGTTGGACGGTGCGCCTGCGGCGCCACAGTGGCGGCTTCGTCGCCCACGGTCCGACCGTCCACGGTCCAACCGCCAACCGTCCTCTCCACGAGCCGGAAGCCCGCTCCTGGCGACCTTTGACTTTTAGACCTTTGACCTTCGACT
>CAZFCY010000267.1:0-4300 GCA_964517665.1 uncultured Opitutaceae bacterium | reverse complement strand
CGACAAAGGGCCTGAGAAAGTTCGGATTGGGCGCGATCCCGGAACTCGGATCGCCGGGCGTGGCGTACGCGAACTGACCTTCGCTCACATCGATCATGAGCGCATTGCCGCGGAGGCCATCGAGCGCGTCCACGTAACCGTTGTCATAAGTCTGCTTGTCGAACCCGAGTTCGATTCCAGCCTTGCCGCCGAGAAACTCCTGCCGGAGGGCGGCGTTGAAGGCCTCGATGCGTCCCCACTGATAGCTCGCGTCACCGTCGATGTTGTTGTCGAAGAAATTATAGACGGTCGGATCCACGAGAAAGAGCTGTATGGCATCGAGTCCCCGCGGATCTCCATAGCCGGCCGCGATGTACTCGCGCGCGTTCTGCATGGCATATTGCCGGAAGCGGAAATCGCCGGCGCGAGCGGGATTGACGGCGGCAGGATTCACCACACCTCGGTTGAACACATTGTCCGGCCACTGAAAGAGCGCCTGGTTGGAGCTGTTCTCTGTCGGATCGTCGTAGTTCAAGAGGCGGCCGGTCGCTCCGCTGTCGAACTGGATGAACGACGAGCCAGGGGGCAGATCCCGATAGTCGGTGTTGATCGGCACGGTGTGCCCGCCTGTCGTGGAGAAATGCGTGATATAGTCGCGGGGCGCATCCTGACGCGGGAGCGTCGAGTCGATCCAGCCCTTCTCGAAGCTGGCGGAGATCGATGTGCTCTTGAAGGGCCGATAGGTCGTGGCGAGGAAGTAACGCCGATCGTCGCGGAAAGCCGGTTTCTGCTTATATTTCGTCTCGTCGTTCAGGCCGCTCACGCGAAAGGCCAGCTTGTTCTCGATCAACACACGATTGAAATCCACCGCGGTGCGTAAGCTGCCGTAGTTGTCCACGCGCAGCTCCACCTCGCCTTCGTCCCGCCAGATCGCCTCGTTGACGTTATAGTTGATGATGCCCGCGGGGGATCCCAGTCCGAAAAGAACACTGTTCGCTCCCCGATTGATTTCGATGCGGCTGGTATTATAGCTGTCGAAGGGGATGATCGAAGGAAACAGATCCCGCGACGTCGACGCGCTCGTCAGCCCGCGAATCCGGGTGGGTGTTGTGGCGCTCCGCCGGTTGCCCTCGCTGGTGACGGAGGCTGTCGTGGCGTTGTCGAACGAGTAAAAATTGCCGCCGGCGCCGCCCGCCACCTCGGTGGCCGTGGTGTATTGCAGGAGCTCGGTGACGCCAGTGATTCCGGTGTCCTCGAGAAACTCCGGCGTGATCGCCTGTATGGATGTGGCGATCTCGCGCAGCGAAGTGTTGATGCGGGTGCCTGAGAGGGTGTTGCTCGCGCGATACCCGGAATCCTCCTCGGCGCTGACGGTGAATGGACTGAGCTGGACGATTCCGTCGTCCTCCTCGGAAGCGGCCATCGTGGTCTGCGCGGACGATGGGACGCCATGGAATAAACTGGCAGCAAGTGCCGCGATGGATATGATCCTGAACGCGGAGGCAAAGGATTGCTTGGTCATGGTTTGCGGGGGCACGAGGTTGAATATCGGACGGCGCACTGGGCAGGCCGCCGAGCGTGGATGATTGTGAGCCTGCGCCTGTCTCAGCCAAAGAGGAACTTCTGGTACCAGGCGAGAACCAGTCGCGAACGCGCGCCGCGGAGCCGACTCAAAACCACGGCACGCATTCCAACCGCCTGCCGGGAATAACGATCGTCGGGACAACCCCCGGGGCATTGGAGCGGCCATCTCCGTGTGGACCGCTTCGCCTGCGGACGACACGGAGGTCGCCCCTCCAGAAAAGCCAAACGAAGCAAGCTTCGGCGCATCGCACCCGAAGTGAATGACGGGTGCTTTTTCGTTAATACATGAAATGTTGACGCAGGCGATTCCACGCCCGGCTGCCATGCAGGCGCGACCCCGCCCGCCCGGCTCGCATTCGCGCGCGCCCGACCCGGCGGCGCGATCGTGATCGCGGCGCCCGCCTTCCGAACGCGGCGCGGCCTCAGTTGCCCGGCAGCGCTTTTCGCCAGCCCGCATGCAGTCTCTCGAGCAAGTCCCCCCGGATGGCCGCGTAGGCTGGATCGTTCGAGACGTTGCGGGTTTCGCCAGGATCGACGGTCCGGTCGTAGAGTTCGATGAATCGCTCGTCGGCCCGATCGACCTCGTCGGTCCATCGCGTGAGCCTGAATTTTTCCGTGCGCATCGAGACCGCCATGAGATTTCCTTCCTGCCGCTGCCGCAACACCTGCGTGAACACGGCGGACTTCCATTCGCGGCCGGGATCGCGCAATAATGGCTCGAAGCTCACACCCTCCAGCCCTTCCGGCAGCGACAGGCCACACAGTTCGACGACCGTCGGATAGATGTCCACGAATTCGACCAGCGCGGCCGCCTCGACCCCGGCCGGAACGCCCGGGCCGCGCAGGATCAACGGAGAGCGCGTGTCCCATTCGTACGGCGACCACTTTCCCCAGTGCCCGTTCTCGCCGAGATGATAGCCGTGATCGCTCCAGAAAACGACGAGCGTTTTCTCCGCGAGACCCAGCCGATCGAGTTCCTCCAGAAGCCGCCCAACCTGCGCGTCGACAAAGGTGACGCACGCGTAATAGGCACGACGCAAGCGTCGCGCCTCGCTGTCCGGAATCCGCGCCGGATGGGGCGGCATGTTTTCGTAGGCTCGAAACTCCCCGCCATCAATCGGCCCGTAAGGCGGCGCGCCGACGGGCGGATCGGGATTCCGCGCGAGCGGCAGTTCATCGGGCGCATAGCGGTCGAAGTAAGCCTTTGGCGCGACGAAAGGGAGGTGCGGCTTCCGGTAACCGACAGCGAGGAAGAATGACTCCCCTTGATCCGAGTACTCTCGCAATGCAGCCAGAGACATGTCGGTCACCTGCCCGTCGTGATAAGCCGAATCCGGGGCATCCTC
The DNA here is from genome assembly GCA_964517665.1 of uncultured Opitutaceae bacterium. Lineage (GTDB taxonomy): Bacteria > Verrucomicrobiota > Verrucomicrobiia > Opitutales > Opitutaceae > Congregicoccus. The sequence goes on along the minus strand of CAZFCY010000267.1, from coordinate 1,391 downwards.
AGCTTCCCAGGCCGGGCCGTAGGCCGCCTGCGCGCGCTGACGAGGCGTGAGCCCCGGAATGCGCGCCGCCTGCTCACGCCTGGCCTCGAGACGCGCCGCCGTCTTCGGATTCACCCAATGCAGCGGTGGAAGCGCGGGCTCGCGATGCGGCGCCGACCATGAAGCCGCATCGTCGAGGTTGGAATGATATACCTTGCCGAGCGCGCGAGAGAGATAGCCGTGTTGCTTGAACAACTGCGGCAGCGTCACCACATCCGAAAGCGCATCCCGGAAATGCGTGAACACATCATAAACCCGCGTCGAATCCGGACGCCGGCCCGTGAAGACGCTGGAGCGCGACGGAGCGCATTGCGGATACTGGCAGTGCGCCTGCAGGAACACGGCCCCCTGTGCCGCCAGCCGATCGAGATTCGGCGTCTGCACATGCGGCGCGCCGCAACCACCCAGCTCGAAGCGCATGTCGTCGGCGGAAATGAAAAGGACGTTCGGCCGATTTACGTCGCGTGCGGCAGCGGACACCGTGATCGCCAGACCGATGACCGCCACGCCCCATCGACGTAGTCGAGAGGCCGGGCTCAGGAGCGTGGCGTCATGCTCACCCGCGGAAGGCGCCGGCTCCGAACCTTCGCCGCCGGCGCGCAGCGCAGGCCAGTCCGCGGAAAGCGGGGAATGCCAGCTCATTTTTCTCCGGCGCTCGAAGCGCGGAGCATGCGATCCGTCTCATCCAATCTGAAGCGCGCGCTCACCACGGAGTGCTTTTCCGCGCCAGGCCGGTATTTAATATAAGTTGTCGCAACAAGAGTGCCATCCGGGAGCAATTCCAGGCCGGGATATCCGCAGTCGCCGCCGGCATGGCTGTGCAGAAGCTTTACGCGATACTGTCCGGGGCGCCCCCGCTTGATGTCCTCGTAGGTCCCGACCCACGCGACGAAGTGATCGCGCGAGGGGCTGTTCAGGGCACGATCGCGAAACGCCACCACGAGCCGCCCATCGGACGCATAACATCCCATGTGACGGTCGCCGGTCAGCCCCCACGGTGTGTCGACCGGCTCCGACCACGTCTGCCCCTCGTCCCGGCTGAACATCATCAGACTGCGGCCCTTGTGCGTGTTCTCGCGCATGAGCGCGCAAAGCTCGCGGCCGTCCGGTGAGCGAAAGACAAATGGTTCGCACGGATCCTTGCCAGCCACGGAGGCCGCGACCCGGGGCTCGGACCACGTGAATCCGCCATCCGCCGTGATTGCTTGAAGCACCTCCAGCGGACTGTGGTCCTTCCCTTCCGGACCCTTATGATATAGCCCGAGATATCGACCATCCTTCAATCGCACGATGCCGCTGAAGGTCATCACGCAGGGAAATCCGAGCGACTCGATCTCCCGCCAGGTCTCGCC
>CAZFCY010000266.1:0-4332 GCA_964517665.1 uncultured Opitutaceae bacterium | reverse complement strand
CGGACGACACGGAGGTCGTCCCTCCAAGAAGTCCAAGCCGAAGCAAGCTTCGGGGTTTCCGAGCCAAAGGGAATGAAATCAACCCACGGATTGCGCCGATAGACACAGATGACACCGGAGGTCCGCGGCGGGATCCGTCACTGCAATCTGTGGTTTCATGTTCCGCCATGGTTAATTTACAGGTTCGGCTTCGACGCGGTTGGTGAGCCGGCCGATGCGCTCGATCTCTATCGTGATGGAATCGCCGGCCTTGAGGAAACGCGGCGGCGTGCGCGCGAAGCCGACGCCGTGGGGCGTGCCGGTCAGGATGACCGTGCCGGCCGGAATCGTGCGGCTCGAGCTGAGAAACTCGATCAACGCCGGCACGTCGAACACCATGTCGGAGGTCGACCAGTCCTGCATCGTTTCGTCGTTGAGGATCGAGCGGATCGCGAGCGCGTTTGGATTCGTCAATTCATCGGCCGTGACCAGCACGGGCCCGAGCGGGCAAAACGTGTCGAAGCTCTTGCCCTGGCAGAACTGGCCGCCGCCCCACTCGAATTGCCAGTCGCGCGCGCTCACGTCGTTGGCGCAGGTGTAGCCGAGAACATGCCGCATCGCGTCGGCGCGCTTCACGTTGCGGCATTCGCGGCCGATGACGACGGCGAGTTCCGCCTCGAAATCGACCTTGTGGCTTTCCGCCGTGGTCGGGAGCACGATCGGGTCGCCCGGATGCTGCGCCGATTGGGTCGTCTTCATGAACCACATGGGGCGCGCCGGGACGCCCCGTCCGCCCTCCTCGGCATGCTTTTTATAGTTCAACCCGATGCCGATGATGTTCGTCGGCGCGATGGGCGCGAGCAGCTTGAAGCCTGAGACCGTTTCGCCGGTCGATTCCCATGCGCCGAAAATATCGCCGGCCAGCACCCGGACTGCGCCATCGGATTGAAGTTCACCGTGCCCGATCCGCCCTTCCGGGAGTTGAAAGCGCGCGATTCTCATGGGCGGAGGTTATCCCAGACGAGCCGGGTGGTTCACAGCCGAAAATGATCGGAGCGTTTCGCCGGGGCGCAATTGAAAGCGCTGGCCGGCGCCAGCCTCCCGACGTCGGCTGCCAGAAGAATCAGGAGACAGGTGTCAGGAGTCAGGTGTCAGATCCGATCCTTCTGACTCCTGATCCCTGACCTGTAACGTCGGGAGGCTGGTCCGACCGAGAAGCGCGGATGTGGCGTCTCCTCTCGTGAAGCGCTCCGGCGGAATTTTCATTGTTTCAGCACTTGAAGACGGCGTGTCTGCCGGGGCACTGTGATCGCATCCCCCGCGGCTTTTATAAACCGATCATCTCTCATCCAGGATGCGCGCCCTCCAATATCCCGAATTCGAAAAACTGCGACTCGTCGACATCGACCCGACGCCGCCGGCCGCCGACGAGGTGCAACTCGCCGTGGCCGCGTGCGGCATCTGCGGGAGCGAACTCGAGGCGTTCAAAAATCGCAGCCCGCGCCGGCCGCCGCCACTGGTCCTGGGCCACGAGTTTTGCGGCACGATCGTCGAGACCGGCGCCGCCGTCACGAAGTGGCGCCAAGGCGCGCGCGTGGTCAGCAACTCGCTCGTGTCCTGCGGCGAATGCGCGCGCTGCCGGCGCGGCGACACGCACCTGTGCGGCTCGCGACAGATCTTCGGGATGAACCGCCCCGGCGCGTTCGCCGAGCGCGTGAATGTGCCCGCGCGCTGCCTCATCGCGTGGCCGGAATCGCTCGCCGCCGGCGCGGCGGCGATGACCGAACCCGCTGGAAACGGCGTTCACATTGTCAACCTCACGCGCCACCTTCCGGTCCGCAGCGCGATCGTCTTCGGCGCGGGGCCGATCGGCTTGTTCTGCCAGCAAATGCTACAGGTCCTGCGCGGAGCGGACGTGATCGCGGTCGATCTCGCCGCGGAACGCCTCGCCGTGGCGAGCCGTCTCGGCGCGGTTCGCGCGATCAATCCGCGCGAGGAGGATGTCGTGCGCCTCGTCCAGGAGATGACGGGTGGCGAGGGCGTCGATCTCGCCGTCGACGCGGTCGGCGCGGGCATCACCAAACGCCAGTCGATCGCCTCGACGCGGCCCGGCGGCGCGACGGTCTGGATCGGCCTGCACGAAAACGAGATCACGCTCGACAGCTACCAGGTCACGCTGCCCGAGCGGCAATTGTTCGGCACTTATGCGGCGACGATGGACGAGCTTTCGATCGCGCTCGACCTCATCGCCTCCGGCCGCGTCGATGCCGCCTCATGGACGCATGCCTTTCCGCTGGAGGAGGGCGTCACCGCGTTTCACCGCATGCTGGCCGCGCAGGGCGGCGACATCAAAGCCGTGCTCGAAATGTGAATACACGAGCGCGGCGTCTTTCCCCGGTCGATCCAACGCTTGCAACCGCATTCGGCACATCTGGTCTGTCATGATCGAAAATCCTGAAAGAATACCCGTTCCTGAGCGCTTTTCCGGCAAGGTCGCGCTCGTCACCGGCGGAACGAACGGCATCGGTTTCGCCATCGCGCTCGAGCTGCTGCGCGAGGGCGCGACCGTCGTCGCCGCCGGCCTGCCGGGCGATCTGGAGGAGGGCCGCGAGGCCTTTGCGGCCGAGGGCTTCACGCCCGATCTCATCGCCGGCGACATGGCCGACGAGGCGTTTTGCCGCGAACTCGTTTCCACGACGCTCGAGCGCCACGGCCGGATCGACGCGCTGGTGAACAACGCCTTCTCTTTCATCGCCAAGGGCCTCGAGGCGACGCGCAACGAATGGCATTACTCCTTCGACGTCGGCCCGATCGGCTTCGCCACGATGATCCAGCTCGTCTCCGAACCGATGACGCGCCAGGGCGGCGGAGCCGTGGTCAACGTATCCAGTATTTCCGCGCGGATCGCGCAACCCGATCGCTGGACATACAACATGGGCAAGGGCGCCGTCGCGCAACTGACGCGATGCGCCGCGCTCGACCTCGCGCCACAGCGCATCCGTGTGAACAGCGTCAGCCCGGGCTGGATCTGGACGCGCGAGGTGGACAAGGCCGCCGGCGGCGACCGCGCGAAGTTCGATCCGGTCTGGGGCGAATTTCACATGCTCGCGCGCATGGGCCATCCGGTCGAGATCGCGGGGCCGGTTCTCTTTCTGTTGTCCGACGACGCCTCGTTCATCACCGGCACGGATCTTCCGGTGGACGGCGGCTATAACGGCCTCGGCCCGGAAGGGCTCGGTCAAAACACGAAGATCGCCGGCTCGCGATGAAGCCGGATGCCGGATTGTATATAGCTGAAAAAAGGCGCAAAAGTCGCATGATACAGAACTTGTGTTTTGTGTTTTTTGAGCCTCTTTGCGGCCATTTCCTTCATCCCGTTGGCTGAGGTGGATTTAATATGAAAGTCGTCATCACCGATCATGGGTTTCCCAATGTCGACCAGGAGCGCGCGCTGCTTGCGGAAGCGGGCGCGGATCTCGTGGTCGCCCAGTGCAAGACCGCGGACGAGGTCGTCTCCGCGGCCCGCGACGCCGACGCGTTGCTCGTGCAATGGGCGCCCGTGCCGGCGGAGGCGATCGAGGCGCTGGAGCATTGCCGCGTCATCGTCCGCTACGGGATTGGCTACGACAACGTCGCGCTCGAAGCGGCGCGGGCGCGGGGCATCCCGGTCTGCAACGTGCCGGACTACGGCGTCGATGAAGTGGCGGAGCACGCCGTGTCGCTCGCGCTCGCCCTGCACCGGCGGCTTCCGCAGGTCGATGCGCGCACGCGCGCCGGCACGTGGAAGATCGTGCCGGACCGGCCGGTGAAGGCGCTGCGCGAGACGGTCTTCGCCACCGCAGGATTTGGCCGGATCGCGCGCGCCGCGCACGCGATGATGAAGGGATTCGGCGCACGCCGGATCGCGCACGATCCTTTTGTATCCACTGATCGGATACGAGGCGAGGGCGTGGAGAGCGTTTCCCTCGAGGCGCTCCTCGAGCAGGCCGACATCCTTTCGCTTCACCTTCCGCTCGCGGAAGGCACGCGGCATTTCATCGACGCCGGCCGCCTCGCGCGCATGCGCCCTCATGCCGTGCTCGTGAACACCGCGCGCGGCGCGCTCATCGACACGCGCGCGCTGGCGGAGGCGCTGGCCGCCGGCACGATCGGCGGCGCCGGTCTCGACGTTTTCGAGAGCGAGCCGCTCGAGGCGGATCATCCCATCCGGCAATGTCCGAACGCGCTCCTCACCTCGCACATCGCCTGGTACAGCGAGAGCAGCATCCCGCGCCTGCAGCGGCTCGCGGCGGAGGAGGTCGCGCGCGGCCTGCGCGGCGAGCCGCTGCGCAATCGCGTGAATCCCTGAACCCG
>CAZFCY010000265.1:0-4468 GCA_964517665.1 uncultured Opitutaceae bacterium | reverse complement strand
CAAAAGCCCTTCATGGGCCTGCAGACGACCCGGCCCGGCGGCATCATCCGCAAGGAAGACGTGTCCATCGCCAAAAACTATCTCGACGGCGAAGAGCTCGGCACACTGAACCGAATCGTGAACGCCTATATCGAGTTTGCCGAATTGCGGGCGCTCCAACGGAAGGTGATGACCATGCGGGACTGGATCGCGAAGCTGGACGAGTTTCTAAAACTCTCCGAACACGAGTTGCTGGACCACGCGGGGAAAATTTCCGCCGAGCAGGCGAAAATCAAGGCGGAGGGTGAATATGCCAGATATCGCGCCTTGCTGGACGCCTCGCCGCGCGCGGTGGACAAGGATTTCGAGAAAGCGACGAAGGAGTTGAAAAAGCTGCCGAGACCTCGGAAGCCAAAGCCGCCGCCGCCATGATCACCGAAGACCAACTCGAACAACAATGCCTCGGCTGGTTCCGCGAAGGCGGCCGGGAAACGGTCTTCGGTCCCGACATCGCGCACGATGGCACGACGCCCGAGCGCTCAAACTGCCGTGAGGTGGTCCTCGTGCAACGGCTCACGCAGGCATTGGCGCGACTCAATCCACGGGCGCCTGTCCCGGTGGGGCGATAACCGATCATCTTTGACTATCATGATCCCTCCGACCGAACAGGAGTCTGGCACTGTCGAGGCTGTGGAGCTGAAGCGTCTGACCAACCGCGGAGCCATGAAGCCGCTGCTCTGCCGCGCCAACGACGGAGCCCACTATATCCTGAAACCGTTCTCCACCGGCAGGTCGTGGCCACTCGTGTTGGAATGGATCTGTGCCCGCCTCGGTCGCGCGCTCGGACTTCCCATCCCAAACTACCGGCAGGTTGTCCTCTCCGAGGAACTCGCCGGGGAATGGAACGCGTTGAACAAACGCCAGATCGAATCCGGCGTGGGCTTCGGCTCGCAACTGGTGGCCAGCGCCATGGAATTCGAGGTATCCCTTATCGACAACATCCCCGAGGAGCTGCGATTGCGCGTGCTGGCCTTCGACTGGTGGATCCGCAACCAGGACCGCGGCGAAAACAACCCCAACCTGCTCTGGAGCGCCGAGACGCGCTCGCTGCACGTCATCGATCACGATCAGGCCGGGCATCCCGAAAACGCCTCCATCTTCTGGGGCGCCCATCTCTTCAAGGCGCTGGCTCCGGCCGAGTTGGCGTGGCTGCCGCCGGCTTTGGCCGCCGAGTTCACAACGACGGCGTCCCGCTTGCTGCCCTCACCGGTCGTGGGCGAACTGCCTCCGACATGGACAACTGATCCCGATGGGGTAGACTGGTTCATTCGTCAACTGAAACAAAGTCCGAACAACGCGTCGCACCGAGAATGGAAGAACCATGACTAAGCCACTCGCCTGTCATTATTCCGTGGCGCGGTTTTGCCCCTACCCCGAAAGCGACGAGTTCGTGAATATCGGCGTGGTTCTCGCCTGCCCGGCCACGGGTTACTTCGATTTCATGCGCGCCGATCTGCGCCGCCGTGGACGGGTGGGACACTTCTTTCCAGAACTCGACGCCAGCATTTACGCAGCCGCCATGCATGCATGGGTCGATTCGTTGAAACCCCATCGCCATGTGCCGAAGGACGGCCAGACGCTCACCGAGTTCGATCGCCAGCACCAGCGCGAGGTCTTCAAGACCATCGTGCGACCGCGCGAGTCGATTCTCTATTACAGCGAGCCGCGAGTCATCCTGAGCAACAATCCGGCGGCGACATTGGAGGAGGTCTTCGGCGCTTATGTGGAGCGTCGTTTCGCCAACACGCCCGAATATCAGGAAAGAGTCATGTGCCGCAGGCTCCAGGCTGTGTTCAGTGAAGCCAACGTGCTTCAGCGTTACAACTTGGACGAACCTGTCGGCAACGAGGATTATCAAGTGCGTTTTCCTTTCGTTAAACGCGTCGCCCCTTTCGCGCGTCCGCAGCAGGCCATCAAGGCGCTGCACCTGGATCGCAGGAATTCGACCCGTATTATTCGACACGCGGACGATTGGCGGAATGTAGTCAGCCGCCTGAAAGGATACGGGACGGCTCCTGACGAACTGCTTTTCGTCCTCCAAGGGCCACGCGGCGGCGAGGCCGTGCATGCGCGCGCCTTCGATCAGGTGCGTCGCGATCTCGATGCGGACCAGATTCCGCACGTCGACGCTGATGCCACAACCGAAATCCTGGCCTTCGCAAAGCACGACGGGTGATCCTTCACGCCGCCGATGATCACCGAAGACCAACTCGAACAACAATGCCTCGGCTGGTTCCGCGAGGGCGGGTGGGAGACGGTCTTCGGTCCGGACATCGCGCACGATGGCGCGGCGCCCGAACGCGCGAACTATCGCGAGGTGGTGTTGGTCGGCCGGCTCACGCGGGCGCTGGCGCGTCTGAATCCTCAGGCGCCGGTGGCCGTGCTCGACGAGGCGGTGCAACGCATCCTCAAGCTCGACCATCCTGTCGCCGAGCAGCGCAACCGGGATTTTCACCGCCTGCTCCTCGCCGGGATCAAGGTGAGCTGGCGCGAAGGCGACGCGGTCAAACACGACGACCTGCGGTTGATCGACTTCGCGAATCTCGACGCGAATGAATTTCTCGTCGTCAACCAGTTTGCGATCAAGGGTCCGAACAAGACGCGACGACCTGATCTCGTTGTCTTCATCAACGGACTGCCGCTCGGCCTCATCGAGCTGAAGAACCCGGCCGAAATTCAGGCCGATATCTGGAAAGCCTGGCATCAGCTCCAGACCTACAAGGCGGAGATCCCCGATCTCCTTGACTATAACGCGGCTCTCATTGTCAGCGACGGCTTCACCGCGCGCGTCGGCTCGCTCACCGCGGATCAGGAACGCTTCCTGCCGTGGCGCACGCTGAAGAACGAGGACGACAAGCCGGTGGTGGAATTCGAAATCGAGAAGATCGTCCGCGGCTTCTTCGACCGTGAGCTGTTCCTCGATTACCTCAAGCACTTCATCCTCTTCGAACAGGACGGCGATCGCATCGTCAAAAAGATCGCCGGTTATCATCAGTTCCACGCCGTGCGTGAAGCCGTCCGCGTGACGGTGATCGCCGCGCGGGATGTTCGCGCCGAAGCCGTCGATGAGTCGCGCGCACCCTACGGCAAGCAGGTCGTGCCCGGTTCGCGCAAGGCCGGCGTCGTCTGGCACACGCAGGGCTCGGGCAAGAGCATCTCGATGGTTTGCTACGCCGGAAAGCTCATCCAGCAGCCGGAGATGAGGAACCCGACGATCGTCGTCGTGACCGATCGCAACGACCTCGACGGCCAGCTTTACGAAACCTTCTGCTCCGCGCAGGAGCTGCTCAAGCAAACGCCCGAGCAGGCCGACAGCCGCGAGGAGCTCCGCGAGAAACTGGCCTCGCGTCAGGCCGGCGGCATTATCTTCACTACGATTCAGAAGTTCGCCCTTGGCGACGGCGAACAGAAGCACCCGGCGCTCTGCGAGCGCAGCAATGTCGTTGTTATATCGGACGAAGCTCACCGCAGCCAATACGGCTTCAAGGCGAAGCTCGATACGAAGACCGGGCGCTATGTCTATGGTTTCGCCAAGCATCTGCGCGACGCCTTGCCCACCGCGTCTTTCATCGGCTTCACCGGCACGCCGATCGAGCGCGAGGACCGCGACACGCGCGCCGTCTTTGGAGACTATATCAGCATCTACGACATTCAGGACGCCGTGGATGATGGCGCCACGGTCGAGATTTTCTACGAAAGCCGCCTCGCCAAACTCGACGTCAACCGCGCCGAGATCGAGCGGCTGAGCGCGGAGGTCGAGGAGGTCGTCGAGGACGAGGAGGAAACCCAGCGCGAGAAAACCAAGGGCACGTGGGCCGCGCTGGAGAAACTCGTCGGCGCCAAAGAACGCATCGAGGAGATCGCCGCCGACCTGGTGAAGCATTTCGAGGCGCGCGTGTCCGTGATCGAGGGCAAGGCGATGATCGTCGGCATGAGCCGGGAGATCTGCGCGCGCCTCTACGAGGCCATCGTGGCGCTGCGGCCGGACTGGCACGATGCCGACGTCGAGAAAGGCGCGATCAAAGTCGTCATGACCGGCAGCGCGTCGGACATCGAGCTGCTCCGCCAGCACATCACGACGAAGCGCGAGAAGAAGCGCCTCGAGAAGCGCTTCAAGAATCCCGCCGACCCGCTGCGACTCGTGATCGTGTGCGACATGTGGCTGACCGGCTTCGACGCGCCGTGCTGCCACACGATGTATGTCGATAAGCCGATGAAGGGCCACAATCTCATGCAGGCCATCGCCCGCGTGAACCGTGTCTTCAAGGACAAGCCCGGCGGCCTCGTGGTGGACTATATCGGCATCGCCAACGACCTGAAAGCCGCGCTCAAGACCTACGCCGACTCAAACGGCCGCGGCCAGCCCAGCCGCAAGGCCGAGGAATTCCTCGACGTCCTCCGCGCCAAGCTCGACGCCTGCCGCGGCCTC
>CAZFCY010000264.1:4175-4487 GCA_964517665.1 uncultured Opitutaceae bacterium | reverse complement strand
TTCCGGCGTTGGTGGGCGCGCTGGCGCTGCCCGCGTAGGTCACCATCACCGGCAGATTTCCGGGAGTGGTGGAAACGCTGACCGACTTCGGACTGCCGTCGTAGATCGCGTCCAATCCGTCGAGAACGATCAAGACTTGCGCCTCGGTCACGGCGAAACTGCGTGTGACATCCGCGGCCGCGAGATAACGACCGTCGCCCTCCTGCCTCGCGGTGACGGAAACGAGGCCCGTGCCATTGATCGTCAACGCGCCCGCCGAGACCGTGGCGGGGCCGGAAACGCTGAAGCTCAGCGGCAGGCCGGAGCTGGCGC
>CAZFCY010000264.1:0-4165 GCA_964517665.1 uncultured Opitutaceae bacterium | reverse complement strand
CGGCGCGCCCGGCGTCTGGTCGGCGATGGGCGGAAAACTGATCGTTTGCGAGGCGCGCGAAACAGTCACGCTCGCCGTGGTCTCGACGGATTGATAATTAACCGCATCGGTCGGCGTGAACGTGGCGCTCAGAACCTGGTCGGAGCCCACGTCGAGAATGGCGCCCGCGGCCGGCGTATAGTTGAATACGCCCGGCACGCTCGCGGTCGCGGCGAGCTGCGTCGTAGAAAGCGGCGTGCCATAAGTGATCGCTCCCGGCGCGGGCCAGGTCACGACCGGCGTGGCCCTGGCGACGACCAGCGTCCCGTCCGCGCTGCCTTGATAATGCGGATCGTCGATAACCGCGGCCACGGCGTACGAGCCGGCGCTCGTCGGCGCAGCCCCGCCGGAATAAGTGATCGATACGCCGAGGCCGGCCGGGGTCGTCGTCACGGTCGCACCCTTCGGCTGGCCGTCGTAAACTTGATTCAAGCCGCTCAATGCCACCTCCGCGGCCGCCTTGGCCACGGTGAAACTGCGCGTGACATCCACGGCTGCCAGATAACGAGCGTTGCCGCCCTGCTTCGCGGTGACGGAAACGAGGCCCGTGCCATTGATCGTCAGCACGCCTGCCGAGACCGTGGCGGGGCCGGAAACGGTGAAGCTCAGCGGCAGGCCCGAGCTGCTGCCGGCGCCAAGGAGAATCGGTGAAGCAAAAGGCGTCTGATCGGCGATCGGCGGAAAGTTTATCGTCTGCGAAGCGCGCGAAACGGTCAGCGTGGTGGTTGCCTGGACGCTCGCGAAGTTGGCGGCATCCGCGGGAGTGAAAGTGACACTCAAAACATGGCTTGTATCGACATCGAGCACGGCGCCCGCGGCTGGATTATAACTAAACACTCCGGGCACGCTGGCGGTCGCCGAGAGCTGAGTCGCGGAAAGTGGCGTGCCGTAACTGATCGCCGCGGGCGCCGGCCAGGTGACGACCGGCTTCGCCTTGGCGACGTCGAAAACGCGCGTGACGTCTCCAGCTTTTGAATACCGCGCGTCGCCCTCCTGGCTTGCGGTCACCGAAACCGTGCCCGCGCCAGTGATCGTGAGCGTGGCGCCGCTCACGACCGCCGGACCCGACACGCTGTAGCTCACGGGCAGGCCCGAACTTGCGGAGGCCCCGAGCGAAAACGCCGCGTCGCCAAAGGTCCGGGCGGGCAGCGCCGGAAAATTGATCGTCTGCGCAAGTGTCCCCTCCGACGCGAACCCAATGCTCACTTCCACGAACGCGCCCCCGATCGATTCGGTGCGAACCGAAAATCCCGCCGCCTTATCCTCGAAGATCGCCCCAACCGGGAGCGAGACATCGTGATCGCTGCCGCTCGCCGGAATCCCGGGCGAAAGATCGAGCGAACGCGACCTGTCGTGCGAGGGATTCCCGTCATCCCACAACGCATACACGCCATTGCTCGGAGTCACCGAGTACGGCGCGGGCTGTCTATATCCAAGCCATAGAGCCGGCGCGCCGGGGCCGCGATCGATGCGCAAGGCAAGCGGATCACTGGCTCCGGGATTCCCTGTATCAAAGCGATGCAGGCGGCGCGTTCCACTCGTCGCAACCGTGACCACCCGCTCGTCCGGCAGCCAGCCGAGTTTGTTTTTGTAGAAGTGATTAAAATGATGCGAAGCATGCCGGCCTTCTCCCATCAGATCGAATACATCGCCGTATTCCACGTCCGTGCCATGAGAAGAGCCGGGATCATCTCCTCCGGCAACAGCCCACAAGTTGGCGTGGTGCAGCCCGTATGTGTGCCCCAGCTCGTGCGCAACGGTGCGGAAGTCGAAGTAACCGTTGATCCAGCAGTTCGATCCCCCGATATAGGCGAGGCCGGCCCAGTTGAACTTGCTTCCGGGAACCGCGTTCGGGCCAATATGACTGAAAGCGAGGACAACGACATCGAAACTGCCGGGATTCGCGGCGGTCGCGGCGTTGCGGGCATCCGTCGCGAGCTGGTTGTGCCGGCCGTCGGTCGCATACCACACGGCGCTCTGCGGCATGCGATATACCGTGTCTGCAACCACGCACTCGACCTGGGTTTTGCCGAAGCTGTTCTCCGTGTAGAACGGCACGATCGCCTCCGTGAAGAGCGCGCGCCACTTGGTGGGAGTGAACACCTCGCCCGTGCCCTCGAAGACCGGCGCGCCCTGCAGATCGGGGAAGTCGATTTGCAGCACGAGCACCTTCTTGGGCCCGGTCGTCCATTCAGTCGCCATGGCAGCCGCAATCCACGGCTCGCCCGATGCGCCGGCCGGAAGCGGAGCCGGCACTTTCGGGCCCGGCAGCGCCTCGGCCGCGTTCAGCTCGTCGGCGAAGATCAGCATGTTCTCGACCGGCGAGATCATCCACGCCGCGCCGTGCGCCTCGACGAGAAGCGAATCTAGCTCGTCCCCGCGCGCGATCGCCGCGCCCGAAATCGGATCGCGCGCCTCGACCGGCGCGGCGGCGGTTTCACCCGGCTCGAGCACGCGCAGCGGGCTTTCGTGCAACGCGAGATGCCCGTCGAGCGCGATGCCGTGGAGGGATGCGTTCTCCTGCGTCAGTTGCGACGATCGTCGTCCATAAACATGCGCCGCATAGCGGTTGTTCTCCAGAAACACCCAGTGCTCGTGATCGTGCGCGCGCGGCTCCCGGCCGGCCGCCACGCCGGGCTCGTTGGGAACGATCGCGTAATCGCCGACGCCGGCGACGCGTGTCTCCAGCTCCGCGCGCACCTCGGCCGGCAGCGCCGCGCGCACGACCGCGGGCACGGTCGATTCGAGCGCCGCGCGCGGATCGGCTTCGATGAGCGCGAGCATTTCCGGCCGGCGCGATCGGGCGAGCGCGACGCCCTCTTCCAGCAAGCCCGCGCGATCGGCGGGTGGCGCGTCCTGATAGCGCGAAACCCAGTCGCGAAACGCCGCCATCGCCGCCGGCTGTGCGCCGGCCCACTTCTGCGCGTAGGCGAACGACGCGGCGGCGGGGATCCAGCCACGGGAAACGGCTGCCGCGGCGGCGGCATTGGCCGGCTCCGACTCAGGCGCCGTGTCGTTTGCATCGCGGCTGCGGGCGCTCGCGGATTCCGAAGCGTGAGGGCTGCGTTGCGCCGAGGTGCCGGCCTCCACGGCTCGCGCGCCTGCCGGCGATCCGCTCCGCGGAGTCAGAAGCCACGCGAGCGCCCCCAGCAAGACGAGGGCCAGGACGAGCCCGATGGTGCGATGTTTCGACAAGGTGAGGGTGAATCCGGGAGACCGAGGAAGGGACGAGTGCGCAGATTGTCAGCCGTCGCCCGCCGCCTGACAGCCCGGAGCATCATCTGCGGAAACACCTCTCTCAAGCCGGGAAATCCTGCTCAGCGCCCGATCAGTTTTTCCCCTATTCGGCGCTCGTGCTTGCATGAAACCGCCGGAAACCCGGGGCCTGCATTCCGCAATTTCCCGGCCCGATGGGCGCTTCTCGGCCGGCGCGCTCGACTTGAACGCCACGCTGGCGCAGGCGGGCGCGGCGCTCGAGCCGGAACAACTCGAAGTGTTCGCGACAATGCTCGAACGCAGCGAGACGAGCCGCGAAATGACGCGACTGGCCGAGGAGGCGAAGCGCTGAGTATCCGCCAAGTGGATACGCAAGGGAAAAGGAGGTCCGTCCGCTTGCGGCCCCCTCACTCCCTTGCTCCCCCACTCCCTCACTCCCGCTCCCCGGCGAGCAGGCCGCTGCGGGCGAGCAGCGCGGTCGGGTCCGGGTCGCGGCCCATGAAGCGCTTGTAGAGGACCATCGGCTCTTCCGAGTTGCCGCGGCTGAGGATCTGCTCGCGGAAGGCGCGGCCGGTTTCGTGGTTGAAGATGCCCTCGCGCTGGAAACGCGTGAAGGCGTCGGCGTCGAGCACCTCCGCCCACTTGTAGGAGTAGTATCCCGCGGCGTAGCCGACAGGGTCGGAGAAGAGGTGGCCGAAGCGCCGCACGATCGTGGGCGCGGGGGTTTTCGTCGGCACGACGTAGTCCTCCAGCAGCGCGCGCAGCTCCGACTCGAGATCGACGCCGCCGAGAAAGCGCTCCGGGTGGATGTGCATTTCCAGATCCATCCGGCAGAAGGCGAGCTGGCGCATGGCCGCCACCGCCGCGCGGAAGTTGCGCGCGGCTTTCATGCGCTCGAAGAGCGGCTCGG
>CAZFCY010000263.1:0-4514 GCA_964517665.1 uncultured Opitutaceae bacterium | reverse complement strand
ATTTCCAGCCTCCAAACAACGACCCCCACGAGCGAATCCGAAACCTACACTCCGCCGCGGGCCGCCAGTCCCGGGCACGAGATCGTGAGCGCCCGCGTGCCGCCGTTTCCCCGCGCCCGTGTGTTCACGGCGTGGACACACCCCGACCTGCACGCCAGGTGGTGGGGGCCGGCGGGCTTCACCAACACCTTCCACAACTACGATCCGCGGGCCGGCGGACACTGGCGTTTCACCATGCGCGGCCCGGATGGCGGCAACCACGAGAACCATGCCGTGTTCGAAAACATCGTGGCGGGGGAGCGGATCGTTTTTCGCCGGCTCACCCAGCCGCTGTTTTCGGTCGTGGCGACATTTGCCGACGAGGGCGAAGGCACGCGGGTCGAATATCGGATGGTGTTCGAAGACGCCAGGGTGTGCGCGGCGGTGAAAAAATTTGCCGGCGGCAAGAACGAGGAAAACTTCGATCGCCTCGAGGCCGCACTGCGCGATCTGCCCGCGGACGCGCCGGAGTTTCGCGAACTCAAATTCATCCGCGAGATCGCCGCCCCGCCAGCCGCGGTCTGGCGCGCCTGGACCACGCGCGCCCGGGAATGGTGGTGTCCGAAACCGTGGACCACGCCCGTGGTCGAATGGGACCTGCGTTCCGGCGGCCGCTCCCGCGCGGTCATGCGCGGACCGGAGGGCGAGGAGGTGGAGATGGAGGGAGTTTTCCTCGAAGTCCTGTCCGGGCGCCGGATCGTATTCACGGATGCGGTAAGCTCCGGCTGGGCGCCGACAACCGAACCGTTCATGATCGGCGTGATGGAGTTCGAGGCCGCGGGCGACGGCACGCGCTACACCGCGTCCGCGCGGCACTGGACGCAGGCCGCGCGCGACCGGCACGTGGCGATGGGATTCCATCCCGGCTGGGGCGCGGCGGCCGACCAGCTCATCGCCCTTGTGGCCGAAGACGCCTCGCGCTGACCGCTCTCCCGCTCAACCCGCGACCGCTCGAGATGGACGAAACTCGCGCTCGAAGCGCGCGGCCATTCAATCCATGGATTGATCCCCATGATGAAACGCGTCTTCGTTCCCCTCTCATTCCTTGTCGTTGCGCCTGTATTGTTCGCCGCCATGCCCGATCCGAATCCGCTCACGCTCCCGCTCTGGGAGGGATCGCCCCCCAACAGCCAGCCCGCCGGCCAACCCGAGGAGCACGTCCAGGAAGGCGAGGTTCTCTGGGTCCGGCATGTGCGGACGCCCGCGATCGAAGCGCGCCTGCCCGCCCGGGGCAACGCCACCGGCCAGGCCGTGATCGTGTGTCCGGGCGGCGGTTATGGCGGCCTCGCCTACGACTGGGAGGGCACGGACATGGCCGGCTGGCTCAACAGCCGTGGCATCGCCGCGATCATCCTCCGCTACCGGCTGCCCGTCGACGGCGATGTCGCCCACCAGAAATGGCTCTGCCCGCTCCTCGACGCGCAGCGCGCCATCCGCCTGACCCGCGCGCACGCCGCGGAATGGGCGATCGATCCCGCCCGGGTCGGCATCATGGGATTCTCGGCCGGCGGGCACCTCGCCTCGACCGCCGGCACCCGCTTCGATTCGGGAGACCCCGGGGCCGCCGATCCGGTGGAGCGCTTCAGCTCGCGGCCCGATTTCATGATCCTGATCTATCCGGTGATCACCATGATGGAATCGACCCACGGCGGCTCGCGTCGCAACCTGCTCGGTGAAAATCCCTCCGACGACCTCGCGCGCCACTACTCCAACGAGCGCCACGTGACCGCCGAAACCCCGCCCACCTTTCTCCTGCATGCGGGGGACGACGCCGCCGTTCCGGTGCGGAACAGCCTCCTTTTCCATGAGGCCCTGCTCGCGCATGGCGTTCCCGCCGAGTTGCACATCTACCCGCATGGCGGGCACGGCTTTTCTTTCGGCCTGGGGAAGGGCCGCCTGCAGGATTGGACGCAGCTCTGCGCCCGCTGGCTGGCGGAGCTGTGACCCGCCTTCAGGAGCGCGAGACATGCCGCGGCCGCCTGCGGCGTGTCTTTTGGCTTTGCCCGCCGCCGTGGACGGACCCGGAGCGCCCGGGCGCGACGGAGTTCTGGAGTTTAGCCCCGGCTCGTGCATCTTCGCCGGATGGAAAAACTGCGTTTCGCCGAGCTGGGATTGTCGCCCGAGGTGCTGAAGGCCGTCGATAAGATGGGCTTCGAGGAGGCCTCGCCCATCCAGACGGCGGCCATCCCGGTCATCCTTTCGAAACGCGACGTCGTCGGCCAGTCCTCGACCGGCTCGGGCAAGACCGCGGCGTATGCCATCCCGGCGGTGGAGCGCGTCGATCCGAAGAAACGCGCGGTGCAGGTGCTCGTGCTTTGCCCCACGCGGGAACTCGCCGTGCAGGTCGCCGTGGAAGTGGCGAAACTGGCGGCGTTCAAGCGGGGGGTGATGGAGGCGCCGATCTTCGGCGGCCAGCCCTACGAGCGGCAGTTTCGCGCGCTCGCCGCGGGGACGCAGATCGTCATCGGGACGCCCGGCCGCGTGATCGACCACATCGAACGGGGCACGCTCAAGCTCGACGCGCTCGAGATGCTCGTGCTCGACGAGGCGGACCGGATGCTCGACATGGGCTTTCGCGAGGACATCGAACGGGTGCTCACGGCCACGCCGGCCGGCCGGCAGTTGTTGTTTTTTTCCGCCACCATGCCGCGCGCGATCCAGGAGCTGATCCGCCGCTTCATCAAGGATCCCGCCTGGGTCAAGGTCGAGACCCACGCGCAAAACGCGCCCAAGGTGGACCAGGTTTACTACGAGATCGACCGCCGCTCAAAGCTCGAGGTGCTGACGCGCCTGATCGACCTGCACGACTTCCGTTCCGGCATCGTCTTCTGCGCGACGAAACACGCCGTGGATGAACTCGACGAACACCTGCACGCCCGCGGCTATGCCGTCGACCGGCTGCACGGCGACATCACCCAGGCGCAGCGCACGCGCGTGATGGAAAAGTTCCGCCGCCGCGGATTCGAGTTTCTCATCGCGACCGATGTGGCCGCGCGCGGGCTCGACGTGGACGATCTCGAGGTGGTCTTCAACTTCGATCTTCCGAACGACGCCGAGGATTACACCCACCGCATCGGCCGCACCGGCCGCGCGGGCAAATCCGGCCGCGCCGTCACCTTCGTCTCGGGCCGCGAGCTGTATCACCTGCAGTCGATGATCCGCTACGCGAAACTGAACATCCGGCGCGAGCGCGTGCCTTCGCTCGATCAGGTCGAGGAGGCGCGCGAGAACCAGTTTTTCGAGCGGCTGCGCGGCACCCTCGACGGCGGCCGGTTCAAGAAACACGACCGCATGCTCGACCGGCTTCTCGATCAGGGCTACGTCAGCACCGACATCGCCTCGGCCTTGATCCACATGCTGCAAGGCGGGCCGGACGAAACCGCCTTGGCTCCCGCGCCCGCCGCGTCATCACCCGCGCCCTCGCGCGCGCTCGCGCCCAAGCGCGAAAAAACCTCCGCGGCGTCCTCGCCACCAGCCGCGGCCTCCGTCGCCGCTCCTTCTCCCGCCTCGCCTCCACGCGCCGGCGGCTACACCCCTCCGCCGTGGACCGAAGCCGGCCGCGCGCGCGCCGAAGCCCGGGCTGCCGAAAGCGGGGCCGCCGCCTCCGCCGCGCGCCCGAAAGACCGCAAGTTCGAGCGTCCCGGCCGGACGGGGCAGCAGGCGGGTTTCACGCCCTTGTTCTTCAACATCGGCCGCAAGCAACTCGCGACCCCGGCCGATCTCGTCGGCAAGATCGCGGGCGTCACGCGCCAGCCCGCCGGGATCGTGGGCGCGATCGATATCCATCAACGCCACAGCATCGTGGACGTCGCCGCCGCCGCCGTCGGCCTCGTCTGCACGAAGCTCACCGGCATCCGCATGAAAGGCCAGGTCCTGCGCGTCCTTCCCGCCAGCGAAGCCCCCGAATCCGAGGGGGAGTGAGGCCCGCAAGATGAGCGGCCCTCGCGCGCGAGCGTGAAATGTCCGGGCTAATAATGCGGGGGGCGCTCGTTGCCGGCGTCGTCATCGGGGCGCGGGATGGCGGCGAGCTGCGCGCGGATGGTCGCGAGTTCCTGGCGCAGGCGCTCCAGCTCGATGTTCAGCTCGAGCATCACCTTGTCCTGTTGGGTGACGTGGTCCTGGAGATGCGTGTAGCGTTCCTCCAGTCGCATGAGGCGCTCGTGGTCCGGCATGCCGGCGAGGAAACGCGCGCCTTGGGTGGGCGGCGATTCCAAAAACCCTCCGCGCGCGGGCGTCGGCGCCCGCGGGATCAGGCGCCCGCGCTCAGGACTCACTCGCCCGGCTCGAACGGACGCTCGGCGAGCGAATCGAGGGGAAAATAACCACCCCAGACCAGCCCCGTAAACCCGAGCAGGCCGCCGAGCGCGAGCAGCACCGGGTTCTGCGCCTGCGCCCCGATGGCATCGCCGCAAAGGTAGAGCGGGAGCGCCGCGAGGATGCCCGCCGTCACCGCGAGGAGGCTGACGCGTCCCGGG
>CAZFCY010000262.1:0-4561 GCA_964517665.1 uncultured Opitutaceae bacterium | reverse complement strand
GATTGGAAGCGATGCCTGCCGCGCAGGAAAAACGCCTCTCGAGTTTGGAGTTCCGCCTTCAGGCGGCAGTTCGGACCGGCTGAAGCCGGGACTCCAAACTTCGACCTTGCGCAACCACCACTTCCAGTTGCGCTTCGCGCGGCCCGCCCCGCGGTGTGATCGGCGATCCCGCCTCAAAAGCGCGCCTGGATCGCGGCGAGCAGTTCGTCGTACTCGCGCAGGGCGGGAAATTGCGGGAATTGTTTCTCGATCGCCTCGGGCGCGTGGAAAAGAAAACCGTGGTCGGCCTCGGCCAGCATGGTCGTGTCGTTGAACGAATCGCCGGCCGCGATGACCTGGTAGCCGATCGATTTGAGCGCGGCGACGGAATGGCGTTTCTGGTCGGGCATGCGCAGCCGGTAGCCGGTTATCCGGTCGTCCCGCACTTCGAGTCGGTGACAGAAAAGCGTGGGCCAGCCCATCTGGCGGGCGAGAGGCGCGGCGAATTGCTCGAACGTGTCCGAGAGGATGACGAGCTGCGTTTGCTCGCGCAGCTTCTGAATGAACTCCACGGCGCCCGGCAGCGGGGCGAGCGAGCCGATCACTTCCTGGATTTTCGACAACGTGATGCCGTGCGCATCGAGAATCTCGAGGCGGCCGCGCATGAGTATGTCGTAGTCGGGCTCGTCGCGCGTGGTCCGCCGAAGGGCGTCGATGCCGGTGCGTTCGGCGACGGCGATCCAGATCTCCGGCGTCAACACGCCCTCCATGTCCAGGGTGACGATGCTTTGTTTCACAGGGGGCGAATGAACCCGGCGTCCGGGGGCTCTGGCAAGCCGGGAGAATGGGCCGCGTTTCCGTTGTGGGCTTGGAACGCGCGCGCAGGCGTGCCACTGTTTCCGCGCCTCTGTCCCCCACGTTTTCATGAATACACTGAATCGTCGCAAGTTCCTTAAAACCGCAGCCGGGCTCGGCGCGGGCATCTCCGCGCTCGGAAAGTCCGGCGCCTGGGCGCAACCACTGGGCGCGAACAACGCCATCCGCGTGGCGATCCTCGGCCTCGGCTCGAAAGGAAGCAGCCACATGCGGAATCTCCTGCCGGTGGCCGATGCGCGGATCGTCGCGCTTTGTGAACCAGACGAGGCGCGCCTGGCCGCGGCCATGCGGACGGCGCGGGAAGGCGGCGCGTCCCCGGATGCGGTGGTCGATGCCCGCCGCGTCTTCGAGCGCGACGACGTGGATGCGGTCATCATTTGCAGCCCCGATCACTGGCATGCCACGCAGGCCGTCTGGGCCTGTCAGGCGGGCAAGGATGTTTATGTGGAGAAACCGATCGCCAACACCATCTGGGAGGGCCGGCAGATCATCGAGGCCGCGCGACGTCACGATCGGATCGTCCAGGCGGGCACGCAGGCGCGTTCCGATCCCGGAATCCAGCGGGCGGTGGAATACATCCGCTCCGGCCGGCTCGGGAAGATTCTCTGGGCTCATGCCCTGTGGTACAGGGAGCGGAAGTCGATCGGCCGGCGTCTGCCGTGGTATCCGGATGGTGTTGATTTCGATCTCTTCTGCGGCCCCGCGTCGATGAAGCCGCTCGTGCGCGATCGCCTGCACTACGACTGGCACTGGTTCTGGGAAACGGGCAGCGGCGAGATGACGAATCTCGGCGTGCATTGTGTGGACATGGCCCGCTGGTTTGCCGGACATCACGGCCCGCCGCCGCGCGTGTGCAGCGTCGGCGGCCGCTATGGGGTGGACGATTCGGGCGAGACGCCGAACACGCAGATCGGCATGTTCGACTACCCGGACATTCCCATCATCATGGAGTGCCGCGGGCTTCTGGCCGCGCCGGACGCGAGCCACATGGATCATTTTCGCGGCATCCGCCGGGGCGTGGTCGTGCAGTGCGAGGGCGGCTACTTCGCCGGCCACTACGGCGGGGCGGTTTACGACAACAACCGCAAGCGCATCGAGGCGTTCCCCGGCGACGGCGGCGACGGCCACATGCGCAACTTCTTCGACGCCATGCGCAGCCGCCGCGCGGATCAACTCGCGGCGCCGCTGGAGGAAGGCCAGTTCAGCGGCGCGACCTGCCTGCTGGCGGGCATTTCCCACCGCCTCGGCTCGCCGGCTCCGCTCGAAGAGGCGCGCGCCGTCGTGAGCAGGCACGAGTTTTCCCGCGCCACGTTCGATGGCATGGTCGCGCATCTCGGCAAGCACGGCATCGATCCGGATCGCGATCGCCTGTGCGTCGGCCGCTGGCTGCAAGTCGACGAATCGGGCGAGACGATCACGGCCGTCGAGGGCGCGCCGGACGAGACCGCGCTCGAGCGCGCCCGCCATCTCGCGCGCGGCGTCCAGCGCCCGCCCTACGTGATCGCCGCGGGCGCGTAAAGGAAGCGACGCAGGTGGACGCGCAAGGATGGGATTTGCACACGGGTCGCGACCGCGACGCCGTCCAGAGGCCGGCGTCCACCTTGCCGGCGGATCCAGCCTGGATGGCCGCGGGCGTCCCCGAGCGCGTTTCCTGCTGACGTTTCATGATCAAGAAACCCCGGGCTTCTTTCGCGCTCACGCGCCTCGTCCTCGCCGGTCTTCTCGTCGGCGTTTCGTCGGCCCCCGGCGTGGAACGCGCGCAGGTCACGGTGCTTTCCACCACGGACCTGCACGGGCATTTGTTGCCCGTCGATTACTACGCCAACAAGCCGGATTCGCTCGGGCTGGCGAAGCTCGGCACGCTCATTCGCCAGGCGCGGCGGTCCGCGCCCGACGCGCTGTTGATCGACTGCGGCGACACGATCCAGGGCACGCCGCTCGCCTACTACCATGCGCGAAGAAACAACACGCCGCCCGATCCGATGATGCTGGCGATGAACGCGCTCGGCTTCGACGCGCTCGCGATCGGCAACCATGAATACAACTACGGGCTCGACGTCCTCGAGAAGGCGCGCGGCGAGGCGGCATTTCCCTGGCTCTCGGGAAACACCTACCGCGCCGGCACGGGAAAGACCGCGTTCGATCCCTGGATCGTGCGCGAGGTTTCGGGCGTGCGCGTCGGCATCGTCGGCCTGACCACGCCCGGCATTCCGGCATGGGAAAACCCGGAGCATTTCGCCGGGCTGGAGTTTCGAAACCCGGTCGCCGCGGCGCGCCGCTGGGTGGATCACCTGCGCGGCGTGGAAGGCGTCGATGTCGTGATCGTGGCCATGCACATGGGCCTCGAGGTCGATCTGCGCACGGGCGAGGTGGAGCGCGGCCTGGTCGAGCGGGAGAACGCCGCGGTCGAGATCGCGCGCGAAGTGCGCGGCATCGACCTCATCCTCATGGGCCACACGCATCGCGAAGTCCCCGCGCTCGTGATCGGCGACGTGCTTCTCGCGCAGGCCAACCGCTGGGGCGACCGGCTCATCCGCGCCGATATTTATCTCGAGCGCAAGGACGCGAACGCGAGGTGGACGATCGCCGCCCGGGGCTCGCGTTCCATCCCCGTGACCGCCGCAACCAAGCCCGATCCGGAAATCGTCGCCCTCGCCGCGCCTTACGAAAAGGAGACACAGGCCTGGCTCTCCAAAGAGATCGGCCATTCGGCGGACGAATTGCGCGCGACCGACGCGCGCCTGCGCGACACCGCGATCCTCGACCTCGTGCAGCGCGCGCAACTCGATGCCGCCGACGCGGAGGTCTCGTTTGCCGCCAGCTTCACCACCACCGCGCGCGTGCCGCGGGGCGCGGTGACCGTGCGCGATATCGCGAGCCTTTATGTCTATGACAACACGCTGATCGCGATCGAGCTGACCGGCGCCCAGATCAAGCAGGCGCTCGAGCACGCCGCGCGTTATTTCCTGCCTCATGAAGAAGGAAAAACACCGCGCGAGCTGATCGACAGCCGCATCCCCGGTTACAATTTCGACGTCGCGCAGGGCGTCGACTATGCCATCGATCTGCGGCGTCCCGTCGGCGCGAGGATCGTGGACCTGAAGTTTCGCGGAGAGCCGCTCGATCCGGCGCGCAAGTTCCGCGTCGCGATCAACAATTATCGTCTCAACGGCGGCGGTGGATACGCGATGTTCCAGGAGGCCCCGATCCTCTGGCGTTCGAGCGCCGACCTCCGCGACCTGATCATCGAGTGGGTCGAGCGGCACAAGGAAATCCCGCCCGAGCCCGACAACAACTGGCGCATCGCGCCGGATTCCCCGTAGCCCCGGCCCGGGAGGGCCGAGGACGCAGGCGCGCAGATTCCGCTCTTCCCGGAGCGGGCTGCATGGTCTCTTGTGGCCAATGCTCAGAGTCCGGATGATCGAGGTGAATCTTTGAATCCCTTGCGGGTTCATTCTCCGAAGCTTGCTTCGCCTCTGTGGCAGGAGCGGCTTCAGCCGCGATGCGTCCACGCAACGCTTTCGCATCGCGGCTGAAGCCGCTCCTGCATCTCCGTCAATGCCCCGGAGCTTGCTCCGGGGGGCTTTACTAAATGCGCGGTTCGGAATGATTGTGGCGCCTAGTGGCTGCGCGGGAACCGAAGGCTTGGTCCACGAATAGGCCTCCCAAAACACATCAGGCTTGGAACGCTTATAAACGCTAATCT
>CAZFCY010000261.1:0-4655 GCA_964517665.1 uncultured Opitutaceae bacterium | reverse complement strand
GCCTGGCCCGGAAGGAGTCGAAAGTCTGAGAGGTTGTCGAAAGTCGAAGGTCTAGCAGCCTGTCGGACTTTGGCCCGCGATTTTTCTCAAAAATCGTTCGAAGCTGGGGCGGTGGTATGCGACACACCTGCATGCCCGCCCGTTTCGTCGATTTGAACCGCCAGACTCCGATGTTCCTGCCCTATGATCTGCGCGAGTGGGTGCCGGCCGGGCACATCGTGCATTTCATCCTTGAAGCGGTGGAGCAGATCCCGACGGCGCATTTTAAAATCAATCATCGCGGCAGTGGCAGCGAGCAGTATCCGCCCACGATGATGCTCGCGTTGTTGATCTATTGCTACGCCACCGGCCGGTTTGGTTCGCGCACGATCGAGGCGGCGAGCCATAGCGACGTGGCGGTGCGCTACCTCTGCGCCAATCATCATCCCGATCACGCCTCGATCTGCGCGTTCCGCTGCGCCAACGAAGCGGCGTTCAAGGCGGCGTTC
This sequence comes from uncultured Opitutaceae bacterium, assembly GCA_964517665.1. Classification (GTDB taxonomy): domain Bacteria; phylum Verrucomicrobiota; class Verrucomicrobiia; order Opitutales; family Opitutaceae; genus Congregicoccus. The sequence continues at coordinate 4,167 of CAZFCY010000261.1, read as the reverse complement.
GTGACGGTGTTGCAACTGGCCGGGCACTTGAAGCTGACCAAAGTCGGCGCCGTGAGCATCGACGGCACGAAGATTCAGGCCAATGCCAGCAAGCACGCGGCGGTGAGTTATGCGCGGGCGGGGGAGATGATCGCGCAGCTCGAGTTGCAGGTGCAGGAACTGACACAGCGAGCGCGGCAGGCGGAGAACCAGGAAACCAAGGACGCCCTCGACATCCCCGCCGAGCTGACGCGGCGCGAGGACCGCAAAGCCGCGTTGCAGCAGGCCCGCCAGGTGATCGAAGCGCGCGCCCGGGAACTGGCTGCCGCGCAACAAGCCGACTACGACGCCAAACAAGCCCGGCGCCAGCAGCAGCGCGACGACGGCAGAAAACCGCGCGGCCCCGAGCCCAAACCGCCGGGCGCGACACCCGACCCGAAGGCCCAATACAACTTCACCGACCCGCAGAGCAGCATCATGAAAGCGGGCAACGGCGCGCACTTCGAACAATCCTACAATGCCCAAGCCGCCGTGGACCAGGCGCTGCTCATCGTCGGCGAGCGCGTGAGCGCGGCGCCCAACGACAAACGCGAGCTCGAGCCGACGGTCGCGACCATCAGCCCGGTCGTGGCGGCGCAAGTCGAGACGATCCTGGTGGACAGCGGATTTTACAGCGAAGCGGCCGTGCAGACAGTGGAACAGCATGCGGACGGCACGCCGACGGGCCGCACGGTGCTGGCCGCGGTGGCCAGACTCTCCCATCACAAAACCGTGGCCGACTTGCTCCCACAGCCCGAGCCGCCCGCGCCCGGCCCGGCCGCGACCGCGAAGGAAGTGATGGCGCACCGCTTGCGGACCACCGCCGGAAAAGCGTTATATAAACTGCGCAAACAAACCGTCGAACCGGTCTTCGGCATAATAAAAGAAACGCTGGGCTTCCGCCGCTTCAGTTTGCGCGGCCACGCCAAAGTGTCGCTCGAATGGAGCCTGGTCTGCGTGAGCTATAACCTCAAACGGCTCTTCGCCCTCAAAAACCTCGCCGCCGCGGCGTAAATCGGCCGGCCGCGGAGCCGCCGCGACCCCAAACCGCCCTCATGGCGCCGAAAAGCCGATACGATCGGATTTGGGCCCGGCGCCCAACCATTTTTCGCCCGCGCCGCCGCCGATCGCAGCGCGCCGCCACTAAAATCGGCTTTTTCAAAGTCCGACAGGCTGCTAGTGTCTGGGCATGATCTGGTTTGTGCTTTTGTTGCTGGCGCTCTCCTGCGTGCCGTTCGTGATGCTCTTCACGTGGCCGTTGTGGGGGCGTCGTCATTGAGCGGCCCTCCGCAGTTCACTCAGAGTTGAACTGGTCTGAGCCGAGTCGCCCAAGGCGAGGCCGATGGCAGAGACTTGCCCCGCGGATCTTTATTGGCAGCCCCGCGCCTCTGGCGCGTCGCGTTCAGGAACAGCAGAGCGGGGACCAGGCGGCCACCAGGATCACAGGCGCGCAGGGAATCCCGGAGCGCGCATCCATCGCGGCCGCGACCGTCGGCGGCGGGAGCGCTTCGGCCTGGAGATTCCCATGCCCTCAGTCGTGTTGCCCCAACCGCCGAAACAATGCAGCCAGCTCGCGTTTGCCGATGCGCCGCCCGGCGATCGCGATCATGGCGGCGTGGATCTCCTCGGTGTGGCCTGTCACGCGACTCTGTGAGGCGGAGAAACGTAATGGCCGCAGCCATACCAGCGCGTTTGTTGTCGTCGATAAATGCCTGCGACTCCACCAGATGATGGACATGGGCGGCGACATCGAAAATATCGCCGCCGCCGTGAAACCACACGTTCTCCGGGCGCATGGTTGCGCTCTCGAAGGCGACGCAGTCAGGCAGTCCAGCTTGGCCCCGTGCTCCCGCAATCCAAGCCGGTGCAGGATCTCGACCTGCCCTGGATCTTCTCGCGGAGATTGACGCGACGCCGCTCGCCCGGCTTTTTCGTCCGGGGACGCGACGACCCCTCGCAGTCCGCGGCGGGTCTTGCGTGTCCATGCATTTACCATGAACCGTCGTCGTTTTCTCACCCAGACCGCGGGCGCGTTCGCCGCGGGCGCCATGATCCCACCCTTCGCCCGCGCGGCGGATGCCCCGCCCCCGGCCGACAAGGCCGATGGCGCGAACTACGCCCCGCGCGGGAAACCCAACCCCGTCGTCAAACCCGGCGAATTCGTCTTCGCCGCCGCGCATCTGGATCACGGCCATATCAACGGCCAGTGCAACGGGCTCATCGAGGCCGGCGGCACGCTCAAATGGGTCCATGAGCCGGACGCCGTGAAACGCGACGCCTTCCTCCGGCGCTATCCCGGGGTGAAGGCGGCGCGCGCGCTCGACGAGATCCTCGACGATGCCGAGGTCAGGCTCGTGGCCGCCGCCGCCGTGACGTCCGAGCGCGGTCCGCTGGGCTGCCGCGTGATGGAGGCGGGCAAGGACTACTTCACGGACAAGGCGCCCTTCACCACCCTCGAGCAGCTCGATCAGGCGAAGGCCGTCGCCGCGCGCACAGGGCGGAAATATTTCGTTTATTATAGCGAGCGCCTGCACGTGGAGTCCGCCATGTATGCGACGGACCTCGTGCAACAGGGAGCGATCGGGCGCGTGATCCAGGTGATCGGCCTCGGCCCGCACCGCCTGCGCAAGGAGACGCGTCCCGATTGGTTTTTCATCCGCGAAAAATTCGGCGGCATCCTCTGCGATATAGGCAGCCATCAATTCGAGCAGTTCCTCACCTATGCCGGCGTGACCGACGCCACCGTGGCGCATGCCGCGATCGGGAATTTCGCGAATCCCGACAAGCCCGAGTTCGAGGACTTCGGCTGTGCCACGCTGGTTGGCAACAATGGCGCGACCAACCAGGTGCGGGTCGACTGGTATACGCCCGATGGCCTCAGCACCTGGGGTGATGGCCGCATGTTTATACTCGGCACGAAAGGTTATATCGAATTGCGCAAATACGTCGATGTCGGTCGCGAGGCCACCGGCGACCACGTCTATCTCGTGGATGACAAAGGCGAGCACCACCTCTCCGTCGATGGCCAGGTGGGCTTTCGGTTCTTCGGCGAATTCATCCTCGACTGCCTGAATCGCACGGAGAAGGCCATGACGCAGGCGCACGCCTTCAAGGCCGCCGAACTCTGCCTCGAGGCCCAGGCGGCGGCGGTGCGACTGGGCTGACGTTTGCCGAAAATGTAACAGGGATTATCGATTCCGCGCGTCGAGAAGCTTTTCTCCAACCCGACGGAGCCGGAACCAAGAGGGAGCAGGCGGCCTTGACGGCCGGATACTTGCAGTCATCCTCATTACAAAAGTAATCACAATCATGGCCAAAACATTGCAAATCAGGATCGAAGAAGACCTTCGCTCCGAAGCCGATGGCGTGCTCCGTGAGATCGGGCTGGATGTGCCCTCGGCTGTCCGGCTGTTCCTCACGAAAGTCGTTCAGACTCGCAGCATCCCTTTCGAGCTGACGGCTTCGCCGCGTGTCATCGAGGTCGACGTCGATGCCGCCACACAGGCCAAAATGGATGACATCGGAGCGCTTTGGAGGAAACGAAAAGCCCGGAAGGCCTGAGTCGTGGGGCTGTTCATTGCCCAGCGCATCCGCAAGCGAGAGTTTGGGAAACTGATCCCGCCTGCGGACAAGGCAGCCTTGATCGAGGGGGCGCGCATCGGTCTGACCGAGGCGGTCGCCGGCAAAGGGCTTCCCAAAGGCGCCCGGCTGCTCAAGGCATACGCCACCACGAGACAGGGACCACGTCGCATCCTCTACCTGTTGGTCGTCGCCGAGACCGATTTTTTTGTCCTATTCTATCGCGACAAGCAGGACAAGGTGGGCGCGAACATGAGCCCGAAGAACGAGGAGTTCAACGCCGCGCTCGGCAAGTATCTCGACTTGTTGCGCGACGATATCGCGGCGGATCGGATTGAGGAAATCGTGCCCGAACAGGCGTCGCCGACGTAGGGTTCTCTTTCCTGCGATCGATGGCTGATCGGAATCGGGAAGCCAGGATGGCCACCGCCGGAAGCAACGATCCTCGGGCAAGCCTCGAGGCATTGGAGGGTCCACCTCCGTGTGGACCGCTTCGCCTGCGGACGACACGGAGATCGTCCCTCCAAGAAATCCAAGCCGAAGCAAGCTTCGGGGTTTCCGACCCAAAGG
>CAZFCY010000260.1:0-4659 GCA_964517665.1 uncultured Opitutaceae bacterium | reverse complement strand
ATCGAGGTGCGCCGCCCGATCCTGATCGACACCTGACCCGCGCGCCCCGCTCTCGAGGTTGCCTCGGAGCCGCCCTCGCGGCTCCGGGAACCTCTCCAGCGATCGCCTTCCCGATCAGGGAGCGAATCGACTCAGGCCATTGACGATCAAGTGGAGCCGGCGGCCAGATTCGAACTGGCAACCTACGGTTTACAAAACCGTTGCACTGCCGTTGTGCTACGCCGGCCTGGAAAGAACGGAGACGAACCGGGATCGACCTCGGGCGACACCGTTCATCTGCCGTTGTCGGGTCACGCTTATCCGGAGAATCGCGGCGCACAAGGAAAAGCTTCACCGATGAAGCCGCGGAGGCGGGACCGGAAGTGGCGGGCGGCCGAAACAATTTCGCCCGCCCGGAATCGATCTCCCCCCAGAGACCGATCCCGCAGCGGGCGAATCCAACCTATGAACAAACGCACTTCGGACAGGAACCGAAGCGACACGGATGATAAGCGATCCGCGCGAGAACCTCCTCCCGGATCTTGGCGGGATCCGCGCAGCGATTGGCAATTGCGCCACAAAACGCCTCTGGTTCGCGGCCGCCTCGCGTCGAGCCGGGACGCCACATTACGAGGAGCGGCCGACAAAATATGCCGCGCGGGTTGCGGCCCGGGACGGTATGCTCGAAATGGATTCCGCACCGTGAATCCACCTTGCACACGCGATGAAACCTCCTTTTCCAACGCTTTCGGCAGATGAAGCGGCCGCGCTGATTTCGCATGGCCAGACCGTCGGGTTCAGCGGCTTCACGCCGGCTGGCGCGGCCAAGATCATTCCGCGCGCGCTCGCCGCCCGCGCGCGCGCCGAGCACGAGGCCGGGCGCCCCTTCAAAATCGCGGTCGTGACCGGAGCCTCGACGGGCGACGCCCTCGACGGCGAACTCGCGCGCGCCGACGCGATCTCGTGGCGCACGCCGTATCAGAGCAACAACGACCTGCGCGGCAGCATCAACGAGGGGCGCACGCGCTTCTTCGACATGCACCTGTCGCAGTTGCCGCAATTCGTGCGCTGCGGATTCCTCGGCCGGCTGCACTGGGCGGTGGTGGAGGCGGCGGAGGTCGAGGCCGACGGCCAGATCGTGCTCACCACATCCGTCGGCGCCTCGCCCACGTTTCTCCGCATGGCGGACAAGGTGTTGATCGAGGTGAACCGGTTTCACTCTCCACGGCTGCGCGGATTTCACGACATCTACGAACCGCGGGATCCTCCGGAGCGGCAGCCGATTCCGATCCTTCGGCCCTCGGATCGCATCGGCGCGCAGACCGTGCGGATCGACCCGGCCAGGATCGCCGGCATCGTCGAAACCAACACCCCGGATGAAAGCGGCACGTTTCAACCGGGCAGCGAGGTCACGCAAAAAATCGGCTGGAACGTGGCCGGGTTTCTCGCCGGCGAGATCGCCGCCGGGCGCGTGCCGCGCGCGTTTCTGCCGCTGCAGTCCGGCGTCGGCAACACCGCCAACGCCGTGCTGGCCGCGCTGGGCGCGCACGAGGGCATCCCGGCCTTCGAAATGTATTCCGAAGTGATCCAGGACGCGGTGGTCGCGCTCTTGCGCGAGGGCAAAATCAAATTCGCAACCGGCACTTCGCTCACCGTCGGCAGGGAGGTTCTCCAGCAATTCTACGACGACCTCGAATTCTTCCGCCCCCGCCTGCTGCTGCGGCCGCAGGAAATCACGAACAACCCCGAAATCGTGCGCCGCCTCGGCATCATCACGGTGAACACCGCGCTCGAGGTGGACCTCTTCGGCAACGTGAATTCGACGCACGTGATGGGCAACAGCTTGTTGAACGGGATCGGCGGCTCGGGCGATTTCACGCGCAACGCCTACATCTCAATCTTCACCTGCCCTTCGACGGCGAAACAGGGCCGCATCAGCACGATCGTTCCGCTCGTGTCGCACATGGATCACAGCGAGCACTCGGTGCAGGTGGTGGTGACGGAAAACGGCGTCGCCGACCTGCGCGGCCGCGATCCGGCGGAACGCGCGCGGCTGATCATCGAGCAGTGCGCGCACCCGGAATTTCGCGAGGCGCTGCTCCGCTACTCCGAGATGACGCGCGGCGGCCACACGCCGCAGACGCTCGCCGAGGCGTTTGCGATGCACCAGTGCTATCTCGCGTCCGGCGACATGCGCGACGTGAGCTGGAGCCGGTAAGCGGAGAGGCGGATCGCGGCGATCCACCTCGGGCGTGAAGGCTCCAGGCTAGCTCACTTCCTCGACCGTCACCGGAAATCGCCGGCCGTTGATGGTCAGCGTGAACTCGCGCGCCGCGCCCGCGACCGCGGGAGGGGCGGACGCCAGGGCGACCGCCTCGCGTGAAGCAGCCGCGACGGGCGGCTTCGCCCTGGACGCGTAGTGCTTTTCCAACTCCTGCGGAAACATGGCGTGGATCACGGCATGCTCGTCGTCGACCGGCAGGCCCTTCGCCGCGAGATCCGCCCGGATCACGGCCATGCGCGGTTTCAGCAAATCCGCCGGACGGCAGTCGATCGGAGACAGCCCCGACTTTTGCGCCGCGAGCTTGCGCACCTCCGGATCGATCGGACCCGGCGCGCGGCCATAGTAGCCGAGCGCGATCTGCATCGCGGGCGGCGAAAAGTTTTTCCAGCGCCCGAACTTAACGTTGAGCATCGCCTGCACGCCGACGATCTGGGAGGTCGGCGTGACCAGCGGGACCCAGCCGAGGCATTTGCGCACGTGCGGGATCTCGGCGAAGACTTCGTCGAAGCGATCCTCCATCTTCTGCTCCTTCAATTGCGCGCGGAAGTTGCTGAGCATGCCGCCCGGCACCTGGTAGCAGAGCGCGTCGTTGTCGATGCGCTCGTTCGCGGGGTTGGTGAACGCCGCGAGTTCCGCGCGCGCTTTCTCGAAGTGCGCGCGCAGGGCGGCGAGCTTGCGCAGGTCGAAGTCGGGGCGGCGCGGATGCCCCTCGAGCAGCGAGAGCATGCGCGCGGTGTCGGGCTGGCTCGTGCCGTCGGCAAACGGAGCGATCGAGGTGTCCACTTCGTCCACGCCCGCCTCGATCGCCGCGTAATAGGTCGCGGCGCCAAAGCCGGCCGTCTCGTGCGTGTGCAGCACGATGGGGATTTTCACGCGCGCCTTCAGGCCGGAGACGATCTGGCGCGCGACGTGCGGCGGGATCAGCCCCGCCATGTCCTTCACGCAAATCGAATCGCAGCCCATCTCTTCGATCTCGAGGCCCAGCTTGATGAACGCCTCGGGCGTGTGCACGGGGCTCGAGGTGTAGCAGATCGTCCCCTGCGCGTGCCGGCCGGCGCGCTTCACCGCGCGCACGGCCGTGCCGACGTTGCGCAGGTCGTTCAACGCATCGAAGACGCGAAACACGTCCATGCCGTGCCGCGCCGATGCGGCGACGAAGGCCTCGACGACGTCGTCGGGGAAGTTCGCATACTGGACGATGTTCTGCCCGCGCAGCAGCATCATGTGCGGCGTGCGCGGCGCGCCCTTCTTCAAGGCATCGAGCCGGTCGAATGGAAACTCGCCGAGAAAGCGCAGGCCCGCGTCGATCGTCGCGCCGCCCCAGGTCTCGAGCGCGCCGAAGCCGAGGCCATCGAGCAGCTCGAGCGCGGGTCGCATGTGCTCCGTCCGCATGCGCGTGGCGGCGAGCGATTGATGTCCGTCGCGCAGGACGGTGTTGTTGAAGACGATAGGGGCCGCGGGCATGTGAAAACCTCCGATGTGCATGAAAAATCCGCCCCCGGAGCCCGTCCCCGGACCGGCCCTGAAAGCGGATCGAACCAACCTATGAACCAACTACAAACGGGAAACCAGCAGTTCCTTCTGGAAGAGGATCTCCTTCGGCAGATCGTGGTAGAGCTTCATGAAGAGTTCGTCCTGCATGAGGACCTCCTTTTTCCACTCGTCCACGTCGACTTCGAAGACCTTCTCCAGTTTCGCGCGATCGAAGCCGTCCATGTCCTCGATCGAAAACTGGTCGAGGCGCGGCATCCAGCCGAGCGGCGTCTCGTCCGCGGCGACGCGGCCCGCGCAACGGTCGAAGATCCATTTCAACACGCGCATGTTTTCGCCAAAGCCCGGCCACAGCCACGCGCCGTCCTTGTCCTTGCGAAACCAGTTGACGTGAAAAATCTTCGGCGGGCGCGTGGCGAGCTTCCGCATCCGCAGCCAGTGGTCGAAGTAATCGCCCATGTTGTAGCCGGCGAAGGGCAGCATGGCCATCGGATCGCGCCGCACCTGGCCGAGCGCGCCGCCGGCGGCGGCGGTCGTCTCCGATCCCATGGTGGCGCCGATGAACACGCCGTGCACCCAGTTGAACGCCTGGAAGACGAGCGGCATGGTGGACGCGCGGCGTCCGCCGAAGATGATCGCGCTGATCGGCACGCCGGCGGGGTTTTCCCAATCCTCGTCGATGCACGGGCACTGCGCCGCGGGCGCGGTGAAGCGCGAGTTCGGATGCGCGGCCTTGCGCCCGCAATCCGGCGTCCACTCCCGGCCCGTCCAGTCGGTCAGCTTCGCCGGCGGCTCCTTGGACATGCCCTCCCACCACACGTCGCCGTCGGGCGTGAGCGCGACGTTGGTGAAGATGGTGTCGCGCTTCACCGATTCCATGGCGTTCGGGTTGGACTGGTAGGAGG
>CAZFCY010000259.1:0-4696 GCA_964517665.1 uncultured Opitutaceae bacterium | reverse complement strand
CCTCCGTGTCGTCCGCAGGCGAAGCGGTCCACACGGAGGTGGACCCTCCAATGCCTCGGGGATCTTTACTCGCGGTTCGAGTGACTGGCTGCGGCTCCGGGAACCCGAGCCCGTCCTCGTCTGCCTCAGCGGCCGGCGGGGCGGGCGCGGGTTTCGACCGAGACCTTTTTGATCCCGACCGAGCGAACCGCGTCGAGCACCTCGATCGCCGGGCCGTAGAGATGGAACCGCTCATCTGCGCTGATCTCCGCTTATCCTGATCAGCGACGATAAGCGGTTCGTCTGATTCCATTACAAGGGCAGCTTCAACCCTCGATCTGTTTATATTGAATTTGGGCGGTTCGCGTCCTTGAAAGCCCTGCCCGCCTGCATGAGCGGGCTCCATGCCTCGACTTGCCCGCGATCGAGGCGTTCTTCGCCGCCAACCCCGCGCAGGGTATCATTGGTTATATCGTATCGCAGCGCGCCCGCCAGTCATTCGCGGTTGCGCGCGCCTCAGTGGATCGACCATACCCGCCGGAAGCGCGTGTCACGCGTCCGCCGCGTCCAGTCTTGCGTCGCGCGCAACCAGAGGCTTGCTGGGTCGCATGAGCACCACCCCGTTCGACCGCGTATCCGCTGCCGCCCTCGTGTTTGTCTGGTTTGCCGTCACGCATCTGCCCGCCGCCCAGCAAACCTATCCGGAGAAACCATCGGCCCAGGATGCTGTCGCGGGTTTCGAGGCCATCTTCGACGGCCGCTCGCTCACGGGCTGGGAAGGCGACCCGCAATACTGGCGGGTCGAAAACGGTTGCATCGTCGGCGAAGTCACCCCGGAAAACCTTCTCCGGCAAAACTCATTTCTCATCTGGCGCGGCGGGACCACGCGCGACTTTGAGCTCAGGGTGACCTACCGGATCACTCCGCTGGGCAACAGCGGCGTCAACTACCGCAGCGAGGAGGTTGCCGGCGCGCCGTTCGCCCTGCGCGGCTATCAGGCCGATATCGACGGCGCCCGCCCGGATCGGCCGGACATCCGCCATACCGCCAACAACTATGAGGAACGGGGACGGACCTTCATGGCCTTGCGCGGACAAATCACACGCGCGCAACCCGGGGGCGGACGAACAATCATCGGCTCGCTGGGCGACTATATTGAACTCACGCGCTTCATCGAGGACGACGGATGGAACGAACTCCATATCATCGCCCGCGGCCCGGTGCTCACGCACATCCTGAACGGCCAGGTCATGAGCGTCGTCATCGACGAAGACCCGGAACATCGCCGGATGGAAGGCCTCCTCGGCGTGCAGGTGCACGTCGGCCCGCCGATGAAGGTGGAATACCGCGACTTTCTCCTGAAACATATATACCGCCGAGATCGAGCCGCTCAATCCGTCGGCTCCGCGGTGGCGGGACCGACCTCGACGGAGTAATTATAGATGGTCGCGTTGAAGAAGCGCCCCAGCTCCGCGAAGAGGCGCTCGGTGGACGCATCCGACCACCCGCCGTGGCCCTCGTCGCTCAGCTCGAGATAGGCGCACGCGGGATCCTGCTTCTTCAAGGCATGATAGAGCGCGCGGCCCATCGAGACGGGAACATAGGCGTTTTCGGCCGCATGGACCACGAGCACGGGGCGGGTGGTGCTCGCGGCGGCGGCCAGCGCGGAGCCTGCTTTTAGAGCCGCGCGATCCTCGCCAAAGAACTTCCTGCGGACGCCGGTGCGAAACCGCTGCCCCTCGGCGTGCGCCTCGCTCCAGGCCGCCAGGTCGGAGGGCGCGTTGATCGCGACCGCGCACCGGACGCTTTCCGGATCGAGCTGCGCGGCGCGCACGGCGAGATAGCCTCCGAAGCCGTTGCCAAAGGCGGCGACCATGCGGGCGTTCACCCGATAGTTGTCGGCCGACCATTCGAGCGCCGCCTTCATATCCTCCATCACGATCTGATCCCAGCCGCCTTGTATCGCCGTGAGGTGCGCGCGGCCGAATCCGCCGGAGCCGCGATAGTTGATCTGCAGCACGGCGAAGCCCAAACCGGCCAGCGCCTGCGCGCCGCGATTGAAAACCGGTCGGTCACAAAACCACGGACCGTCGTGGAAATAAACCAGCACCGGCGGCGGATCGACGCGCGGGCGGCGCGGCAGCGTGATGAATCCGGAAAGTTTCCGGCCATCCGAAGCGGCGAACGCGATCGGGTGCGCGTCGTTGAGAATCTTTTCGGTCAGCCACGGCGCGCGCGCGGCGCAGGCGAAAAACTTGTTGCGCGCGCGGTCGAAGATATGAAACCCGCCGGGTTCGCCCGGGCCGGAAACGTCCACGAGAAACCGGTTGCGCTCCGCGTCCCACTCGAGGATTTCGCATTGGCGCGGAGCCAGCTCTTTGGAAATCGCCGCCTGGATCTGCGCCAGTTCGCCATCGAGCCAGAAGGTCGCGCGCATGGCGCTGGTGAAGCGCACGCCCGCCAGCCGGCGCAGGTGAGGATCGAACACCAGGACGTCGTCCCGGATCAGATCCGCGGGCTCCACCAGATCCGCGCGCTCGATCGCGATCTCGGCGTCCGTCGACCGCCCGGTGCTCATGTCCAGCGACCGCAGGGCGAAGGTGTCATGGACGACATTCGACGCGTAATAAAGCGTCGTGCCGTCGAAGTCGAAGCCCAGTGGCACGGATCGCGGGCCGAGCATGGCCTGCGGCGAAAGGGTGAATCCGTGCGCAATATCATCCTTCACGACGCGCTCGAGCGGCGTCCATTGCTTCGACTGCGCGTCGCGATAAAGATAACGGCGGCGGACCCTCGACGCGTCGAGCGCGAGGCGCGGGCGCCCCTCCTGATCGGTCAGCATCCGCAGCCAGTTCGAACGAGAGAGCGCCACGCGCCGGCGTCCGCTTTTCGCGTCGATCTCGAGCAGGACATCCGGCGGAAGCGGCCTGGTCAGGGTCTGCTCGCCGTAGGTCGAGGTGTCGACCGGCGCATCCTCAGGCTGCGGAACGCCAAAATTCGTGACGATAACATTCCCGGGAAGCGTCAGCTTCCGGATCTCGTCGGTATAGTCGTCGAGCGGATCCCGGTTCATGCGCACTTCCACCAGCAGCTTCGCGGCGTCGGCCTGCCTCGCGCCCATGAGAAAAGGGACGAGCGTGCGCGAGATCGAGTGGTCCGTGTCGTCGTTGAAGAGGTCGCCATAGACGAGCGAATCGACCGGGGCGGAATCCACCTGCACCCGCGGGCTCAATATATTGGAGAAGTTTCCACGGGAGCCATCCGCGGGCATGTCCGGCGTGGGGGAGCGCATCTGCCGGCGCGCGCCTATCTGCGTGCCGGGCTGGAACTGCCTCAGATCTTTTGCCGTCAGGAGGGCCTTCACCTCGCCCTTTTCGACCTCGATCGAGCCGACTGCCCGGCTGCGCAGGACGAAGGCGAGGCGCGTGGGCGACATCCACGTCATCTGGACGATCCGGTCGGACCGCCGGGATCCATCAGTCAACACAAAGCGCCGGCTGGAAAGATCCGTCAGATCGAGCAGGATGATCGACGCCTCGGCGCGTTGATGGCTGTCATACGCCAGATATCGGCCATCCGGCGCAAGCGCCGCGACCTCGCTCTGGTACGGCCGAAAGAACGGAGCCACCGTCTCAGCCACGGCATCCGGCTTCGCCGCATGCGCGCCCGCCATCGAAGCCACGGTCAACAGCGCGGCCAGAAGCCGGCGCGCGAATCGTTCATATTTGGCATCAAATCGTCTCATGTTCTTCATTTCCCGGTGGATCGGATACCCCGAAGCTTGCTTCGGCTTGGATTTCTTGGAGGGACGGCCTCCGTGTCGTCCGCAGGCGAAGCGGTCCACACGGAGGTGGACCCTCCAATGCCTCGGGGATCTTCATTTCCGAAGGAGTATATCGACCAGGGACGGGTTGTCCCAATCCGTCAGCGTCACCCATTTCGCCCGCAACGCGACGACGCCCACTAAAAGTCCCGCGGCGAAGCCACCGAGGTGCCCCCAATAGGCCACGCCGCCTCCGCCCGTCACCGCGCCCCAGACATCGAAGGCGAACCAGATCAAGGCGAGGCTCCACAGCGGCAGATAAAAGACGCCCGCCCGGACGACGAAGAACCAGAACACGCTCACCCGGTTCAGCGGATACATCGCCAGCGCCATGCCCACGACGCCATTGATCGCGCCGCTGGCCCCGACCGCCGGAGAGCCATCGAAGAGGTTGTGCGTGGCCGCGGCGACCAGGCCGAAAATCAGATAGAGCAAGGGATGGACGACGTTGCTTGTATTGCCGCAGACCGCGTTCCCGAAGACCCATAAAAACACCAGATTGCCCGCAAGATGGAGCAGGCCCACGTGCAGTATCAAATGGCCGAAAAGACCCGAGGGAGCCCATCCGTCGAGTATCATCGCGCCGAACGCCTCGCGGCTGATCGAGCCCTCCATCAGGAAGGCCAGCGCCGTCACGGCCATGATCACCCAGTTCATGACGGGCCACTCCTTGAAAAGGGTCTCGATCTTGAAGGGCAGGATCATGCGGGATTCCGAGGGCGGAGGGGAACGGGCGCGGTGACAAAAAGGAACCGATCTCGCCCCTGAAAGTCGATCCCGATCCAGGAAAACAAACCGACGACAGGTTTCCCTTCCCTCACTCTCTTTGGGTCGGACGCCCCGAAGCTTGCTTCGGCTTGGATGGTGCAGGGACGACCTCCGTGTCGTCCGGTT
>CAZFCY010000258.1:0-5047 GCA_964517665.1 uncultured Opitutaceae bacterium | reverse complement strand
CGTTTTTCTTCAGCTCGCACACCACTGCACCCGCTGTGCCGAACACAACTGGCTGGCGGCCTACGGCAGCGGCGTGACGTCCGTCCGTTGATCTGAGCCGGGGTTTGCCTGATCCAGGTATCGCTCGAACTCCGCCACGTCGGCGGGAGCGTCGATGCCGATCGTCGGCTCGTCGGAGATGCCGACGGCGATGCGGTATCCGTTTTCCAGGGCGCGGAGTTGCTCCAGCCGCTCGATCATTTCGAGCCGGCCGGGCGGCAGGCGGCAGAATTTCTCGAGAAAGTCGGCGCGGTAGGCGTAGAGCCCGAGATGGCGGAAGACCGGGCTCGCGCGCAGCCACTCGGGCGTGACTTCGCCGGCGGTGTCGCGCGCAAACGGGATGCATGCGCGTGAGAAAGCGATCGCCTCGTTCGCGCGCGAGATGACGACCTTGACCTGATTGGGATTCCGATAGTCCTCCACGCGGGCAAACGGCACGCCGAGCGTCGCCATCGGGCACTCGCCCGCGATCAGGCGCTCGAGGGCCTCGATCTGCCCGCCCGTCACGAGCGGCTCGTCCGCCTGCACGTTGATGACGCAATCGGCGCCGATGCTGGCGTTGGCCTCGGCGATGCGGTCCGTGCCGCTCGGATGCCCGGGATCGGTCAGCACGGCCCGGTAGCCGCGGGAAGCGAGCGCCCGGAGCAGTTCGTCGTCGTCCACCGCGAAATGCAGCGGCAGGCGCGGGGCCTGCGCGCTGAGACGCTCGGCGACCCAGACGATGAGTGGTTTGCCCCGGATCTCGTGCAGCAGTTTTCGTGGAAAACGCGTCGAAGCGAGCCGGGCCGGGACGATGATCGCGGTATTCAGCATGCAGGAATTTTGTTTGCCTCGAACAAACCGGCGCCGAAATAACCTCCCCTTCGAGCGCCCGTCCATCCATTATGGACCGGAGGCCCCGGATTCACCGCACGCATGGAAACCAACGCAGACACGTCCACCGGCGACGCCATCAACAAGGCCCTGACGGTCCAGAACAAGATGGGCATTCACGCGCGCCCGGCTGCGATGATCGTTCGCGTGACGACGAAGTTTCCCGGCGATGTGTTTTTCGAGAAGGACGACGAACAGGTGAACGGCAAATCGATCATGGGCCTGATGATGCTCGCGGCGGGCCGGGGATCGACGATCCACGTCAGCGCCAGGGGACCGGGGGCCGGGCAGTTGGTGAAGGATCTCGAGGAGCTGTTCGCCCGCAAGTTCGACGAGGGCTGAGCGGGGCTACGAGGATTCTCGAAGCCGGAAAAACGCGCGCGTGTTGCGCGTCGCGATCGCGGCCAGCGCGTCGGGCTCGATCGAAAAGACCTTCGCGAGCGCGGCGGCGGTGTGGGCGACGAAGGCGGGCTCGTTGCGTTTGCCGCGATGCGGCTCGGGCGCGAGGTAGGGCGCGTCGGTCTCGACCATCAAACGCTCGAGGCCCTGCTCGAGAGCGGCCTGGCGGACGTTTTCCGCGCTCTTGTAAGTGGCGATTCCCGTGAACGAACCGCGGCCGCCCCGGCGGTTGACCTCGCGGATGACGGGCGCGTCGTCCACCCAGCAATGAAAGACCACGCGCGCCCAGTCGAATCCGGAGGCATCGATCATCTCGATGCACTCCTGCGTCGCGCCGCGCGAATGCGCGACGAGCGGCAGGTCGTGCTTTGTCGCAAGCGCGAGATGTCTTTCGAACGAGCGCCGCTGGTTGTCGAAAAGCCGCGCCGCGGCGGCTTCGTCCTTCGGCAGATGGAACCGATCGAGCCCGGTCTCGCCGATCGCCACGGGGCGCGGGCCGGATTCGAGAAGTTGCGCGAGCCGCTCGACCGCCGGCTGCCAGCGCTCGTCCACCGAGCACGGATGCAGCCCGAGCGAGTGGAAAACGACGCCGGCGTGCTCCCGCGCGAGTTCCCCATACAGATCCCAGTCGCCGGGCTCCGTGCCGATCGCGATCATCGCCCCGACGCCCGCCGCGCGAGCGCGCTCGAGAATCGCAGGCCACTCGCCCGCCCGGACGAAGCGATCGAGATGCGTGTGTGAATCGATGAGCGTCATGGACTGAGCGAGTAGCGAGGCGCGAGGAGGAATAAAGCATGTTTTCGATTCACCGGACGCCGGCTGCGGCATGGCGGGTTGCATTCTGGAAGAACCGCCTTCCCTTCGCATGCACATTTGCGTCAATTGAAAGCCATGAGTGAAGCAGTCGAGAACGTCGTCATTGTCGGCACCGGTTGCGCAGGTTTGACCGCGGCCATCTACACCGCCCGGGCCAACCTGAGCCCGCTCGTGCTCGAAGGCGTGCAGCCGGGCGGACAGCTCACGACGACGAGCGAGGTGGAGAACTTCCCCGGGTTTCCCGAGGGCGTGGATGGCTTCCAGCTCATGGACAACCTGCGCAAGCAGGCGGAGCGTTTCGGCGCGCGCTACCGGCACGCGGTCGTCGAATCGATCGACGTCTCCGACGATGCGCGGGTGATCAAGACTTCCGATGGCGAGATCCGCGCGAAGACGCTGATCATCGCCACCGGCGCCTCGCCGCGGCTCACCGGCGTGCCGGGCGAAAGGGAATATTACGGCGGCAAGGGCGTGACCACCTGCGCGACGTGCGACGGCGCTTTTTATCGCAAGATGGACGTGGCCGTGATCGGCGGCGGCGACAGCGCCTGCGAGGAGGCGTTGTTCCTCACCCGTTTCGCGAGCAAGGTTTATCTCGTGCACCGGCGCGACGAGTTGCGCGCCTCGCGGATCATGGCCGAGCGCGCGATGGCGCACGAGAAGATCGAGATGGTCTGGGATTCCGTGCCGGTCGAGATCGAGGGCTCGCCCGAAAGCGGCGTCAGCGGCTTGAAAATCAAAAACTGGAAGGAAGGAGCCGAGACCGTCCTGCCGGTGAAAGGCGTTTTCATCGCCATCGGTCATGTGCCGAACACCGGCCCGTTCGCGTCGGCGATCGAGGTGGATGCCAACGGATATTTCGTCCCGGCGCCCGGTTCGCAGGTGAAGACGAAAACGCCCGGCGTCTATGTCGCGGGCGATTGCGCGGACCACGTCTACCGGCAGGCGATCACCGCGGCCGGGATGGGTTGTCAGGCGGCAATCGAGGCCGAGCGCTGGCTCGCGGAGCGCGAAGCCTGAGCGCCCGCGCACTCGAGTTCGCGACGAAGGCCTCCGCCTTCAGCTCGAGCCGCCGCCCGTCCCTTCACTCCCTTTCTCTCTCACTCCCTCCCGCACACTCGTGAAGGTCGTCGTCTTCAGCGCCAAGCCCTACGATCGCGCCTTCCTCGGGGTGAAGGCGGCGGGCCGCCACGAGTTCGTCTTTCAGGAGCCGCGGCTCCACGCCGCCACCGCGCCGCTCGCGGCCGGGGCCGGCGCCGTCTGCCTGTTCGTGCACGACCACGCGGATGCCGCCGCGATCGACATCCTCGCGGATCTCGGCGTGCGTTTCATCGCGCTGCGCTGCGCGGGCTTCAACAACGTCGATCTCGCGGCCGCGGCCCGGCGGGGCCTCCTCGTCGCGCGCGTGCCGGCCTACTCGCCACACGGCGTGGCGGAGCACGCGGTCGCGCTCCTGCTCGCCTTGAACCGGCGGATTCACCGCGCCTACAATCGCGTGCGCGAAAGCAATTTCTCGCTCGATGGACTGCTCGGCGTCGATCTCCACCGGAAGACCGTGGGCGTGATCGGCACCGGCCGCATCGGCGAGTGTTTCGCCCGGATCATGTCCGGTTTCGGCTGCCGCATCCTCGCGCACGACATCCGGCCGAATCCCGCGGTGGTCGCTTCGGGCGCGACCTATTGCGAACTCGACCGGCTTTTCGCCGAATCGCAATTCATCAGCCTGCACTGCCCGCTCACGCCGGAAACGCACCGCCTTGTCGACTCCGCCGCGCTTGCGCGCATGCGCGACGGCACGATGCTCGTCAACACCGGCCGCGGCCTGCTGATCGACACCGCGGCGGTCATCGACGCGCTCAAGTCCGGCCGGCTCGGCGCGCTCGCGCTCGATGTCTACGAGGAGGAGGAAGGCGTCTTCTACGAGGATCTCTCGGGCAGAATCCTGGCGGACGACCAGCTCGCGCGCCTGCTCACGTTTCCCAACGTGCTCGTGACCGGCCACCAGGCCTTCTTCACGCGCGAAGCGATGCAGGCGATCGCCGACGCGACCCTCGGCAACCTCGACGACTTCGCCGCCGGGCGCGCCTGCCCGAACCTGTTGAGCGCGACCTGAGGGCCGCGCATTTTTTCCGCGCGGCGCCGCCGGCAACCGGCCGCGCAAGGCTCCCCGTGGGGCGTTGCGGTTTCTTGATCCGGATCAACGGAAAATGGAATCATTCCAGATTGTCCCTTGCTCATTTGGAATCATTCCATTTTAGTGACGAAGCGTGAATGCATCCGTTCAAGACTCTCCCGCCCCCCAGGCCGCGCTCAACGAAAAGCTCGGCGCGAGCGGCCTGCGCGCCACGCGCCAGCGCGAGTTGATCTACGGCATCCTCCGCCAGAGCACCGACCATCCGACGGCGGACGAGGTCTTCGCCCGGGCCAAGCGCGAGATGCCCTCGATCTCGCTCGCGACCGTTTACAACTGCCTCGAGACGCTCGCCCGATGCGACCTCGTCAAGCCGGTCAATTTCGAGCGCGAATCCACCCGCTATTGCCCGAACCTGAAAGAGCACGCGCACTTCCACGACGTCGATTCGGGCCGGGTTTACGACGTCGATCTCGACGCCGCGACCGTCGCCCGGCTGCGCCGGATCCTGCCCGACGGCTTCGAAGCCACGAGCGTCGACATCACTTTTCGCGGCGCCGCCAGGCAGGCGGCCAAGGGGCGCAAGAGCGCAAGAGCGTAAGCCGGCGCCGCCCTCTCTTTTTTTCACCCTTCACCTTCACCTTTCACTCTTTTCATGAACCAGCTCGAGATCACGAACCTGAACGTCAGCATCGGCGACAAGCCGATCCTCAAAGACCTTTCCCTCACCATCCCCAAAGGTGAAGTTCACGCCATCATGGGCCCGAACGGCACCGGCAAAAGCACCCT
>CAZFCY010000257.1:0-5062 GCA_964517665.1 uncultured Opitutaceae bacterium | reverse complement strand
CGGAACTCCAAACTCGAGAGGCGTTTTTCCTGCGCGGCAGGCATCGCTTCCAATCGCACCCCGGCGCGGCTGCGGAGGTTGCCGTTGATGCGCGTCAGCGGCGGTCGCGCCCGGGGGATTCCGCTGCGCGCGCCTCGCGGGGCGGACATCCGGCCCGCGATGGACCGGTTGCGCCAGGGCGTGTTTTCCAGCCTCGGCGCATGCGTCGAGGGCGCGCGCTTCATCGACTTCTTCGCGGGGACGGGCAGTTACGGACTCGAAGCCCTGAGCCGCGGCGCGGCCGGAGGCGTCTTCGTGGAGAACAATCGCGCGGCGGTCGCGGCCTTGCGCGAGAACATCGCCGCCGTCTGCCGCAGCGCGGGTTGTCCGGAGAATCTCGTGCGTATCCAACAAATGGATGCGCTCGCCTGGACGCCGGCCGCGGGAGACCGCGCGGACTTGATCTTCGCGGATCCGCCCTTCGCAAGGATTCCCGCGATCGGCGATGTGTTGTTGCGGCGTTTCGGAGGATTCCTGAGCGACGCGCCCGGCGCGACAGTCGTCTTCGAGATGCCGGGCGAAGTGGAGATCGCCTGCGAAGGCTGGCGTTGCGTGAAACGCATCGGCCACGGCCGGGGGCAGCCGACGTGTTGCCTCTTCGCGCGAAACTGATCCAGAGGTGGACCGCGGCGTCCCCGCCGTGGTTTTTCGCTCGACCCGGGCCACGCGCCCGGGTCGAGCGCGTCCACCTCGCGCTACAAAAGACCAAGCCGCGCCTTGAAGATGGCGACCGCCGCCACGCACGCCGTTTCGGCGCGCAGGACGCGGCGGCCCAGATGCGCCAGGGTGAAGCCGCGCTGCCGCAGGATGGCCCGTTCGCTTCCATCCCACCCCCGCTCCGGGCCAAACGCGAAAGTCGCGGCCGCGCCCGGCAGGCGCAGGTCGCCGGCGGAGACGCTCCCTTCGTAAACATCCATCGCCACCCGCGCGTCCTCCGCGGGCGCGGCCTCGATCGCGGACTCGAGGCTCGGAAAGACCACGACCTCCGGAAGCCGGACGCAGAAAGCCTGTTGCGCGCCATCGATGAGATGCCGCCGAACTTCGCCTGAATTCCACAGAGCGCTGGCGGCGTAGGACGGCTCGCCCTTTGCGGCGTGGAAGAAATACAGGCGCGCCACGCCGAGCGCCGTCAGCTCCCGAAGCATCTTGCGGGCGGTCTGAGGTCGCGGGAGGCCGACGAGGAGCGTGAAAGGATCGAGCGGCGGCGGCGCGACGCCCCATTGAAACTCGAGGCGCAGGCCGGCCGCGTCATCGCCGGCGATGACGGCTTTGCCGAGGGCGGCGTTTATCCATCCGCAATCAAACGAGTCTCCCACCGTCCGCCGAAGGACGCGTTTGATGTGGGCGTGGCGCGGGTCGTCCGAAGGCAGCGGAACGTCGAGTTCGGACGCCTCGAAGAGAATCAGATTCATCGCGGCTCCATGCGCCCGCCACGCGGCGCGCGGCCTTCAGAGCGGGTTTCGCGAGGTGGTGCGGGTAGACAGAATCGAACTGTCGTATCCAACTTGGAAGGATGGCGTTTTACCACTAAACTATACCCGCGCGGTTTAAGTGGTCAGATACACCTCCGATTAGCTCGGTCAAGGATTAGTTCGCCCGTGTCGGGCGCAGGCGACCGTCGGCTTCGACGATTTTTAATCGGATCACCATGGCATTTCTTTCGACCACTTCGACAACCGTAGGCGCAGGCGTAAAACCCGCCGCCAAGAGCAGGGGCAACACCCGCTCCGTTCAAGCGCTGGCCAAGCAGAAGTCGTTGGAGAAGCGGGCCAAGACCTACAAGCTCAAGCTCGCCACCCTCGCGGTCTTCACCCAACAGCTCGCCGCCATGCTCGACGCGGGTCTGCCCCTCGTCTCCTCGCTCGAGGCGCTGCAGGAGCAGGTGGAGGATCCCGTCTTCCGGATCATCATTCGCGACGTGCGGATCGACATCGCCTCGGGCACCTCGTTTTCCGCCGCGGTGAAGAAGTTTCCCAACGCGTTCAACACGCTCTTCATCTCGATGGTCGAAGCCGGCGAGGCGAGCGGCGGCCTTTCCGAGATCCTGGGGAAGGTGGCGCAGTATTTCGAAGCCTCGGTGAAACTGACCAAGAAGGTGAAATCCGCCATGACCTACCCGATCGCGGTCATCGGTCTCGCCATCATCCTGGTCAACGTCCTGCTCATTTTCGTCATCCCGGTCTTTGCCGAGATGTTTGCGGACTTCGGCGCCAAGCTGCCGGCTCCGACGCAGTTCCTGATCGATTTCAGCGCCTGGATGAAATCGAGCTTCCTCTACCTCATCGTGGCCGCGTTCCTCGGCTACAAAGCCTGGTCGAAATTCATTCGCACGCCGAAGGGCCGCCGGGTGAAGGACGAGATGCTGATGAAGATGCCGATCTTCGGAAACCTCATCCGCAAGATCACCCTTTCCCGTTTCTGCCGCACCTACGCGACGCTCCTGCGCAGCGGCGTGCCGATCCTGCGCACGCTGGAGATCGTGGCCTCGAGCAGCAACAAGGTGCAGGTGGAGATGGCCTGCCAGGAAATCTCCAAACACATCAGCTCGGGCGGCCAGGTGTCGGACGTTCTCGGCCAGAACAAGTTCTTCCCGTCGATGATGCGCCACATGGCAAAGGCGGGCGAAGCGACGGGAAACGTCGATGGGATGATGCTCAAGATCGCGGATTTCTACGACACCGAATCGGAATCGATCATCGCCTCGCTGACTTCGCTGATCGAGCCGTTGCTGATCGTCTTCCTCGGCGTGGTGGTGGGCGGCATCGTGATGGCGATGTTCCTTCCGATCTTCCAACTCTCGGCCGTTGCGGGCGGGTTGCAGTAAACGGACGCGCGCAATCGCGCCTGGGTCTCTTGGGGCTTTATTTGTGCCCCGAGTGACTTAAGTTGATGGTTTCGGTTCGTCTCCCTCATGCCGTCGATCCTGATAGTCGATGATCTCGTGGCCATCCACGAGATGCTTGAAGCTGTCGTCCAGCCCACGGGCTTGACGGCTGGCTTTGCCACAAACGGCGAGCAGGCCCTCGCGAAATACAAGAACGAGAAGTTCGACCTCGTGCTCACCGATGTGGACATGAAGCCGATGGACGGCATGACGCTCCTGAAGGAGTTGCGCGCCTTCGACCCGACCTCGGTCGTCATCATCATGACGGGTTTCGCGAGCACCGACAGCGCGATCCAGGCACTGAAACTGGGCGCGTTCGACTATATCCAGAAGCCGTTCAAGGTCGACGAGCTGCTCAAGACGATCCGACGCGCCCTGGAGTTCAAGGAGTTCAGTCAGTCCGAATCGTCGGCCACCACGACGAGCGCCCAGCCCGAGGACGAGTGGGAGGCGCGTTTGATCGGCCGGAGCCCGGCGACGGCGCGGCTGATCCAGCAGCTCAAGAAAATGGCCGGCTCCAAATCCCCCGTCCTGCTTCAGGGGGAGGCCGGGACCGGGAAGAAAATGGTCGCCGAACTCCTGCACCGCGCCGCCAATCCCGCGGGCGCGCCTTTCATTCGCGTCGACTGCACGCATGCCGACGAACCCGATTTCGCGGAAAAGCTCCTCGGCAGCCAGGGATCGAGCGGGGCATGGGTGACCGAGGCGAGGGACGGAACCTTGTTTCTCGACAACATCCCGAGCCTTCCGGCCATGCTCCAGCGGGCGCTGGGCGGCGTCCTCCGCACCGCGGGGCAGAGCGCGCGCATCGTCTGCTCCTCGGCGATCGATCTCGAGGCCGCGGTGGACGAGGGGAAGTTCGACGACCAGCTCTTCTACCGGCTCGCGTCGCTCCCGGTGCTGTTGCCGCCCCTGCGCGAACGCTCCGAGGATATTCCGGCGCTGGTCAACGACATCATCCAGCAGACTTCCAACCCGACTTTCGCGTCGAACCAGATCGAGTTCACCGAGGACGCGATGCAGACGCTCTGCGCGCACTATTGGCCGGGCAACCTGCTCGAGTTGAGCCAGGTCGTGGGCAAGCTCGTCTCGACCACCGACGTCCGCATGATTTCCTCGCGGCAGCTTCCGATGCGGCTGCGTGAACTGGCCGACTGGCCGAGCCTCGAAGCCTATCTCGCCGGGCAGGAAAAGGAATACATCTCGACCGTGCTGAGCGCGTGCAAGGACGACAAGGCGCTCGCCGCCCGCATCTTGAAGTGCGACCCGGCGAAGCTGGAGTGAACCGAACCAAAGAGCCGTAGGAGCGACTTCAGTCGCGAGGAGAGTTTAAGTCCAAGTCACGCCCTCCGCGATTGGGCGCTTCAGCTTCGACTCAAACTTCAACCCTCCCCGCATCTTCCCGCTTGCGCGCCTCGGAGGCGATCCCAACCCTCGCCGGTCGGTTCCGCCCATGCCCAAACGCACCGATATCAAGTCCATCCTCGTCATTGGCGCCGGCCCGATCGTCATCGGCCAGGCATGCGAGTTCGATTACTCCGGCACCCAGGCCTGCAAAGCGCTGCGCGAGGAGGGCTACCGGGTCGTGCTCGTGAACTCGAACCCGGCCACGATCATGACCGATCCGGAGTTCGCCGACGTGACTTATATCGAACCCCTCTCGGTCGAGATGCTCGAGAAGATCATCGAGAAGGAACGCCCCGACGCGCTCCTCCCGACCCTTGGCGGCCAGACGGCGTTGAACCTCTCCGTCGCCCTCGCCGAGGCGGGCATCCTCGACAAGTTCGATGTCGAAATGATCGGCGCGAAGGTCGATGCGATCCGCAAGGGCGAGGACCGCGAGCTGTTCAAGGAGGCGATGAACAAGATCGGCCTCGACTCCGCAAAATCGCGCACGGTCCACACCCTCGAGGAGGCGCGGGCCGCGGCCGAGGAAATCGGCGCCTATCCCTTGATCATCCGCCCCAGCTACACGCTCGGCGGCCAGGGCGGCGGCATCGCCTACAACCGGGAGGAGTTCGAGGAGATCGTGACCAACGGCCTCGACATCTCACCCGTGCACGAGGTCCTGATCGAAGAGTGCCTACGCGGCTGGAAGGCGTTCGAGATGGAGGTGCTGCGCGACCACAAGGACCAGTG
>CAZFCY010000256.1:0-5069 GCA_964517665.1 uncultured Opitutaceae bacterium | reverse complement strand
ATCATGTTCACGCGAAGGACGCGCGCATCGATCGACACAAGTTGAACGATGTCGGAATCATGGCGACTCCGCTCGAATACCATAGCCCCAAACTGCCGGGCCTGGGCGAAATCGATTGGGGTCTCTTCATCTCGGTGCTGGGTGACGCCGGCTATCGCGGACCGGTGTGCGTGGAAGTGGAGGACCGCGCTTATGAAGCAAACCTCGAGACCCGGCGCGCCGCTCTTCGTCAAAGCGCGACGTTTCTTCGGAACTTCATCCCCGCGTGACATCGGGGGTGTACTGGCAAGAGCGACATTCATGAAGCGACTCGTCCTCCTTCTTGGCCTGACGCTCGCGTGCCCTCCCGTTGCGCGGCCCGCCGCGGATCTCTCTTCGCGCCCGAACATCCTCTTCATTCTGGCGGACGATCTCGGCTGGCAGGACACGAGCGTGGACTTCGGTCCATCGCGCACGGCGTTGAGCGAGCACTATCGCACGCCGGCCATCGAACGGTTGGCGGACGAAGGCATGAAGTTCACGCAAGCCTACGCCTGCGCGGTCTGCTCGCCCTCGCGCGTGAGTTTTATGACAGGCCTCAACGAGGCTCGACACGGCGTCACCCAATGGCTCTCCGAGGGCGGCTCCGCGCCGACGTCGGACCTGCCCCATCCCACGCTGAGTCCGGCGGCGTGGAACTGGAACGGCCTGCAGCCGCGCCCCGGCCTCGTCGCGTCGATCTCACGGCCGGCGCTGCCCGCGCTGCTTCAAAAGGCCGGCTACCGCACGCTGATGTTCGGCAAGGGGCACCTCGGCGCCGCCGGCACGCCCGGCGCGGATCCGAGGGAATTCGGTTTCGACGTGCGCATCGGAGGCCGCGGCTCCGGCGGGCCCGGCAGCTACTGGGGCACGAAAAACTTCGGCGTAAAACCCGGTCCGAACGGTCAGCGGCGCGTCTGGGATCTGGATCACTATTGGGGTCAGGACATCCACCTCACCGAGGCGCTCACCCGCGAGGCCGCGCGCGAGATTCGCGCCACGGTGACCGCCGGCCAGCCGTTTTTTTGTTATTTCGCCCACTTCGCGCCGCACATGCCGATCGAGCCGGATGAGCGCTTCGCGCCGCGGTTTCGCGCCGAGGGGCTCGATCGGATCGAGTCCGCCTACGCGTCGTTGATCGCGGGCATGGATAAAAGCGTCGGCGATCTGCTCGCGCTCCTCGATGAGCTCGGCGTCGCCGACAACACGCTCGTCGTTTTTGCCTCCGACAACGGCAGCCTGAGCCACAGGGTGCGCACGATGGAGAAACCGCACACGCACAACGCTCCGCTCAGCAGCGGCAAGGGCGCGCACCACGAGGGCGGCATTCGCGTGCCGCTCATTGTCCGCTGGCCCGGCGTCGCTCAGCCCGACACGGTGTCCGCCGCGCCGGTCATCATTTACGACTGGATGCCGACGCTGTTGGAGATCGCCGGAGGAGAAGCGCCGCCGGACGTGGACGGCGTCAGCCTCGTGCCCGTGCTGCGCGATCCCTCGGCCGCGCCGGCCGAGCGCGCGCTCGTGTGGCATTTTCCGAACTTCTGGGGTCCTCTTTCAGCGAAGGAGCCGGTGCAGGGGCCGGGAATGGGCCCGAGCAGCGCCATCCGCCGTGGCGACTGGAAGCTTATATACTATCACACCGATCGCCGTTTCGAGCTGTTCAATCTGGCCGGGGATCTGAGCGAAACCCGAAATCTCGCCGATCGCGAACCGGGCCGGACGAGGGCGCTCGCGAACGAACTCTCCGCCTATCTCCACAAGCATCACGCGCCCATGCCCGTTGTGAAAGCCACGTCCGAGCCGGTCCCGTTTCCCTCGGAGGCTCTGGCCGCCGCCGGACGGTAGAGACCTTGGACGAACCGCCAATATCAGTGTAAACAATCAAGTTCTGAAGCTGTCATTTAATACAATCGAGCAGAACGCTGATCGTCGCTGATCAGGATTGGCGAGGATGAGCGTGGATCAGCGTTCAACCTCTGCTCCGATCCCAACGGCTCCGCCCCCATTTGCCCATGTCCATTCGTCTTTCCCTCCAGTCACTCATCGCCCTCCTCGCGCTTGTGTTCGCCGCCTCCGCCGGAGCCAGGCCGCGCAACATCCTCTTCATCCTCGTCGACGATCAGCGCTACGACGCGATCAGCGCGCTCGGCCATCCATTCCTGGAGACCCCCGCCACCGACTCGCTCATTCAAAACGGCACGCGATTCGCCAACGCCTATGTGACCACCGCGCTCTGCTCGCCGAGCCGCGCGACAATCCTCACCGGCCTCTACGCGCACACGCACCGCATCGTCGACAACCAGAGCGGCACGCCGCCGGGCCTGCGCTTCTTCAGCGAGGACTTGCAGCAGGCCGGCTACCGCACGGCGTTCATCGGCAAGTGGCACATGGGCGACGACTCCGACAAGCCGCGCCCGGGATGGAGCCACTGGGTCAGCTTCCCCGGCCAGGGAAGCTATTTCCCGGACCTGCCAAACGGCGGGAAGGCGCAGCTCAACGTCGACGGCAAACGCGTGTCGCAGACCGCCTATATCACCGACGAGCTCACCGACTATTCGCTGCGCTGGCTGCGCGAGCAACAAGGCGGCGACACGCCCTGGATGCTCTATCTTTCGCACAAGGCCGTGCATTACGACTTCACGCCCGCGCCACGGCACAAGGGGCGCTATGCGAAAGCCGCGGTCGAGCCGTTTCCGAGCTCCAAAGGCGACGCGCTCGACGAGCTGAAGCCGATGTGGGCCCGCAATCAGCGCAATTCCTGGCATGGCGCGGAATACCCGTTTCACAACACGCAGGGCACGGTGGAAGACATCTACCGCCGCTACTGCGAGACGCTGCTCGCCGTGGATGAAAGCACGCAGCGGCTGATCGACTTCCTTCGCGACACGGGCCAGCTCGAGTCCACGCTCATCATATACATGGGAGACAACGGGCACCTCTGGGGCGAGCAGAGCTTGATCGACAAGCGCACCGCCTACGAGGCGTCCATCCGCGTGCCGTTGATTGTGCATTGTCCCGAGATCGTTCCCGCGGGCCGCGTGGCGCGCGAGATGGTCGCGAATCTCGACATCGCGCCCACCATACTCGAGGCCGCGGAAATAGAACCGCCCGCGCGCTACCAAGGGCATAGCTTCCTTCCGCTCGCCCGCGGAGAGACGGTGGCGGACTGGCGGACTGAGTTGTTATACGAGTATTTCTGGGAGCGCTGGGCGCCGTCGACGCCGACGCTGCACGCGCTGATCACGCCACGTTGGAAATACGCTCGCGCCTACGGGGTCTGGGACGTGTCTGAACTCTACGACATCGAGAACGATCCGCACGAGCTTTCCAACCTCTACGCGCAGCCCGGGCATCGGGCGCGAGCGATGGCAATGGACAAGCGGCTGTTCGAGATCCTGGCCGAAACAGGCGGCGGGTCGATCCCGCTTCTTCGCGGCTGGAACGGCAGCGCGCAAGAAGCACGCTCGCCCCATGCGTCCGAGTGGGCGCCATTTCCGCAATCGATGATCTCGGTTGTTTCAGGCCTGAACGAACCCCTGCTCGGGGGCGCCCGCGCTCAAACCCCGCTCGATCCCGGGCAATTCACGTCCGAAGGCTGGAAAGTCACCTCCGGGAACAGCCAGCTCGTGTGGGATCTTGGCCGCCACTATGACGAGGGCACGATCGAATTCGAGGCCAGGGGCGACTGGCTCACGGAAGAAAAGCGCATCCTCTTCGCGCTCTGGAATGTTCCCGAAGGCACGGAGACCGATGCCTCGGGCCAGCGATTGAAGGGCGCGGCGCTGTTCCAGGTTCGCCTCATGGACGAGGGCATGATGCTCCGCCTCACCGCAAGCGGCCAGGCCAGGACCATCGAAAAGCACACGGGTGTTCTCGCCTGGCCGGACCGTGATCGCTGGGTTCATATCAAAGCCACCTTCACCACCCGCAACGGCGGCATTTGCCGCATATGGCGCGACGGAGTCGAGATTCGCAACGGCGCGCTCCGCGGGAATGTCACCCCCGGTTTTCGTTACGCCTTCCTCGGCCGCGACAACTACAAGAGTGGATACGTCGCCATCCCAGGCTTCATGTTTCGCAACCTGCGGATCTACGACCTGAAATGACCCGGCCGCGCCGAAGTCGGGACTTATTGTTTGGTTCTACCCTCAGCGTCACGAACCGAGAGCGGTGATCGACCCCGCGTGCGGCGAAACACAGTGGAAAAATGATAAGGATTGGCAAATCCGAGTTGATCGCTGACTTCCTTCACGCGCAGCCCGCCGTATCGGAGCATTTCCTCGGCCCGCTCCATTTTCATCCGCAACAGCAAACGCGCGGGGGGAAGGCCGAAAAATCGCGCGCACTGGTTGGTCAGATGGCGCGGGCTCATGCCGGCCGCGCGCGCGAGCGTGCCGACGTCGGGATTGTCACCGAGGTGCAGCGAGAAGACGCGCGCAAGCTTCTCGCGCTGCACCTCGTCGGCAGGCAGGCGCCGGAATTCTTCGCTGAGCGAGCCCGGATCCAGCCCGCGCACGAGCCGCCAAAAGAGCGCCGTCAACAAACCGTCCTGCACCGCCGCGGCGTGAGCCTGCTCCCGTTCGGCTTCCGCGCGCAGTTCACGCAAAAACCATGCGTCCCGCGTATAGTTGCCGCGGCAAATCTGGGCTGCCGGCGTGACTTCGGCGCGAAACACGGGGGGCGGCGGCGGTTCGCCCGCCGTCTCCTTCAAACGAAAGTGCAGCACATAGTGCCGCTGGCCATCGCGCAAATGATCCGAATGCCAGTCTCCGGGTTTGATCAGCAGCACCTGCCCGGCCGTCAATTCGAGATCGGCGCCGTTGAGCTCGCAACGATAAGGGCCGCGCTCGACCAGAATCGCCTCGTAGTTGGCATGCCGGTGCGGTGGATACTCGAAGTCGCCCTCCATGCGCAGGAGATGAAAATCGTCGAAAATCGGCCGGATGCGCTCGGCGGATTCGACCTGAAGCGGGCGGCGGAAACGGTCCTTGTGCACACGCATGACCTGTCCTCATGCCATCCCCCCCCGGAAGTCAACGGCAGTTGCGCCG
>CAZFCY010000255.1:0-5100 GCA_964517665.1 uncultured Opitutaceae bacterium | reverse complement strand
GCGCCTCGACGCGGCGCCCATCGCGGCCGACCATCGTCTCGGCCGCGACGAGCGCCGCGTCGAGGCGCTGCCGCGCGAACGGCTGCGCGACGCGCTCGAAAAATACGGAAGGCTTTCCGATGCGGGGGCGTTGTTGGAAACTGTGAAATAGAAGGATCGGTCTCTTTTGTTTCGGCCCGCGCATTCGGCGGTTGGCCTGCGCCGCGGGATCGCGGAACAATCCCGAGATGCGGATCGAACGTGGAGCGGTTGTCCTGGTCACCGGCGCGTCGGCCGGAATCGGGGAGGCGATCGTGCGGCGTCTCGCGCGCGGCGGCGCGCGCGTGGCTTTCACCGCCCGGCGCGCGGAGCGGCTGCGCGACCTCGCGGCGGAGATCGACCCGGCCGGCGAGCGCGTCCTCCCGCTTCCCGGGGACATCACGAACGCCGCCGATCGCGAGCGATGGATCGAGGCCGCGCGCGCGCGCTGGGGCCGGATCGACGTGCTCGTGAACAACGCCGGCTACGGCGAGCGGGGGCCGGTCGAGGCTGTATCCATCGATCGGATACGACGCAATTTCGAGACGAATGTCTTCGCGCTGGTCGCGCTCACGCAGCTTGCGACGCCGGTCATGCGGGATCAGGGCGGCGGGCGGATCGTTCACATCGGCTCGGTCGCGGGGCGGATCGCGCGGCCCTTCTCGTCGGTTTACGACGCCACCAAGCACGCCCTCAACGCGCTGGCCGACGGCATGCGCGGCGAGTTGCGACCCTTCAACATCGACGTCGTGGTCGTCGAGCCGGGCATGATTCTCTCCGACTTCGTTCGCGCCGCCAACGAGGCCTCGTCGGACTTCGTCTCCGACCCGGGGATCTACGCGGAGCGTTGGGCGAAGTGCGAGCGCGGGTTCGACCGCGTCCGCCGCCTCGCGGGCGAGCCCGACGACATCGCGCGCGCGGTCGAGCGGGCGCTGCGCGCGCGGCGTCCCCGCAGCCGCTATGCGGCGCCCCTGCATGCGCGGGCCGCCTTGTTCCTCCGCTGGCTGTTGCCCGATCGGCTTTTCGATGCCTTGTTTCGCATCTGAGCCCGACGCGGAACAGGTGGGCTGTGAGGGTATGGCGAACGCTAATGGGTAGTATTTGATTTTTTATACCGTTGGTTATGAAATAGTTGCCGATCGACTGGTTACTATTTGGCGAGCGGGTGCGTCGCGATATTGAGACTCTGTCTTAAAAAACTTGATTCTGAGTCTCATTCGCACGAGTTCGGTGGCGCGCATTTTTTTCATGCACTCAACCGACAGAATTTTGAACGCACCCTTCAAGCGGAGCAGGCTCGGCCTTCGTCCGATTTTTTCCCTGGCCGCGACGTTCGCGGCCGGCGAACTGGTCGCGGCGCAGGACGAACGGTCTTCATCCGACGCCGAGCCCGTTGTCCTGCAGGCGATGGTCGTCACGGCCGCCGGTTTCGAGCAGGCGATCTCGAACGCGCCGGCGAGCATCTCGGTGCTCACGCACGAGGATCTCGCCTCCCGCCGCATCAACAGCCTGGCCGAGGCCCTGGGCGAAGTGCAGGGCGTGGACATCGGAGGGACGGCCGGGAAGACGGGCGGGCTCAACATCAGCATCCGCGGCATGCCCAGCGACTACACGCTGGTGATGGTGGACGGACGCCGGCAGAACTCGGCGGGCAACGTCACCCCCAACGGGTTCGGCGAAACCTCCTCGAGTTTCCTCCCGCCGCCTTCCGCGATCGAGCGCATCGAGGTCATCCGCGGGCCGATGTCCACGCTCTACGGCTCCGATGCGATGGGCGGCGTGGTCAACATCATCACCCGCAGAATCACCCGGCGCTGGACCGGATCGCTGACCGTCAACGGCACATGGCAGGAGGAGCGCGCCTTCGGCGACCTCTACGGCGGGAACTTCCACCTGAGCGGCCCCCTGGTTCCGGAGGTGCTCGGGCTTTCCCTGCGCGGCAGCGCGTTCAAGCGGCTCGCCTCCGATCTGACCTATCTCGAGGCGGACGGCGGCGAAGCCGAAGTGAGCAAGCGCGGACCCAGCCCCGTGAAGGCGGATATACACACCTTCGGCGCCAGGCTCTCGATCCTCGCGCACAAGGATCACGACCTGTGGCTGGACGCGGATCACGCATGGCAGACCTACGACAATTCCGCGGCCCAGCTCGGCACGCTGGGCATACAAGGATATGCCGAGGAGCAGAAGTTCAACCGCGAGCAATACACCGCCGCCTATACCGGGCGCTTCGGGTTCGGCGTGGTGGAGACGAGCGTCATGCGCAACACGACCGAGACCATCGGCCGGACCATCCCTTCAGGCACGCCGGGCAAGGAGCCCGGCAGCCCGCGCGCGCTCGAAAGCGAGAACCAGGTGCTGGACGCCAAGCTCGTCGCCAATGCCCGCGCCCACCATGTCAGTTTCGGCGGGCAATATTGGGAAGCGGAGATGATCGACGGCGTCGCGGTCGCGCCCTACACCCACACCCAGTGGGCCGTGTTCGCGGAGGACGAGTGGCGCATCGTCGAAAAAGTCGGCCTGACGCTGGGCATGCGATACGACCATCACAACATGTTCGGCGGACATCCCAATCCGCGCGCCTATATTGTCTATAACGCCACGCCCTCCTGGACCTTCAAGGGCGGCGTCAGCCAGGGTTTCAAGGTGCCGCGGCTCGACCAGATCACCGACGGCATCACGGGTTTCACCGGCCAGGGCACGCGGCCGACCATCGGCAGCCCGAGTCTCAAGCCGGAGACGAGCACCACCTTCGAGCTGGTCGCCGCCTACGACAACGGCGCGGGCTTCAACGCCAACCTCTCCCTCTTCAACAACGAATTCCAGGACAAGATCGCCTCCGGCCCGGGGCTGCCCAACTGCAGTTTCGGCTCCAGCCCGGATCGCCCCGGCTGTGTCGATTACGGCTACTGGCCGGCGGTGGACGAATTCGGGCAGAGCATCAACGTGGACGAGGCCGTGACCCGGGGCATGGAGTTCTCCACGCGCTGGGTTTTCGCCGAGCGCTGGGCGCTGAGCGGCAACTACACTTATACCGACAGCGAGCAGAAGAGCGGCGAGGACAAGGGCCAGCCGCTCACGAACACGCCGGAGCACATGGTGAATGTTCTCCTGCGCTGGACCGCCACCTCGCGGCTTTCGGCGTGGCTTTCCGGAGAATACAGGAGCGAGCGCCATCGCAGCCCGGACAGCTCCACGAGCACCGCCCGGGCCACGCATGGCGACTACAAGGCATACGGGCTTTTTCATCTCGGCGCCGCCTGCCGGATATCGGAGAATATCACCGTCAACGCCACGGTCTATAATCTCCTGGACAAGGACTTCGTGGACTACCGCCCGTACGTGAGCAACACGAACACCGGCGCCATTTCCTACACCAATGTATATAACAACCACCAGGAGCCGCGGCGCTTGTGGATGTCCGCCACGCTGACTTTCTGAGGCGCCGGCGGTCCGGCCTGCTGGCGGGGCTCGCGCTTGCGCTCGCCTGCGCCGCCGGGCCGGCGGCTTCCGAAGGCGCGGAGGTCGATCCGCGCCTCGGCGCGCCGCTCACGCAGCGCGAGCGGCCCGAGCTGGGGTCGCCCGACGCGGACGTGGTGATTCTCGAGGTGAGGAGCTTCGCCTGCGCGCAATGCCGGGCGTTCGACGAGGAGGTTTTCCCCGCCCTGCGCGATCGCTATATCACCCCGGGCCTGGCGCGCTGGGTGACGATCGACGTGTCGGATGATCCGCTCGACAAGTCCAATCCGCTCTTCGCCATCGCCCGCTGCGCTTTGCGCGAAGGACGGTACGAGGAGGCGAAGCCGTTTCTCTTCGCCAACGGCCGGCGGTCGGGCAGCAGGGTTTACAGCAGCCTGGACGCGCATCCGGAGTTGCGGTCCCTCGGCGCCTGCGTCCGGCGGGGAGACACGCGGCCCGGCGTCGCGGCGGATTTCGACGAGGCGGTCGCCCTCGGCGTGAAAGTGCTTCCGACCTTCATCCTGCGGCGGCGCCAGCCGGACGGCGGGTTTGTCGAGGCGCGGGTGGAAGGCCTGCCCGACGAAAGCTATTTTCGCCGCGTGCTCGATCGGTTGCGGGAGGCGGATTGACATGGCGCGCGCGGTCGTGGTCCCCGGCGAAGGGGCGCGAAGGCTGGCCGCCGCGTTCCGGCGCGTCCGCCTCGCGCGGCTGGCGGTGGTGCTTTTCAGCGCGTTCGCCGCCGGTCTGATTGGCGACGCGTTGCGGGAGGATCGCCTGTTTCTGCCGCGGCGGGCGTTGCCCGAGTTCACCACCATTCCCGCGCCATGAGCGATACCCGCCCAGGAGAAGAAGGCGTGTTCTCCAGCCGGGTGGCGTTTGCGGCGCGGATCGCGCTGGGCGGCTTGTTGCTGTGGGCCGGGGTGGTGAAGCTGACGGCGCCTGGCGAGTTTTTCGGCGCCTTGCTCGGCTACGAGGTGCCGCTCCCTCACCAGGTGTGGCGGCTGCTCGCGATCTCGGCGCCCTGGCTGGAGATCATCGTCGGCGCGAGCCTGGTGTTCGGCATATGGCGGGAAACGATATATCCGATCGCATGCCTGCTCTGCCTCGCGTTCGTGCTGATGCTCGGGCAGGCGCTGCTCCGCGGGCTGGATATATCGTGCGGCTGTTTCGGCGCCGGCGGCGGCGGCCGGGCCGGGACGATCCTCGCCTTCGTTCGTGCGACGGCCTTGTTCGGAGGGTCCGTTTATTTGTTGTTGCGGCCTGCGGCGGAACCGCGGCGCGGCTGACAAGGGGTTTATTTCGTGAGCCGCACCAGGTTGGGGTGTTGGAATGTCATGCTGGGAACCAGTCCAAGCGCTTCGGCGTCGCGTTTCCGTTTTCCGATGAAAAGGCAGCGCGCGCCGGCGGCAAGATAACGCGCGGCCAGCTCGATGCGACGCGGCGCCGGAGGCATCTGCTCGCAGGAACCCGCGGCAAGCAGGCGCGGCTCCTGCGGCCGGTCCAAGACCTCGAAGTTTCGAAACCCGATCGCGCGCGCCACTTCGATGATATGGCCGGGATGCATGTCCTTTTCCGTCACGCCGTAATGCGCCGCGGCGTGTTGGGACGATGCCGAGATCGCGTGTC
>CAZFCY010000254.1:0-5107 GCA_964517665.1 uncultured Opitutaceae bacterium | reverse complement strand
TCGCCCGCGGCGATCGAGCCGCGGCGGACGATCTCGCCGGTGAAGGCCGACTTGTAGATCGCGGTGAGCAGATCGAGCGTCTGCCGCGATTCGTCGCCGCTGGTGAGCGGGCGGCGTTTCCTGTCCATGTCGTCCACGAGGGCGGCGAGTTGCGCGCCATGGGAGGACGGCACGTCCTGCGGCGCGAGCTGCCAGGCCTGGAGCAGGCCCTCGTCGCTCATCGGCTCCGCGGGGGTGAAGCGCCAGTTCTCGCGCGAATAGCTGTAGAGATGGGTCAGCTCGACCGTGGCGCGCTGGTAGTCGAGGCGGATGTAGGTTTCCTGCCGCGGGCTGAGCGCGCTGTTGACGACGGAGGCGGTCGCGCCGTTGGCGAAGCGTATCAGCGCCATGGATACATCCTCGACCTCGATGTCGCGCGCGAGCGTGTCGGCGATGGAGCGGACCTCCGTCCACGGGCCGAGCAGGTGGAGGAGGTGATCCATCGCGTGGATGCCGAGGCCCACGGTCGGGCCGCCGACCTCGGACTCCCAGGTGCCGCGCCATGGGACCGCGTAGTAGGCGCTGTCGCGGTACCAAAGCGTGTTGCAGACCGCGACGAGCGGGCGGCCGAGCAGGCCCTGGGTGGCGAGCTTGCGCAGGTGCTCGGTGGACGACGCGAAACGCATCTGGAAGACGCACGCGGTGTAGCAGCCGGAACGCGTCTCGGCGGCCGCGATGGAGTCGAACTCCTCGAGCGAACGGCAGAGCGGCTTCTCGCAGAAAACCCACGCGCCGGCCTCCATCGCCGAGATGCTCATGGGCGCGTGCAAGGCCGGAGGCACGCAGATCTGCACGAGGTCCGGCTTCTCCTTCGCGAGCATCTCGTCGAAGTCGGTGTAGCCGGCCGGGATCGAATAATCGCGGCAGAACGCGCGCATGCGGCTCTCGTCGATATCGACCACGGCCACGACCTCGACCCGGCCCCGGGTATGCTCGGCCGCGCGCAGATGCGCGCTGGCAATTCCTCCCGTGCCGACGATGACAGATCGGTAGCGTTTCATCAGGTTGTTGGAGCTGTGTCTTTCGGCGCCCGCTCAAAAACCGTCAATCCGAGCAGGGACCGCGACGGCGGCGGGAAAAACCAGCTCGCGATGTATCCGACCACGATACACGTGACGACAGCAATCGCCGCATAAAAGAAAGAGTGCACCAGGTGCATCGACCACGCCACGAACGTGACGACGATGCTGACGCAGATGCCGATGGCCGCGCCCTGCCAGTTCGCGCGCTTGGTGAAGATGCCGAGGGCATAGGTCCCGGCGAATCCGCCACCGAGCAAACCCGCGAGTTCGAGCGAGAGGTCGAAGAACGAACGGATGTCGAAGAACGAAAGCAGCACCGCCGTCCCCACGCCGATGAGCCCGGCCACGATGGTCAGGGCCTCGGCGATGCGCACGCTCGTCTTCGGATTCGGGTTCTTTGCCAGCTTCTCGTAGAAGTCGACCGAGACGAGCGTGGCGACGCTGTTGATGCAACTGCTCAGCGTGGACATCGAGGCGGCGAAGATGCCGGCGATGATCGCGCCCGTCACGCCCACCGGCAATTCCGCCGCGATGAAGTGCGGGAAGGTCGCGTCGAGGGTGAGCAGCGGATTCATCTTCTCCGGATTCTGCTTGTAGAAGGCATACAACGCGGTGCCGATCGCGAAGAACGTGAGGCTTCCCGGCACGACCACGGCCGCGAGCGTCCAGATCGACCATCCCGCCTCCTTGGCGGACTTGGTCGAGAGCACGCGCTGCATCATCACCTGATCCTTCGGGTAGGTGAGGATCTCCGGTATCGCGAAGAAGATGAAGCCCCAGAGCGTCGCCTTGGTCAGGTCGAAGCGAAGGTCGAACAACTTCAGCTTGTTGTCCGCCGCCGCGATGTCGAAAAACGAGCCCGCCCCGCCGTCGAGGTTCATGATCACATAGCCGACGGCGAAAAACGCGCCGCCGAGCATGACGAAGACCTGGATCACATCCGTCCAGATGACGGCCTTCATGCCGCCCATCACGGTATAGACGATGGTGATCAGGCCCATGATGCAGATGCTCCAGATCACATCGAGCCCCGTCACCGCGGAGATGGCGAGCGAGGGAAGAAACAACACCACGCTCATCCGGCCGCCGAGCTGCAGGATGATATTGATGCCGCTCGCCATCATGCGGATCGTGGGATGAAACCGCATCTCGAGATAACCGTAAACCGACATCAGATCGAGCCGGCGGATCAGCGGCACGATCCAGATCGCGACAAAGATGGTCGTGACCAGCCCGACGACGTTCTGCGAAAGGTAAACCCAGTCTGTCGCAAACGACTTGGCCGGGATCGCGATATAGCTGACGGCGCTCGTGCCGGTTGCATACAGGCTCAGGCCGGCCGCCCAGAACGGAATCGAACGGCCGCCGAGGAAATAGTCGGCCGTCGTCCCGCGCTTCTCCTTCATATAACAATAGAAGCCGATGCCCGCCATGCCGGCCAGATAGACCACGATGACGATCCAATCGAGCGAGCGCAGCAGCCGCTTCTTCATCTCGATCTCCACCGTCTTCACCCGGGCCGCGCCGCCGTCCGCGGCCGGGGCGATCAGGACCATGCCGTTGCCCCACGAGGCGCCGCCCGCGCCGGCCGCGAGGTCGACCTGCCCGAAGGTCGCCCACATGTCGGTGATGGTTTGATAGACGCGCATCTGCGCCTGGCCCGTGGCCGGATCGAGGATCGAGCCGATCAACGCGATGTGCGCCTGGCCGGTGGCGCGCGCGGTCCCGGGCACGACGCCGTCCTCGAGCGTCGAGCGCCTCGTCCAGCCGTCCTCCGCGCGCCAGCGCCAGAGCCGCGTGGACGGCGCGCCGGGCTCGCCGACGAGCGCGAAGACCGCGGCATCCTGCGCCACGAAGCCACGCACCTCGGCAACCGGCTCCGGCGGGCCCGGCAACCGGACCCACGCCGGCGCGACCTCGCCGGGGCTGGCCATCAACATCGCCGGCCCGCCTTGTAGTGAAATTCCGAATACATAGACGGCGTCGCGCAGAATTGTCGCGCGCGCCTGGCGCAGGGCCTCCGGCAGCTCCAGGATCGGCGTCGCGCTCAGCGTGTCCGGTCCGAGGGCGACGCGAGCGAGCGAGCGCGCCGTTTCGCCATCCGCGCCCGAGAGGAGCGCGTAGGGCGCGCGCGGCACGACGGCGACGACGGCGCCCGGCAGGTTTGCCTCGAGGCGGCGCCAGTCCGCCGCGCCGGGAGCGAGCGCCCAGACGGCCTCGCCTCCAAACGCGACGACCGTGCCGTCCAGCGTGTTGATCACCCGCGCCTCGGCGGGGAGCGCCGGCATCTCGCCGGAGCGAAGGCCGATCAGCCTTTCAGTCGATGCCGCCGAAGCGAAGCAGGTCAGAACGAGAAAAAGGGCGAGAGGAAGAACCGGGAATCGGGGCATGAGTTGTGGGGGGATTGAAGAGAAGGCTCCTCAGGCCGGGAGGCGAGCCGACACTCCCCGATCGCCCCTCTTTTTTTCGAAGGACTGGTCGATGCGGACGCGCCACGCTCGGATGAAATTCAGGCGAGGTCGTAGAGCGCCTCGAGCTTGTCGCCCGTCAGGCGCGCGGCCGGGGGGAGCGTATGCGGCACCTGTCCGCCGAAGACCTTCGCAAGTTCGGCGAACTTCTCCTGCGTCGCCTTCACGAACTCCTCGACGGGGCGCGACTCGCCGAATATTTTCATGATCTCCGGCAGCCAGCGATGGCCGAAGCGCACGTGGTTCTGCTCGTCGTTGCGATCGAACGCGAGGAGCGTGTCCGCCTCGAAATCGTTCAACTCGCGCACGCGATCCATCACCGTCGCCTTGGTCGGAAAACTGCCCGCCTCGAATTCCATCGTCATCATCGCGTACCGCTCCGGCGGGCTCATCTGCACGAGGATGCAATAGAGATCGAGCGCGTGCTCGACCGTCGCCCGGTCGATCCCGAGCTTCGGGATCTGCCTCCAGCCAAACTGGCTGTGGCGCGATTCATCCCAAAGGTGCCGGACAAGATCGAAGTGCAGGTCGAAGGGGACGTCCGGCGTGTCCCAGAAAATCGTGGCGAGGTAGTCGACGGCGTCCAACTCGTTCATGAGCCATACATAAACCATCGCGCGAATGACCCGCGCGTCCGTCTTCGGATCGACCAGCCAGGGACGAACGATCGGAAACTCCGACGGCTCGTGACCAAACACGCTCGAGCA
The DNA here is from genome assembly GCA_964517665.1 of uncultured Opitutaceae bacterium. Lineage (GTDB taxonomy): Bacteria > Verrucomicrobiota > Verrucomicrobiia > Opitutales > Opitutaceae > Congregicoccus. The sequence goes on along the minus strand of CAZFCY010000254.1, from coordinate 871 downwards.
AACGGGATGGGGACCGCGGTTGCACACGGGCGGATGCCGGTAGGGATTTTCCACCGAGGTCCACACGAAGCCCGCGGGAAGCTCCACGCGCGCCTCATGCCCGAGCCAGCCGCCTTCGGCCGCGAGCGCCTGCTCGAGATGCCGGACGTGCGCGGCCGCATCGACGCCCTCGATCCATCGCGCGATCTCGGCCGCATGCCGCTCCTCGTCGAGGATGAACTCTTCGATCAGTTTGCGCGAAGGCCAGTCGGCAAGCGGCTCGGTGACTTCGAGGTAGTGACGATACGCGCGCAACAAGGCCGGCTTGACCACGCGATAAAACGCGGCGACGCCGGCCATCGCGTCGGCCGGAACGATCGTCTCTTCGAGCACCCGGCGGATCGCCAGCCGCACGTCCTCGCCCGGGCCGAAGCCGGTGAGTTCGCGCCCGCGCTCGCGCAGGAAGCGCGCGTGGCCGGCGCTTTCCCAGATGTGCTGGCAGAGCAGGTATTTCAGCTCCGGTTCGCCCACGCGGGAGATCAGCGTGGTGGCGGCGCGCACGATCTCCCGCTCGACCTCGAAGAGCTGGCGCAGCATCCGCGTCATGGTGGTGACGGCGGACATGCGCGCGTGGGCGGGACTGGTTGGAACGGTTTTCATATTGCCTGCTGTTTCGAGAACCCTGATGAGCCTCGCGAAAGTCCCGGCGGAAAGCGGCGATGAATCGCCCCACTCCATATTCCTCGATGCGCGCTTCTTTTGGAGCGCGGCGATCCATCGCCGCTTTCATTCCCTTTGGGTCGGAAACCCCGAAGCTTGCTTCGGCTTGAATGGTGGAGGGACGACCTCCGTGTCGTTCGGTTGGAGAAACGAGAGCCGAGGGTATTCGCGG
>CAZFCY010000253.1:0-5112 GCA_964517665.1 uncultured Opitutaceae bacterium | reverse complement strand
GATCCGTCGGACCATCCCTTTTACAAGCATGTCTATATCCGCCGCATGCCGGCGGACGGCGGCGAGGCATCCGTGCTCGCCTATGTTTATGGCGGCCAGGGCACGATCAACGTCCCATCGTGGTCGCCCGACGGGAGGCGGATCGCCTTCGTGAGCAACTCGATTCTCGAGTAAACCGGCTTCGGGAAGCGGGCAGGCCTTTTGTATCAGGAAGGACACGCCTGCGCCGCGCCCGGATTCTCACGAGGTCATTTGCGTGTCCCTGACCTTCGTGTCGGACGCGCGCGCCCCGCATGCCGCTCGCGCCACGGCGGCCGACCATTCGCGGAAAGCCGGCGAGACCTGTAGAAACCCGGCCGAGACCAGATCCTCGACCGAGCGCAGTTCACGCGAGGTCGGCCGCAAAAGCGAAAGCCGCGTGTCGGTTTTCAGGCGTTCCGAGATTCTCCGGTAGCGGGATGACCCGTCGTAGTAGCCGCCCTCGTCGATCGCCCGCGCGAGCACGCGGGGAAACTCGTCGGTGAATTTGTAGTGATAGAACACGGCGGACACATCGGCGAGTTTCGCTCTCCTGATGTCGTGCGAGTACCTCGGCAGCTCCATCGGCGGACGCCATTTCAACAGAGGGTGCTTGGTGAGCAGCAAGGTATTCTTGAAGACGGTCGAGTGGATGCCGCCGGAGAGACACTTGATCGCGGGATTCGATATCTCGTTGCTGACGCCGAAGGCGTAGGCGTGATCGGTCTCCTCGATCTCATGGAGATCGTAATAACGATGCTCGGCGCGAAACTCCGGAACGCCGCCCGCGCCGGAGGCATCGAGGATCGGGCGCGAGCCGAACAAATCCAGCATGTGCGCGACCACGGCATCGAAGCCCCGCTCCTCGAGATAGCGGCAGAATTGCGGAAGGCGGAGGTGGCTCGAGCCGGGAAAATCGAAATACTCGTCGATGTCCGCGAGGAGCGACCAGCGGCTCCGGCCGTGGGCGCGGATGAGGAAGCGTTTGAAGTGATGCTTGTAGGTCTTGTAGGGAAGCCGGCTGATATAAACGGTCACGTCGCGCTGCCGCAGCAACATCTCACGCGTGCCGTCCTCCGAGCCGTTGTCGAGAAACACAAAATGCCCGACACCGAGGCGCCGATGATGATCGAGAAACGAGCGCAGGTAGCTGGCGCCGTCGCGGAGGGAACACAGTAGAACCACATCCAGCGGCCCGCCCGGAATGCGCCGGGGGCCGTGGACGAGTTTCATCTCGCGCAGAAGCCAGCGGGCTTGAAGTTTGCGCCGGAGGATGTCGCAGGCGACACGCGCGAGACAGGAAAGGCCGCCGGAATCTCTCGCCAGGGTCCGTGCCGCGCGGATCCTGCTTCGCAATCTATCGACGGGCATTGTCATCTGCATCGAAACAACGTCATTCTGGCCCCCGCCTTTTCCGGAAATCTCCCGGCAGGCCCGGAAAACACCCCGTGCATCCTTGATTTATGGCACAATCGAAGCAACCCGGCCGCTGGCGACGGTGGCATCGGCACTCTTTCACCAAGTCTAAAATTTCGCGGCCGGTGATATGGAAATTCGCCCGGGAATGGGCCACCACGGAACGGACGCTCGTGTTGCATCCCGAGGAGGGAATCGAATTTTTCCCGAATCGCGTGGTGATGTCCGAGCGACCGAGCGACCGGCCGGATATACCCACCGACTATTCATATCGCGAACTGGCGGGCATCGAGTCGGAGAGTTTCTCGACCATCGTGTGCATGGGGCTCCTCGAGCATATCGCAGATCCGGCGTGGTTTCTCGACGAGCTTCGCCGCATTCTTCAGCCCGGAGGGAAGGTGCTGCTCGCCTGCAGCGCATGCTTCTCGTTTCACGAGTGCCCGAACGACTATTTCCACTACACGCCGCACGGGCTCGAGCTGCTGTTCAAGGACTGGTCGCGCTTCGAGGTGCTGCGCGGAAGCTGCGGGCCGTTTCGCACGATCGGGATCCTGATCCAGCGCATCCACCTGCAATGCGAGATCTTCCCGCCGCTTCGCCCGCTGCTCGAGCTCGTGTTTCACCTCGCGCCGCTGCTCGATCGCTTCGTGGTCCGGCAATACGACACGGTGCAATCGTGGGACGAGTCGCATCTTTGCGACTCGATGCTCCCGTCGAACATGCATGCGGTCGTCGTGAAATGACCTCTGCGGAAGCGACGCCGTGATCATTCCATTCGAGGCGTGGATACGGTCGGGCGCCTGCGAGCCCATCGATATCTGCATCGTGGGCGCCGGACCGGCCGGCATCGACATTTCCACGGCACTGGCCGGCGGACGGCGGCGCATCGTGGTGCTGGAGGCCGGCGGACGCGCATTCGATGCCGTGGCGCAAGCGCAACACGCGCATACGGAAAGCGGTCAGCCGCTGCTCGGCGGGCAGGTGTTTCGCGCCGGGGCCCAGGGGCCTGCGGCCGATCAGGTCCGGATGCGGGTGCTCGGCGGCGCCAGCACAATCTGGTCGGGAAAATGGAAGCTGCCCGATGCGGTGGATTTCGAGCATCGCCCCTGGGTCTCCTCCGCGCGATGGCCGGTGGGCTGGACGACGCTGGAGCCGCACGCGCGTCATGTGACGCGCGATCACGAGGTGCCGGCCGAGGCGCTGTTCAGGGATCTCGACGCATCGGTTCGGACGCCGGACGAGCGCGTGGTCAGCAGCCGGCATTTCGAGGAGAGCCCGCCGTGCAACTTCGCGATCAAGCACCGCGCCGCCCTGGAGCAGGGGGAAAACCTCACGGTGGTAACCGGCGCGGCGGTGTGCGAACTCGTTCCCGCGGCCGGTGGAGCAGGCGTGGCCTGCGCGGTGGTGTGCACGGCGGACGGATGCGCGCACGAGGTGAAGGCGGCTGTTTTCGTTCTCGCCGTCGGAGGGATCGAGACCGCCCGGCTGTTGCTCGCCTCGCGAGGTTTCGGAACTGCGGGCGCCGGGAACGCCCATGGACATGTTGGAGTCGGGTTCATGGATCATCCGAAGTCGCGGATCGGAAGATTTCATCCCCGTCGGCCGTGGGATGTGGATTTCGTCGCGGGCTCCGCGGCCGAGCGCCGGCAGGGTTTGTTCCGGCGGATCACGCTGCCGCCCGGCGCGCAGCGCACGCTGCGGATCCCGAATCACGCCCTCGGGTTTCATACGGCCGAACCGATGCAACGGTCGGTCAGGCAGCTTGCCCGGCGATTCTTCGGGCAGGTGAGGCCGTGCGACGTCGTCCTGTTCCTCGAGCAGACCGAAAACGCCGCAAGCCGTGTCGGCGCGAGCGACCGAACGGATGCCACCGGCCGCGCCCGCGCCGACGTGCACTGGGCCTTGCGACCGGAGGACGAGCATGGCGCGCGTGTATTCATCGATGCCATACGCCGGCGCATCGCGCCCTCTCGCGGCCGGCTCGAGATCGACGACGATGCGCTGGCGCGAAGCGCATGGACATCCGGCAGCCACCACATGGCCACGGCGCGAATGGCGGAGACGGAGCGCGGCGGGGTGGTGGACAGCGATTGCCGCGTGTTCTCCATCCCGAACCTCTACGTCGCGGGAACCGCAGTGTTCCCGGTCGGAGGCAACGCCAACCCGATGATCCTGTTGCTCGCCCTCGCCCGCCGCCTGGCGAGGCATCTGGAAAGGTGACTCGACGGTGTTCATCGCCCGTCCGCAACACCGACGACCATCTCCGCAATCACGGGTTTCCGATGCGCGCGCCGGGCCGCTGGGCGCTCTCCCCGGCCTACGGCCTCTGCCCGTTTTCAGCCTTCCGCCTTCAGCTTTCAGCCTTTCCCGTATAGTCCTCCGCACTCGCCGCAGCCCCACGATTCGGTCTCAAGCCTGCCGCGGCCAAAACCATCCTGCGCGAAGTCGCCACCGCCGTCTCCGCCTGGCGCAAGACCGGCCGAAAACTCCGCCTCAAGGCGAGCACCCCCTACGCCTCCGCCTCTGCTTTCGAACACTCGCTCATGGACGAAGCACGGCGACTCTCATGAGCCAAATCCTGTACTCCCGTCCAGCGTTTGCGTGGGTTGTTGGCACGTCTTTCAGTTCCATTTCGACGATAGCGCTCGGCAGCCCTCGTGGCCTGCGGTCCAAATGCCTGAGATCCATTGTTCTCTCGGCTTGGCTTGAGCAACCTTGGTTGCACGATGCACGTGAGCGCACTCCATGATTCTCCGAGAAATGCAACCCGGCCTGTCGCTGGCGGGTCTTGAACCCAACGTGGTAGTGACGGTTGCCGCCGCCGTGCCGATCGGAGACGGCGCGCTTCAGGTCGCCCACCTAACCTATCGCGCCGTTTGCGAGCGACGACAGAATCAAGACCGGCCGAATCCTCGAACGTGGAACAACGCCAATCTCGTCGCTCGCGCGAGGATGTTGTTCGTGGTGTTTCTCGATCACCTGGATACGACCTTCTTCGCCTCCGACCCGGAGCAGAAGAAGATCATGCGCTCCGCGCGCAGCGTGATCAATAGCCCCTTGGCGAACATCCTTACGATCGCGAGGCAGGAACTTGATTTCACTGTCTGACGAAGCATTCCGTTTTCATGCCGCTGCCAATAAACATCCAGGACCTCTTCACCGGCCGCGTGGTCGAGTGGGAGCGTCTGGAATTCAAGGAGGGATGGAATCCCGAGGATGTCGTGCGGAGCGTCTGCGCGTTCGCGAACGACTTCCACAACTGGGGCGGCGGCTACATCGTCATCGGTGTCGCCGAGCAGGACGGGAAACCTGTACTGCCGCCCAAAGGCCTGGAGCCAGAGCAGGCCGACGCGATCCAGAAGAAGCTGCTGGAGCTGGGCCACAAGCTGCGCCCCGCATATCATCCGCTCACGATGCCCGCCACCGTGCAGGGCAAACTCGTGCTCGTCATCTGGGTACCCGGCGGCGATCAGCGTCCGTACAAAGCGCCGGTGTCACTGGCGAAGGACAACCAGGTCTGGCCCTACTTCATCCGGCGGCATTCCAGTTCGGTCGAGGTCAAGGGTGCGGATGAGCAAGAGCTGATCGCGCTCGCGAACAAGATCCCATTCGATGACCGCGTGAACACGCGCGCCTCCGTCGGCGATCTTCAGCCCGGATTCATCGAGAGCTTTCTTA
>CAZFCY010000252.1:0-5134 GCA_964517665.1 uncultured Opitutaceae bacterium | reverse complement strand
GGCGAGGCTGCAAAGCGGAAACAGACTCCCGCGCTCCAAAACACTCATCCAGCGTATCGAGACGCGATCACCTGGATGAACCGTGGCCACGCGCTCATGCGGCGCGCCGACCCCGCCTCGCTCGAGCAGGCGATCGACGCCTACGCGCGGGCCATCGCGATCCAGCGCGCCACGCGCCCGCCGCCCACCGCGCGCGCCGACCTCCTCGTCTGGATCAACAGCCACGGCGCCGCGCTGATGAATCGCGGCCAGTTGCTCCACCAACGCCACGGCCTCGCGCGCGCGGATGAAGCGCTCGCCTCGCTCACCGATGCGATCGCCGTGTTGTCGAGCCTGCCGCCCGACGCGCATCCCTGGCTGCGCCGCAACCTGGCGGGCTCGCGTCTCAACCGCGCGAATCTCGCGCTTGATTGCCTCGTCGCCCGCCGTGTGTGTGGCGGGGCCGAATGGACCCCGGCTTCCGACGACGCGCGTGCCGCTCTCGACCTCGTCCGCGCCCGCGAACGCGATGACCCCATCGACGCCGATCTCGCCCTCAAGGCCCGCCGCGCGCTCTGCGACGCGCTCGGCCAGCAGATCGCCCGCGCCGACGCCGCGGGGCAGGACGCGCTCGCGACCGAAGCCGGCGACATCGTCGACGATGCGCTGGCGCTGGCGCGCGCCTGGGCGGCGCGTGGTGAAGCTGCGTTCGCGCCGCTGGCGCTGCGTTTCTTCCGATTCGGCGCGGAACTCTATCGCCGCAACCAGCCGCACTTTCTGGTCGAATTCATCGAGGAAAACCTCGGCGCGCCGCCGGCGCCCTGGCGTGAGCTTGCCGCAATCGCGCGCACGGCTCTCACGGCCGCCCTCGCCGATGGCGAGACGCCCGCGCGGCACACGTTCGACGACCCCGCGAGCGAACGCGCGCTGGATACACGCCGTGAGCTTGCCGCCGCCCTCGCGCGGCTCGATCGCTCGGCGCTCGTCGCCTGATTGCACGATTGACGACGGCCTGCGCTGGCGCCCGCGAGGCCGAAGTGACACGCGCCAGACTCCAGGGACGTCGGATCCATATGTCGATTATTCCATGGCGCTTCGTGCATATAAGCCGTTGCAGTCTGCCTTGCGTGATGGGATTGGCGTCGTTCATGGGGCGGGAGCGGCTTCAGCCGCGATTATTCATTCGCTTTGGTGTTATACCCCGAAGCCTGCTTCGGCTTGGATTTCTTGGAGGGACGATCTCCGTGTCGTCCGCTGATCCCGGACCGGACCAGACAGAGCTGGTCCCTCCATTTCAAACCTTGTCCACATCATACTGGAGGGACGACCTCCGTGTCGTCCGCAGGCGAAGCGGTCCACACGGAGGTGGACCCTCCAATGCCCCGGAGCTCGCTCCGGGGATTTCTATTCGAAGCCGAGGCTCCGAAAGAATTGCATCGAACGATCGATATTCTCGATCGACAGGTCGACGTGGATTTTTCGTTTCACGGCTGATGTGGGTCGAGAGTCGATGAGATTCCGGCCGCTGCAGGACACGCGCCACGCCGTCGCAGCCGCTCTTTCAGAACTCGACGAACGAGCCGGCTGTTTTCGTGCGAAACGCTCTGAATGGACGACGGAACGGTTCGCTTCTCTCTGCGCGCCGTTTTGTTTTTCGGAACTTTCGGGATATACCGACAGTCACACCTGATCGGACGCAAAGCCACGTGATGCCCCGCCGCCCGCGGTTTTTTTTGACCATGCACCGACCCAAAAAAACCCGAACCCATCACGACGATCATGAAAACGATCCGCCTTTGGCCGTTTATGGCGGCCATTTTCCCGGGGGCTTTCGCCCTCGATGCCCAGGTTTCACCCGCTTCGCCTCCGCCGCCCGTCGCGGTTGAGCCGCTGGTGGTGGAGGACGAGGCGATCACGCTGTCGCCTTTCGAAGTTTCCACGGACCAGGATACCGGCTACCGCGCCGTCAATTCCCTTGCGGGAGGCCGCACCAACCTGGAGCTGGGGCTGATTCCGTCCGCCATCTCGGCCATGACGACCGAGTTCATGGACGACCTCTCGATCGTCAATATCCAGGATTCTTACTTTTGGACCCTCAACGCTGCGCCGGGCAACCTTCGCCAGGAGGAGACGGTCTTCGGTGAATACAGTTATAACATCCGCGGCACCGGCTCGCTGGATACTGTGCCGACGCGGAACTATTTCCAGTTCTGGGCCGCAAGCGACGCCTACAACACCGAGCGGTTCGAGTTCGCGCGCGGACCCAACTCGATCGTCTATGGCGACGCCCAACTCGGCGGCCTGCCCACGACGTGGACCAAGGTTCCGCGACTGGACAGGGATCTGCATGCGGGCCGTTTCCAGTACGACACCTACGGCGGCATCCGCACGAGCTTCGACTTGAATAAACGCGCGGGTCCGAATTTCGCCGTCCGGGCCAACGGCCTCTTTCAGCGCGGCAAGGACTGGCGGGACGGAATCACCCGCGACAAGGATGCCATCACGCTTGCCGCCCGCTATCGCCTCACCAACAAGACGGAGCTGCGCGCGGAAACGGAATGGAGCCGGGAGCGGCGCCTCACCTATCAGATCAATCATTTCGATCAGGCGTCCTTCTGGGATGGCTCGACCACCTATAACGGCATCGACGCGATCGCGGATCCGCAGCAGGCAGGACTGGCCGTCTTCAACAACCCGCACTATGTGATCATTCCATCCATGCCCGAAAGCGGCTTTTCCAACTGGCAGGGCTTCTACGAGACCACCGGCACGGGAGTCGCCCTCATGGAGACGCCGCGGGCCGACGTGCCGAATTCGCCCGTCCTTCCGAGGAAGGAATTCACCATGCAGCCGCCCGATGCCATCTCGTTCAATCGCTACCAGACGACCACCCTGTGGTTCGACCACCGTTTCAGCGAGCATTTCGAGACTCAAGTATCCTACTATTATTTCGACGACGCGCAGGATTCGTTCAACGAGGCGATCAATGCCTATCGCCTCGATGTAAACACGATGATGCCGACACCCGACGGCCTGCGACCCAACCCGAAGTTCGGCATGCCGTTCGCCGAAGCCATGGTGGGCCGCCAGTTTCAGGAGCGGACGGTCAACGAGGTGCGCGCGCTGGCCACGCTTCGCCTCGAGACCGACGCGGGAGGACTGGACCTGAAGCAGCGCTTCACGGCCGCCGGCGGGCGACGGTGGTTCAACTTCGACCTCGTCACGCACTTCCAGCGCCGCGTCAGCCCCAATCCGGATGTGCGGGCCGACGAAAACTTCGTTTATTATCGCCTCTATTGGGACGAGCCGAGGCAGTATCCGATTACGGGCCTGCCTGATATACCCGGCGTGGACATCCAATATGTGCCGGCCTTTTTCGCCACCCACACCGATCAGGTGCTCGATTACGGGCAGATACTCTCCAATACCACCCTGTGGGACGAGCGCGTTTCCCTCGTGGCCGGCGTTCGTTACGACACGTTCGACAAGGAGCAGCGCGATCCGATCCAGACCCCCTCGGGTTCCGAATTGTTGCCGCCGGTTCCAAGCGATGGGCACGAGACCACTTTTTCCGCGGGCGCCGTTGTTTATCCTCTTCCATGGCGCGGCGTGGGCGCATTTTTCAACTATTCGGAGAATTTTCTGCCCGCTCCTCCGGGGGCGCCCAGCTTCGATGGGCGCCAGTTCGGCCCGATCGCGGGCTCCGGCTACGACTACGGCCTCAGGTTCAATCTGCTGGACAACCGCATATATCTGACGCTCAGCCGCTACGATTCGGAGCAGAGCGGCCGTCTCGAGGATGCTCCTCTGGGCCCGTTGCGTGATATCTGGCGCGGGTTCGGCGTTCCTCAAAGCGACCCGCGGTGGGACATCCTTTTTCGCGAGCCCAACGCGATCACGGCCGAGGGCTACGAGTTCGAGATCACGGCCAACCCTTGGGACAATTTCCGCATCACCGCGGGCTATGCCATTCCCGAGACAGCGACCGTGGAGCGCCGCGCGGACACGCGGACCTACGCCTCCATGTTCCGGGCGGAATGGGAGGCGGCCCTTGCGAATGGCGCCGCGGCCAACCCCTCCCAGTTGCAAACCGGGCTGAACAACCTCGATCAGGAACTCCTCACGGCCGTGAATGGAGCCACGCTCAACGGCACGCTCGATTATACCGGGCACGTTTACGGAACCTACACCTTCACTGAGGGTCCGCTCGACGGGCTCTCAGTCGGCGCAGGCGCCTATTTTCGCGGCAGGGAGAAGATTGGAAGCGTCGATCCGCGCATCCTGTTCGATACGGACGCGCCGACTCCCGAGCAGCGTGCCGAGTCGGCTTTCGTCTACACCTATGCGCCTTCCTACTACAACGTCGCGGCGCATATAGCCTACGTGCGTCAGTTCGGCGACAAGCTCGCGAGATTCCAGATCAATATAGACAACCTGCTCGACGACGACGATCCGCGTTTCCGCGGCGTAAATGTTTATAACCAGGGAGGGATCAGTGACAATCCGCTGGTCCAGACTCCGGGTTCCTTCAATTACCCGGATCCGCGCAAGATCATATTCACGGCCTCGGTGGAGTTCTGATGTCCTGAGCGATCGACAGACTGCGGGGGAAGGACGAGTTGAACGTCGCGATGCGCTTTGCAACTGTTGTTTCTCTTCTCTCATCCCTCGCAGGTTTGCTCGTTTGGCCTGGCGTCCTGCCGGTTTCAACCGTGCGTGCGCAGGCGAATCCGGCCCTCCGGAACGTCGTCATCCTGAATGACGACCATCACTGCGATTTCATGGGCTTTCACGAGAACGCGCCGGCGTTCCCGCAAACACCGGACCTCGACCGGATGGACGCGGAGGGGATGCATATGCGGAACGCATGTGTCATCACGGCCTTGTGCTCGCCGAGCCGCGCGAATCTCGAACGTGCGCGATTTGTCGGCCTCGAAGCATCGGAGGCCACACTCCCGGCTACCCGATTCGGCTGCTTTCTATTCATTCCCTTTGGGTCGGAAGCCCCGAAGCTTGTTTCGGCTTGTATGGTGGAGGGACGACCTCCGTGTCGTCCGGTTGGAGAAACGAGAGCCGGGGGTATTCGCGGACCGGACGGAGCCGGTCCCTCCAATGCCGCGGGGCTTGCCCCGCGGATCTTTACTCCTCGTCTACC
>CAZFCY010000251.1:1707-5211 GCA_964517665.1 uncultured Opitutaceae bacterium | reverse complement strand
CACGCGATCGCCCTTCGGGATGTTGGCGAACAAGAGATCGCGCTGCTTGTGGGCGCCCGCCGCCTCGCCCGCCGGGGAACGCGCGCTCGCGCGCCGCCGGCGGATGCGGGTGTACTTCAGATCCTGCGCGGTTTGCAGCACGCGGCGGCGCATCTCCTCGTTCACTTCGGGATGGTTGTTCAGGACCCGGGAAACCGTGCCGAGCGCCACGCCGGCGGCCTGGGCAACATCGACAACAGTCACTCTCTGTTTGGTCTCGCTCATATAAATGCTCGTCCGAGGGGAGGGGGCGACGGCGACTGTTGGCGTCTGATAGATAGCGTCAAGCTATGTCATGAAGCGGCAATCCATCTTTCATGCGCTTGGGCGAAGGTCCGGACGCGGATCGTCGTCCGGCCTGGTTGTCAAACCGGCTGTTGGATAAAAACTTGAATACGGACCGGGACTCCCGCGCGGAGCGGACATGCCGCGCCGGGGAGGTTAGGATTCAGGAATAAAACGCCCAAATGCGGGCATGTTGTTGGCGCGCGATCGTTGGCGCGGGGCGCAAATGACATAAACAGCATCGAGCATCGGATTGTTTCCGCGTCTTTCCTGAAAAATGTTAGAATTCGGGAAGTAAAATACGCAAAAGCGGAAGAATTCCGCCGCGCATCCGCTATCGTTGCCGCCTTCGCAAGCCCAGACCCGACGGGCTTCCCGACATCCCCACGCAATACAAGGGCCGGATCACGAACTACCTTGCCGCGGCCGGGCACGGTTCCAAGAAAGCCGGGAAAGCCTGGCTGGAGCGTCGCAAGGCGCAGGCTGGAAACCGGATGGAATCGCCCGAACAACAACCCCAGCTCCAACCAATCGATCCATGAGTGAATTTTACGTCTGCTTTTTTCCGCGCCGGGCTCTCTTTATCGCGCTCGCGTGCCTCGCGGGTGCGTCCGCGCACGCGCAATACCCGAGGGTGACTTCGGAGGTTCAGCGCGAGGCCGATGCTCGCATGACAGCCGCCGACCAGCGCTCCGACGAGGCGTGGCAGCGCGCGCTTCCCGCCGTCGAGGCTTGGGCCGCGAAGGGCAAACCCTGCCTGCCCGGCGCGGCGAAGCCATCCGATCTTCCGCAAGCGTCGATTCCCGCGTTTCCCGGCGCACAGGGCGGAGGGATGTTCAGCTTCGGCGGCCGTGGCGGGAAGGTTCATGTGGTCACCAGCCTCGACGATCGCGGCCCGGGCACGTTTCGCGAGGCGCTGGAAGCGGGCGGCGCGCGCATCGTCGTCTTCAATGTCGCGGGCATCATCCATCTGAAGGAACGCATCCGCATCCGCGCGCCTTATATCACCATCGCGGGCAACACCGCGCCGGGCGACGGCGTCTGCATCGCCGGGGACACGGTCGAGCTCGAGACGCACGATGTCGTCATCCGGCACATGCGCTTCCGCCGCGGATCGACGTGGGTGGGCGACCGCAACGACTCGATTGGTGGCAACCCGATCGGCAATATCATGATCGACCATGTGTCCGCCAGTTGGGGGCTGGACGAAAACATGTCCATGTATCGCCACATGCACGATCACGACGGCGATCCGTCCACGCCGTCGTTGAAACTCCCCACGGTGAACATCACGATCCAGAACTCGATCTTCAGCGAGGCGCTCAACCCGTATCACCACGCCTTCGGAAGCACGATTGGCGGATACAACGCCACCTTTTACGGCAATCTCTGGGCCTCGAACTCCGGACGGAATCCGAGCGTGGGCATGATATACGACTTCACCTTCGTGAACAACGTGGTTTTCAACTGGATCCATCGCACCACGGACGGCGGCGATCACCGCAGTTTCTACACCCTGATCAACAACTATTACAAACCCGGCCCGGCCACGCCTTTGGACCGGCCGATTGCGCATCGCATCCTCAAGCCGGAGGCGCGCCGCGCCCGCCCCCCGGTGGACGACTACGGTCGCGCGTATGTCGAGGGAAACATCGTGGAGGGAAATCTCGGCGTGACGGCGGACAACTGGGACGGCGGCGTGCAGGTCGAGTCGATCGCCGATCCGGCCACTATTCTCCCGAAGATCCGGGCGGCCGAGCCGTATCCACACGCCTTTCTGAAGATTCGCCCGGCCGGTGAAGCCTACCGTCATGTTCTGGCTCACGCGGGCGCGACGCTTCCGAGGCGCGACGCGGTGGACGAGCGCGTGATCGAGATGGTTCGCACGGGCAAGGTCACGGCGAAGGCCGGGGAGGATGTGGCGGAAAGCCTTGGCGGTGTCGGCTACAACGAAACCACCATCCGCGCGATCGTCCGGCAGATCGAGAACGGCATCATCACGGATCCCTCGCAGGTCGGCGGCTATCCCGCGTATGCGGGGACTCCTTATATCGACAGCGACAGCGACGGCATGCCGGACGACTGGGAGCGCAGGCATGGTCTCGACCCGAACAATCCCGCCGACGCTTCGGCGGACAATAACGGCGATGGATACACCAATATCGAGGACTATATCAACGGCCTCGATCCGACCGCGCCGGCCAGGGACTGGTCGATGCCGTTCACCTACGTCGATCTGTGGGGAAGCATCGAGCTTTGAGGACGAAAAGTGGCCTTCCGTAGTTGTCCCGCTCCTCCCGGAGCGGGTTGCGGGGGCCGCGGGCGGCGGATTCAGAAGCCGATGCTCGCGCCGCCGTCCACAGGCAGGGTCACGCCTGTGATGAACTTCGCGGCCGGTGAGGCGAGATACACGGCTGCCCAGCCGATGTCCGCCGGCGCGCCGAGCCGCGCGGCGGGGGTGCGGCCGATGATCTTCGCCTTGCGCGCCGGATCGCCGTCGAGCGCGCGGCGCGACATTTCGGTTTCGATCCAGCCGGGCGCGATCGCATTCACGCGCACGCCATGCGCGGAGAATTCGGTGGAGTAGCCTTTCACCATGCCGACCATCGCGCTCTTGGCGGCGGTATAGGCGATGACGAGCGGGATGCCGAAGAGCGACGCCATTGAGGCGGTGAAAAGGATCGTGCCGTGTCCGCGCTCGATCATGCCGGGCGCGATCGCGCTCGTGAGCGCGTGGGCGCCGACGAGATGTGTGCGCAGGACCTTCTCGAACTCCTCCGGCGTGGTTTCGACCGCGGGTTTCTTGATGTGAATGCCGGCGTTGTTGACCAGGCAGGTGACGGCCCCGACTTCGGTCGTGATCCGTTGGACGAGCGCGCCGGTCCTGTCGGTTTCCGTGATGTCGTGCGCGATCGCGGTCGCCTTCCCGCCGAGTTCGGCGGCGGCGTTCGTCAGCTCCGTTTCGCGCCGGCCGAGGAGGACGACGCGGGCGCCGGCCGCGACCATGGCGCGTGCGATCGCGAGGCCGATGCCCGTGCCGCCGCCGGTGACGAGCGCGACTTCGCCCTCGAGCGAAAAGATGTGTGGAAAGGTGTTGTTGTTCATTCTGGAGGGAACGCTCATTCGCGCTGATCTTCGCTGATGGATGAATGGGTTTCGAGAGGATCATGCATTTTCTTG
>CAZFCY010000251.1:0-1607 GCA_964517665.1 uncultured Opitutaceae bacterium | reverse complement strand
GAACGCTAATCTGCGCTGATCTTCGCTGATGGATGAATGGATTTCGAGAGGATCATGCGTTTTCTTGCGGCCGGAGTCGAGGAGGCTCCCGGCACAACCGCAATCATTGTGCCCTTCGGAGGCGGCGCGCATGAGCCGATATCCTTTTTCCCTGTATATTTCCGGTTTCATAAATGCGCGAAGATAAGCGTGGATCAGCGTTCCCATCTTCACGCCAGGCCCAGGGATTGCATGCCGGCTTTGATATAGCCCATGGCGAACGCCATGCCGGCGTGCCAGGGGGCGGCGCAGCTCATTTGTGGCGCGTGGTCGGGGATGATCACGCCCTGGAAATCGTTTTCCTTCAGGATGCTCAGGACGCGCAGCAGGTCCACGTCGCCGTCGTCGATGAAGGTTTCCTTGTAGGTGGGCACCTTGCCGGCGACGTTGCGCAGGTGCACGTAGCCGAGGCGGTGCTGGCGCGCGTATCGATCGACGACTTCGTAGATGTCCCCCTCGGTCATCTCCGCGAGCGAGCCGACACAGAACTCGAGCGCGTTGGCGCGGCTCGGGTTCAGGTCGATTACTTTTTGATAGAGCGACGGTTGATACACGAGGCGCGGCTGGCTGCGGATCGTCGGCATCGGCGGATCGTCGGGATGCAGCGCGAGCGTCACGCCCGCGGATTCGGCGACCGGAAGGATTTCGTCGAGAAACCGTTCGAGGCGCGACCAGAGTTGCTCGTGCGTGGCGGGCGGAACGACGCCGGTCTCGCGGTCGGGAGCGGTGGGATCGACGATCATGTTCCATGCGAGGCCGTTCGGCATGGGCAGATCGTAGGGGCCTTCCATGCCGACGGAGGGCGCTCCGCCGCGCGCGTAGTTTCCCTTCGCGCGGCCGGCGACGCCCGCGATGGAGAAGTTGTAGCCCATGATCGGGATGCCGGCCTCGCCGAGGCGGCGCACGATCGTCTTCACGTTTTCGATGTGCTGTGCGCGTTTCGGCCCGTCGAGCAGGATGTCGTGCCAGTGGGCGGGGTCGAAGTTCTCGATCGCCTCGAGTTTCATGCCGGCGTTTTCCACCTCGCGGCGCAGCGTTTCGAGTTCGTCGAGCGTCCAGAGCCGGTCGGGATCGCCGGCGAGGCCCCAGCCCCATTCGGCGCCGAGGGGCTGGTCGTCGGGGCCGATGTGGCCGCCGCCGCGGAAGTAGTCCACGAGGTGCGCGACGATGTGCGTGGCGCCGGCCTGTCGCGCGAACTGGAAGTTCTCGCGGTCGAGCATGTGGCGGTAGAGACCGAGTCCGAGTTTCATGGTGGAGAAATCGTATCAGGGAATGGCATGCGCTTCGATCATGCCGATGCCGGCGCGCCGGAGTCGAGGCGGCAACGGATGTCGGGGGTTCGTCCAACAGCGCGGTCGGGACGACCACGGCCACCTCGGAGCATGTCGGGGCGCAAACGCCTTATTCTCGTTTGCTTCTCAGCGCATGCGGGCGGATTCCGGCGGTCCGAGGTGGCTCGGTTTCAGGCCGCCGGCGTCGAGCACGACTTTTTGCAGGACGACACCGGGCGTCACCATCCAGAAGCGCAGCGTGTGGGCGCCGGGTCGATCGATCGCGTGCCGCGTGCG
>CAZFCY010000250.1:0-5325 GCA_964517665.1 uncultured Opitutaceae bacterium | reverse complement strand
TCCCGAAATTTGCCGCTTTACATCGCCTGCGCCGGGCGGTTTGTTCGCCGTTTTTCCGTCGCCATGCAAAAGACCAAAAAGTCAGTGGCCAAGCGATTCAAGATGACCGCCAAGGGCAAGCTGGTTCGCCGCTCGCCGGGGATGCGCCATCTGCTTGCCCACAAGTCATCGAAGCAGAAGCGCCGGCTTGGCAAGGACAAGCTGGTAGCCGACGGCCACGCGAAGGCGCTCTTGAAGTGCCTCCCGACCGGCCTGGCCTGATCCGCCTCTCTTCGATTTTTCATCAACTGCTGCCCAGGCAGGTGCAACTGGCGACCTGCCGGCGCCTTAAAAATACCAACCCAACATGCCACGATCGACCAACTCGCCCGCCTCCCGCCGCCGCCGCAAGCGCGTGCTGGAACAGGCCAAGGGCTACTTCGGAAACAAGTCGCGCCTCTATCGCTATGCGAACGACGCCGTCAACCACGCGCTCCAGTACGCCTACCGCGACCGCCGCAACAAGAAGCGCACCTGGCGCGCGCTCTGGATCACCCGCCTGAACGCGGCCTGCCGTGAAAACGGCATCACCTACAGCCGCTTCATCGAAGGCCTCGAATACTCGAACATCGGCCTCGATCGCAAGGCCCTCGCCGACATCGCCGTGCGCGACGCCGCGGGCTTCACCGCCATCGTCGGCAAGATCCGCGCCGCGCTCGAAGCCAAGGCTTCGACCGACAAGGAGGGCGAGGACATCAGCCGCGTCGAGGGCATCGGCCCGAAGATCCGCCAGATTCTCGCCGCCGCCGGGATCAACACCTACGCGAAGCTCGCCGAGACCTCCGTCGAGCGGATCCGGGAGCTGCTCGCCGCCGCCGGCCCGCGTTTCAAGCTCGCCGATCCGACGACCTGGCCGGAGCAGGCCGCCCTCGCCGCCAAGGGCGACTGGCGGGCGTTTAACAAGCTCACCGCCGAGCTCAAAGGCGGCCGCCGCGTCTGACGCAGCAGGTGGGCTGACACGCACAACCGCATTGTGTCTTTCCGGGCGAGCCTGCAACGCGGGCTCGCCCTTTTTGCTTCAAGCGTACAAGCGAAATCCAGTTTCACAGAAGGAAACGAAGATAACGAAGGTTTGGTTTGATGACCTATTTGCCACAGGGACCCAACGAAGGATGCACGAGTCGAGGAAAACGCTTCGTGATCTCCGTGCATTCTCAATGATCCCCGTGACCCGGATCCGGAAAGACGCCTTCGAGGATTTCCGATGGCTGCAGAGCCTTTGTTGTCCTCGTTCTCTTCTGTGAGCTGATTTAATCGTCATCCCAACATGCAGGAACAACTCAACGCCATCCTCGAACGCGCGAAAACCGAACTGCCGCTGGTCGCGTCCCGTCCTGATTTCGAATCCGCCAAGGCGCGCCTGGTCGGCCCCAACGGCGAACTCACCGCCGTGATGAAGCAGATGGGCGCCGTGCCCAAGGAGCAGCGCCCGCAGTTCGGCAAGCTCGTCAACGAAACGAAGACGCGTCTCCAGGATCTCCTCGATCACACCCTCGCCCGGATCGAGCGCGCCGAACTCGCCTCGAAACTCGGGCCGCCGATCGATCCGACCCTGCCGTGCGTCGACGCGCCCGCCGGCACGCGCCATCCGCTCACGCTCGTGCGCGACGAGATCTGCCGCATCCTCGGCACGCTCGGCTTCACCGTGCGCGAAGGCCCCGAGGTGGAAACGGAATATTATTGTTTCGACGCGCTCTGCACGCCGCCCGACCACCCCGCGCGCGATCTTCAGGACACCTATTACATGCCGCCGGGCGCGCGTTTCGGCAACGTCTCGCGCAAGGGCGACGAGCGTTACCTGCTCCGCGTGCACACCAGCTCCGTCCAGATCCGCACGCTCCTCGCCGAGCTGCCGCCCGTGCGCATCCTCTCGCCCGGCCGCGTGTTTCGCCGCGACAACGCCGACGCGACGCACAGCGCCAACTTCCACCAGATCGAGGGCCTCGTGGTCGATCGCAATATCACCGTCTGTGACCTCAAGGCCACGCTCGATCATCTCTTCCAGTCGCTTCTCGGTCGCGAAGCCGTGACGCGGTTCCGTCCGCACTACTTCGGATACACCGAGCCGAGCTTCGAGGTCGATTTCTCGGCGAGGCACCTCGCCAAGATCGGCAAGGACTGGGTCGAGATCATGGGCTGCGGCATGGTCGATCCGCTCGTGCTCGAGGAAGTCGGCCTCGACCCGGACGAATGGAGCGGCTTCGCCTTCGGCCTCGGCATCGAACGCATCGCCATGATGCTCTACGGCATCGACGACATCCGCCACTTCTACGCCAACGACGCGCGCTTCCTCCGGCAGTTCGGGTGAGGGAAAAGTAGCGAGTAGTGAGTAGCGGCTAGCGAGCATGACGCAGAACTCCAAGTCCTTTCGCGAATTGCTGGTCTGGCAGAAGGCGCACGCTTTCGCCCTGGCTGTCTATCGTTTGACTGATTCTTTCCCGCCCATCGAGCGCTACGGCCTTTCGGCGCAGCTCCGCCGCGCTGCCGGAAGCATCGGCGCAAATGTCGTCGAGGGTTATCGGCGTCGCACAAACCCTGACAAGCTGCGCTTCTACAATACCGCCCAAGGTTCGGCCGACGAATGTCTGTATCATCTGATACTTGCTCACGATCTTGGCTTCGCTGATACTGGTCAACTCCAGAGCGAAATCGAGGAAGTCAGCCGCCTGCCGCAGGGCTATATAAATGGCCTCAACCGCAACGCATGACAACTACTCGCTAGTCGCTACTCACTACTCGCTACTTTCCTCCCGATGAAACTCTCTCTCTCCTGGATCAAACGTTATCTCGATCTTGCCGCCTCGCCGGATGAGATCACGCGCGCGCTGACGTTTCTCGGTTTCGAGGTCGAGCATGTGCGGCACACCGGCCTTCCTCCGATCGACCGGCTCGTGGTCGGCGAGATCCTGACGCGCGAGCGCCATCCGAATGCGGACAAGCTCTCCGTGTGCGCGGTGCGCGTCGAGCCGGGTGGCGAGCCGCGGCAGATCGTGTGCGGCGCGCCGAATTGCGACGCGGGCAACCGCGTGCTCGTCGCGCTCGAGGGCGCGGTGTTGCCGGGTGATTTCAAGATCAAGCCCACGAAGATCCGCGGCGTGGAATCGAACGGCATGATGTGCTCCGCCCGCGAACTCGGGCTGGGCGAGGATCATGCCGGGTTGCTCATTCTTCAGAACAGGCCCGAACTCGGGACGCCGGCGCACCTCGCGGTGGGCGAGGGCGATGTCGTGTTCGATGTCGAGATCACGCCCAACCGGCCCGACGCGCTCAGCCAGCTCGGCCTCGCGCGCGAGCTGGCCGCGTGGTTCAGGCTGCCGCTGCGGTATCCGGAAATCAACTTCGAGGCGCCCGAGGGCGATTCCGGCCCGGCGATCCTCGAGAGCGTCACCGTGCATGCCGGCGAAGCCTGCCCGCTTTACACCGCGCACGTGATCAAGGGCGTGAAGATCGGCCCGAGTCCGGAATGGTTGCAGCGGGCGCTGACGGCGATCGGCCTGCGCCCGATCAACAATGTCGTCGATATAACAAACTTCGTGCTGCACGAAACCGGCCAGCCGCTGCACGCCTTCGACGCGAAGAAGATCCACGGGCCGCGCCTCGTGATCCGTTTCGCGAGCGACGGCGAGCGCATCGTCACGCTCGACGGCAGGGAGCGCCCGCTGTCCGCGAACAATCTCGTCATCGCCGATTCCGAGCGCGCGCTCGTCGTCGCCGGGATCATGGGCGGGGCCGACGCGGAGGTGGATGAAACCACCACGGACCTCGTCCTCGAATCCGCCTATTTCCGCCCCTCGGGTGTGCGGCGCACGTCGAAGTTTCTCCAACTCTCCAGCGACAGCTCGTATCGTTTCGAGCGCGGCGTGGACGCGCGCGGCGTGCTGCCGGCGGCGAGGCGCGCGATCGACCTCATGCTCGAGATCGCGGGCGGCCGCGTGGCCGGCCCCGTGCACATCGCGGGGTCCGAGCCCGTATCCGAAAAGGAAATACGGCTTTCGCCCGATTTCACGCGCGCGCGCTGCGGATTCGAGATCGGCGACGACGAACAGAAGGAAACCCTCGGGCGGCTCGAACTCGCCGTCACGCGCGAGGACGAGGACGACGAGGGCCGCAAGACATGGAACGTGTCCATCCCGAGCTGGCGCGGCGATCTCGAGCGGCCGATCGATCTCGTCGAGGAGATTCTGCGCGTCTATGGAACCGAGCGCATACCCGCGACGCGGCCGGTGTTTCATGCCGTGGTCTCGGCCGATGATCCGATCGCGGTCTTCCTCCGCCGCGCCGCCGGCGTGCTCGTCGGCCGCGGCTTTTCCGAGGCGGTCAACTATACCCTGCGTTCCGAAGGCGAACTCGCGCGCACGGCAACCCGCGCCGCGCTCTCGGAGTTCCGCGTCGCGAATCCGCTGGCCGAGGATCAGTCGCACCTGCGTCATTCGCTCATTCCGGGCCTGCTCGAGACCGTGCGTTTCAACCAGGCGCGCGGAAACCTCGACGGTTTGTTCTTCGAGACCGGCCGGACCTTTCGCGAGGAAAACGGCGCGGTTTACGAGATGATCGCGGCGGGATTCGTCATCGCGCAGCCGGAGCACGCGCGCGCCTGGAACACGCGCGAGCGCGCCGATTTCTACACCGCGAAGCGTCTCGCCCTCGATCTCGCCGCCGCGGCGGAAGTCGTCATGCGCGACGAGCTTTTCCGCGCCATCGATTCCGGTCGCTCGCTCTGGCAGACCGGCCACGCCGCGCTCGCCGGAGGCTTCAAGGAAGGTCACGAGTTGCGCGCCGGCCTGGTCGATCCCGGCTACACGCGCGAACTGGGAATCGACGGCCCGGTCCTCGCCGGCGTTTTCGAGATCCTGCCGGAACGGCTGAAGAACCTCGGCGGCATTTCACGCTACAAACCGGTCAGCGCCTTCCCGGCCGCGACCCGTGATCTCGCGCTCGTGTGCGATGAAACAGAGCCGGCGGGTCGCGTGCACGGCGCGCTCGTGAAGGTCGCGCGCAAGGCGCTGGGCAACACTTTCGCGCTCGAGAAGGCCGAACTCTTCGACGTCTATCGCGGCAAGGGCCTGCCCGAGGCGAAGAAGAGCCTGGCCTTCTCGCTCACCTTTCGCGCGAGCGACCGCACGCTGAAGGACGAGGAAGTCAACAAGGTCTTCACCGCCGTGCAGCAGGAAATCGAATCGGCCGGATACGCGGTGCGCAAATGAAGATCCCCGGGGCAAGCCCCGCGACATTGGAGGGTCCACCTCCGTGTGGACCGCTTCGCCCGCGGACGACACGGAGGTCGTC
>CAZFCY010000249.1:0-5382 GCA_964517665.1 uncultured Opitutaceae bacterium | reverse complement strand
CGCCGGCGTTGACGTCGATACGGAAAACGCGCATGTTTCGCGCCGTCTCCGGCGAGACGATAACCGCATCGATCAACGAAAGGCCCGACCATGACGACCCTTGTCCATACCATGCCTTCCTGCGCCGGATGCTTCATCGGCTGAGCCGCTCGCTCGCCGGATCGATTGCGTGAAGCCGTCCCGCGTGGGGCGGCTTTTTTGTTGTCCGTTTCGCGGCGCGCCTCGCATGCGCGCGCGTGCCGTTTTCATCGCATCCGAAGCACACACTCGTCTCCAAAATGACTCTCGAATCCCTCGGCTGGGACTCCGGTTTCGCCGCTCACTTTCAAGCCCGCGCGGACCTTCACGGCATGATCGCCGCCCGCGTGGGCCTTCAGCATAAACACGCCTACCGGCTGCTCGCCGGCGACACCGAACTCGATGGCGTTTGCACCGGCCGGCTGCTCCACGACACGATCGATCGCTCGCTCCTGCCCGTCGTCGGCGACTGGGTGGCGGCGATGCCGCGTCCGGGCGAGCCGATCGCCGACATCCACGCGATCCTCCCGCGCCGCTCCGCGTTCCTGCGCCGCGCCGCCGGCCCGCGCGCCGAGGCGCAGGCGCTCGCGGCCAACATCGACACCGCCTTTCTCGTCATGGCGCTCGATGGAAACTTCAACCTGCGCCGTCTCGAACGTCTCCTCGCCATCGCTTGGGAAAGTGGAGCGACGCCCGTCGTGGTGTTGAACAAGCTCGATCTCGCAACCGACCCGCAGGCCGCCCGCTCCGAGGTGGAAAGCCACGCGCCCGGCGCGGACGTGATCGCGATCAGCGCATTGCACGCGACGGGTTGCGAACAGCTCGCGCATCACCTCGCGCCCGGTCGCACGGTCGCCGTGCTCGGCTCCTCGGGCGTGGGTAAATCGACGCTCGTCAACCATCTCCTGCGCGAGGAGCGGCAGCGCACCGGCGCGCGGCGCGACGACAACAGCCTCGGACGGCACACGACCGTCAACCGCGAGTTGCTTCCGCTCCCTGGCGGCGCGCTCATCATCGACACACCGGGTCTGCGCGAAGTCGGCTTGTGGGAAACCGAGGACGGAGTGGACGCCACTTTTTCCGAGATCACAGCGCTCACGGCGAAGTGTCGTTTCGCCGATTGCGCGCATCGCGGCGAACCCGGCTGCGCGGTGCGGGCCGCCCTTGCCTCGGGAGAGATCGAGCCCGAACGCTACGAAGCCTGGCTCAAGCTCTCACGCGAGCAGGCGTGGCTCGAGCGCCGCGGCAACAGGCAATCCGAGGCCAACACGAAACGCACCCACAAGACGCGCGCGGTAGCGATGCGGAAGCGTTATCGCCTGCTCGGCGAGGATTGATGGCCGGACAGTTCACAGGGCTGGTTCGTTC
Source organism: uncultured Opitutaceae bacterium (assembly GCA_964517665.1). Taxonomy (GTDB): domain Bacteria; phylum Verrucomicrobiota; class Verrucomicrobiia; order Opitutales; family Opitutaceae; genus Congregicoccus. The sequence goes on along the minus strand of CAZFCY010000249.1, from coordinate 3,996 downwards.
TGGAACACCGGCCCGAAGGGCCATCATCCCTCAGCCCGGTCCAACGGGCTGGGTGAGCGTGCCCGAAGCTCTGCGGGCTGAAAATCCGCGAAAGAGGATATCCGCGCCTCTTCAGGGCGCAGGATCCTGCTCTTCGTTTCCTCAGGGATGACGGCCCCTTGATTCTCGAATCAGCCTTGGGCCAGTTCATCCCGACACGAGGCTGGCGTTGCGCCCCGGCCGCGGGCACGAATAAAACCTTTCAACCATGAAAGCCCCCTTTCGTTTCGCGCTCGTCGGTTCCGGAGGAATCAGCCGGGCTTACGCCCAGGCCGTGTCGAATCTCGGACCGATCGCCGAGATCGCCGCCGTCGTTTCCCGCAGCGGGCGGCGGCCGGAGGGCGTGGACGCATCGGTCGCGGTTGTCCCGCGTATCCAGGATCTGGATGCATCGTGCGATGCCGTCCTCCTCGCCACGCCCAATGGCCTGCACCATGCCGGCGCCGTCGAAGCCGCCGCGGCCGGGAAGCATGTGCTGACCGAGAAGGTCCTCGACATCACGCGCGAGGCGATGGACCGCATGATCGCCGCCTGCCGCGAGGCCGGGGTCAAGCTCGCCGTCTCCTACCAGCGCCGCGCCAGCCCGGACAACCTTGCCGTCAAGCGCCTGCTCGAAAGCGGGAGCCTCGGCCGCGTGCTCGCCGCGGACATGGAGGTGAAGTTCTTCCGCGACGAAAACTACTACCGCTCGGGCGCGTATCGCGGCACGTGGGCAATGGACGGCGGCGGTCCGTTCATGCAACAGGCCGCGCACAACGCCGACATCCTCTGCTGGTTCTTCGGCCTGCCCGACAAGGTCGCGAGCATGCTCGGCCGCCGCCTCCACGCGATCGAGACGGAGGATCACGGCGCCGCGCTCCTGCACTATCCCGATGGCATGATCGCCACCTTCACCGCCTCGACCGTTTGCAAGCCCGGCTTCGCGGGCCGCCTCTCCATCCACGCCGAGGCGGGCTCGCTCGCGCTGGAGAACGACCAGATCACGATGTGGAAGATCGGCGGGATCGAGAACCCGGCCTCGAAAAACTTCGACGTGCACGACGGCGCCACGAGCGCCACGGTGTCCGACACCGCCGGCCATGAGGCGATCCTGCGCGACTTCATCGAAGCCGTGCGCGACGACCGCGAGCCGCTCGTGTCCGGAACCTCGGCCCGCGACGCGACCGAGTTGATCCTGCGCATCTACGAGAACAACCTCACGCCGCTGCCAGAACCGGTTGTTGCCACGGCCGGGTAAAGCGCGAGGCGGCCCGAGTTTGCCGCGCGACCGTGGCCTTGCCGCACCCATGTAGCCGGCCTGCGAATACAGTGAAACCAACGACACCGACAGGTGACGCGGGCGTCCCTGCCCGCGTGGCCTTGCCTCGCCCGGGCGCCTCGCCTCAGCGATCCAGGATGAACGAGAACGGCTGCATCATCTGCACCGCGACAGGTTTTCCGTCGCGCTCGCCTGGTTTGAACTTCCATTTCTGAAGCGCGGCCAGAGCCGCCTTCGCATGCTCCGGATCGGTGCTCTCGACCACACGCGGCTCGCGGACTTCGCCGTCGCGATCCACGATGAAGCGGATGAGGACGCGTGCCCTTCGGCCGTCAGCCAGGGCCTTGGGCGGGAACACAGGGAGCGTCTGTTTGATCGCCATCGGCACGGCGTCGAGCGAGTTGGTGTCGAACACCCGTTCTTCGGATGACGGGAATGTCACGGGAATCCGCGCCCTCACAGCGGCGGGTTTGCCTCCGGCCGTGATCGGACGAAAGCGCCAGTGTTCGATCGCGGCAATCGTCGCCGCCGCGAAGCGCTTGTCCTCTGTATCGACGATGCGCGGGAAGAGCGGTTTCCCGTCGCGGTCGACAACGAAATCCACAGTCACCTTCTGCTCGGTATAGACCTCATCGTCCTCGCGTGGATCGTCGGGTCGAACCATCAGCGTCGGCTGCAGCGGTTCATCCAGTTCGTGAGGCAACGCGAGCGCCGTGAGTTCGACGTCGTCGTTGTTGGCGCCTGTTTCGCGGAGCAACCGGGCGCAACGCTCCGAACGAAGCGTTTCGGCTGCATGCAAGAGCGGCCAGCCCGGCGCGATCTCCGCGCGTGGGTCGAGGCCGCCGGCGAGGGCATGCCGCAGCGAGTCGACCATGTCGAAACGCACCATCGCCGCGAGCACCCTGCCGCGCCATTCCGTGTCCAGAAGGATGCCCGCTCCATGTTCGGAGAGAACTCGCGCCGCCGCCTCCGCGCCCACGCCGAGCGCGAGGTCGAGCGGCCGGCGCCCGCCCGCGTCCTCCGCGTTCACATCCGCGCCGCGCGCCACCAGCAGGGACACGATGTCCTTCGCATCGCGAAGCGCGGCCATGTGGAGAGCCGTGAGCCCGGATTTGCTCCGGACGTCGATCTGCGCGCCGGCATCGAGCAGAGCCGCGACGATTGGCGCGTGGAGGTAGCTGGCCGCAACCAGCAGCGGCGCCGCGCCGCTCGAGGTGACGCGGTTGGGGTCCGCGCCTCCTGCAAGCAGAACTTTGATGACGTCCGCATTGCCTCGCCACGCGGCAACAGTGAGCGCGGTGCGGCCGCGATCCTCGAAGTTCGGATTCACCCGCCGCTCGATCAGCCACTTGACCATCGCGGCATGGCCTTCGGCCGCCTGCGTGATCAGAACTCGCTTCTGTTGACTGTGACGAAAATCAATGCGGGCGCCCGCGCGACGCAGCGTCTCGGCCAGAGCCGCGTATCCGTTGTCGACAGCGATGCCCAACGGAAAATAGACGCTGAAATCTTCCACCGCCACCTTCGCGTGGCGCTCGATCAAAACCTCCGCGGCTGCGAGGTGTCCACCATGCGCCGCGGAGATCAACGGAGTTGCCTTCCTGACATCCCGCGCGTCCTTTGGATATCCCGCTTCCAGCAGCCGCTCGAGCGCCGCGGCGCGACCCTTGGCCGCGGCCCAGTGCAAGGGGCTGATCTTCTTGAAACCTTTTCCCGGCCTGGCCTCGAGCAGCGCCTCGATCGCGTTCAGTGCCCCCGCTTCGGCCGCGAAGTGCATCAAAGTGAGGTTGTCCTCGATCAACCCGTTGGCGTCGACTCCGGCCGCCAGACATTCCCGCAACGCGCCGGCGTCATCGAGCAGCGCCGCGACCAACGCGCGCTGCATGAGCGGGTCGGAGCATCTCGGCCGCGACGCGACGAACCCGCCGTTCTGCCAGAGCAACACGGCCGGCTGGCCACGCGCCTCATCCTCCGTCAACTGCCTTTCGATTCGAATGGTGAACCCCTGCGCGGTGGAGCCGGCCGGTTGAATCGAAGCGGCATGAATGCGTCCGTCCAACAACCACGCGACGACGATCAACGCCTCGTCGTCGATGCCGTCCGGCCAGCGATCGAGAAACCGGCTTTCCTGTTTCCTGCCTTCATGATCGCGCATGATGTCATGCCTGACGGTGGCCCATCCCCGCAGTGGCCGCAACGAACGCGTACCTTCCAGATCATCCGAAAACCGGCGGATGGCATATTCTGGAGACCAATCCAGGAGCGCGGCGTGCTCGAGCACATCGCCGGCGATGCGCCACGACCAGTCATCGCCCGACACTCGCTTCACTTCTCCGTTGGCGAGCATAACCGCGCCCTCCTTCAGTCCGGTGACTTCGTGTTCGGCGCCGTTCTCGAAATACGACAATTTCAATTCGGCCCTCAGGAACGCCTGTGGCAAGGCGCACACGAAAGCCACGGCGAGCGCGGCTCGGATGTTCATGGCTGCTTCGGGCAAAAGGGAACGGGGCTGCCACGTTTCAAGCAATCCACACATCCAAAATCGAGCCTCGATCTCACGAAGCTGAGAGCGCAACAGAGTCGCCCGGCCTTCGCATCAACCTTCAGGCGCGGGTCCGCAAATCTCGCGGGGGCTCGCGGGCGAAACCTCGGCCCGCGACGCGACCGAGTTGATCCTGCGCATCTACGAGAACAACCTC
>CAZFCY010000248.1:0-5431 GCA_964517665.1 uncultured Opitutaceae bacterium | reverse complement strand
TGGGCGCGGATTTCATCTTCGGACTCTGGGAGGCGCTCTTCGAAACGGAAACGGGACGCTGAACGGGAGGGGCCGGTTTCGTCCGGTCCGGTTCGGGCTGCCTCCGGCGCAAGCGTGGCTCAGGCGCCGGCCTCGAGGCGCGAGGCCGCTTCCTCCCAGGCCCGGGTTGCCTGCGTGATTTCGTCCACCACCGCGGTCAGCTCGCGGTTCAAGTGCTGGGCGCGGCCGGGGGTGGTGTAGGTCGCGGGGTCTTCGAGCGCGGCCGTGAGTTCGGCCTGTTGCGCTTCGAGTTCGGACACGCGTTTTTCGAGTTTGCCGACCTCGTTGCGAAGCGCGCGCAGTTGGTTCGAGGTCAGCTTCGTGACGACGGGCGTGCCGACCGCGGCGGGTTTCGCCGCCCCGGCGGATTTCGTTTCCACCTGCGGCGGGCGCGCGTCGGTGAAGCCGGCGGTGAGCGCGGCGCGCTCGTTCGTGGCCTTCGACTTGTCGAGGTAGTAATCGTAGTCGCCGGCGTAGGGCGTGAGCCGTCCGCTGTGCACGTGCAGCACTGTCAGCGCGAGCGCGCGGATCAGATAGACGTCGTGACTGATGAAGATGAACGTGCCCTCGAATTGTTTGAGCGCGTGCACGAGCGCGTCGATCGAAGGGATGTCGAGGTGCGTCGTCGGCTCGTCCATCAGCAAGAGGTTGGGCGGATCCACGAGCATGCGGGCGAGGGCGAGCCGGGATTTCTCGCCACCGGAAAGCACGGAGACGGTTTTGAAGACGTCGTCCTTGCGGAAGAGAAACGCGCCGAGGATCGTGCGCGCCTTCTGTTCCGTGAGTTCGTTGGCGGCCGTGCGCAGCTCCATCACGTTTTCCAGCACGGTCGCCTTCGTGTTCAGGTTGTCGGCGCGGTTTTGCGCGAAGTAGCCGGCGATGACGTTGCTGCCGAGCGTGCGCGTGCCGCCCTGGATCGGGACGACGCCGGCGAGGATCTTGAGCAGGGTGGACTTGCCCGCGCCGTTCGGGCCGACGAGGACCGTGCGCTGGCCGCGCTCGGCCTGGAAGTTCAAATCGCGATAAACGACGTGATCGCCGTAGGCCTGCTGGACATTCTCGAGCGTGACGACCTTGAGCCCGGAGCGCGGGGGCTGGGGAAAGCGGAAGTTGACGCGCTTGAGTTCATCCTGGGGCGCCTCGATCGCGTCTTCCTTCAACCGCTCGATCTGCTTCTCCTTCGACTTCGCGCGCGAGGCGAGGGAGGCCTTGGCCCCGAAGCGGTCCACGAACTTCTGGAGGTGCGCGATCTCGCGCTGCTGGTTCTTGAATTGCGCCAATTGCTGTTCCTTGCGCGCCTCCTTCTCGACGAGGAAATCGTCGTAGTTGCCCGTGTAGCGGTGCAGCGTGCCGCCGCGCAACTCGAGGATGCCGTTGCACAACGCGTTGAGAAACGCGCGGTCGTGCGAGATCACGACGAGGCCGCCGGGATAGCGCGCGAGGTAATCCTGAAACCAGAGCAACGCCTCGAGATCGAGGTGGTTCGTCGGCTCGTCGAGCAGGAGCAGCGCGGGCTCGTTGACGAGCAGGCGGGCAAGATGCGCGCGCATGACCCAGCCGCCGGAGAACGTCTTCGCCTGGCGATCGTGGTCGCCTTCGCGAAAACCGAGGCCCGCGAGGATGGCCTTGGCGCGTGGCTCGAGCGACCAGTCGATCTCGTCCCACGCATCGTCATCGTCGCCGTCGAGATCGAGCTTGCGGCCGCTCGTCGCGATCTGGAGGACGGTTTCGTCGCCGACCGGCGCGCTTTCCTGCGGAAGGAAACCGAAGTCGGACCCGCGCTCCCAGGTGATCGTGCCCTTGTCGGGCGTTTCCTCGCCGAGGATGAGGTTGAAGAGCGTGGACTTGCCCGCGCCGTTTGCGCCCACGAGGCCGAAGCGGTCGGTGCGGGCGATGAAGAGCGACACCTCGGAAAACAGGGTGCGCGGCCCGTAGGACTTGGAAATATCGGCGATCGTGAGCATGGAAGCCCGCGACCAAACCGGACCCCGGGGCGGCTCGTCAAGGCCGCGGTCTCCAGCCTCCTCGGGCCGATTTTTTCTCCGACCTTTGGAGCGCGGCGACTTGTCGGCGCTTTGGGTCTTCCCAAAAAGCTGCGATCGCCGATAAAAATCAGCCGCGACGGCTGGCGCGGAAAACAAAAAAGCCGGCGCGCTCGCCGGCTTCGGGAGATCGGGACGCCGCGGCAGTGTCAGCCGAGCGGAGCGAAGACGCCCATGCAGAAAACCGCCCCGAGGATCGTGTAGGAAACCACGACGAGCGCGGTTAACTTGCGCTTGAAGTTTTGATCGATCGGCGGGCAGTAATCGGGCGACGGGGTAGACACGGGGGAAAGAAAAGAAGGGAAAAGAAGCGGGATCAAGGCGAATTTTACGCGCCTTAGGGGACCACCCGATGCCGGAGTAGGGCTTGCTTTTCATGGTCGTCAGGCAGGGCGGGTCGAAGCGCGAAAGGTGAAGCGCATACCCAGCCTGTTGGGCTGGGCTGAGGGATGGTGGCCCTTCGGGCCGGTGTCCCAGAACGAGCCAGCCCTGGCGAGCGGCCTTTTTTGGCCTTCTTGCCGCGCGGCCGGGAAATGATCTTGGCGCCTCCAGATGCGGCCAGCAACCTCCGCCGTTCCCCAGTTTCTGGGACGCGCACAAAAGCGTTCGACAGCAGCCGCGGTTTGCGTCTCCCCCAATTGAGAACCTTCTGCCGAGCCGATTCAACCCCGTGATTCCATGAGCGAAGCCTTCCGTATCTATCCGATCGATATCGTCATCTTCATCGTGTTCGTGATCGCCGTCGTGGCGACCGGCCTGATCAAGAGCCGCGGTGAGAAGGAGGGCAGCAGCGAGGACTACTTTCTCGCCGGCCGCGGGCTCAAATGGTGGCTCATCGGGTTCTCGCTCATCGCCGCCAACATTTCCACGGAGCAGTTTGTCGGCATGTCCGGCAACGCCGCCTCCCACGTCGGCCTCGCCATCGCCAGCTACGAATGGATGGCCGCGATCACGCTCGTGGTGGTGGCGTTCTGTTTTCTTCCCTATTTCATTCGCGCCGGCATCTATACGATGCCCGAGTTTCTCGAGTACCGCTTCAGCGCGAGCGCCCGCGCCTTCATGGCGTTCGCCACGATCTTTATTTACATGCTGCTTCTCGGCGCCGTGACCTATTCCGGCGCGCTCACGATCACGACGCTCGGCGGCACCGCCGGCCATAACGTCAGCATGTCCACCGCCTCCTTGATCATCGGTGTCGTCGCCATGCTCTATGTCACCGCGGGAGGCCTCAAGGCCTGCGCCTGGGCCGATCTCATCCAGGGCAGCGCGCTCATCGTCGGTGGCGGCGTCATCATGTGGTTCGCCTTCGAGAAACTCGGCCTCGCGACCGAGGCGGCGATCGTCGTCAGCACGCAGACCGGCGCCGTCGAGACCGTCCAGCTCGCCGCCGGCAGCGGCGCGATCGAGCGCTTCCTCGATTTGAACGCGCCGCGCTTGAACATGTTCCTGCCCGCGACCGACAGCGTGCTTCCCTGGACCGCGCTTCTCCTCGGGCTCTGGATTCCCAATTTCTATTACTGGGGGCTCAATCAATATATCACGCAGCGCACGCTCGGCTCCGCCTCGCTCGCGGAAGGCCAGAAGGGCATCGTCTTCGCCGCGTTCATGAAGCTGATCATTCCCTTCGTGATCGTGGTGCCCGGCATCATCGCCTTCAATCTTTACTCCACCGACATGCGGCTCGAAGCCGCGGGCGACACGACCACGAGCCTCGTCCGTTATATCAAGGCCAATCCCGGCACAAGTGTCGTCTCCACCGCCGCCGCGCCCACGGACGGGGAGATCGCCGCGTGGCAGCCCGGCCATTACCTGCTCGCGATCTACCCCGACGACGCCGCGCTCGGCGCCGTGGGCGCGCGCAATCCCTTCGTTCTTCCGCTCACGCAGGCGCGCTTCGATTCGATCGTGCCCGCGAGCTTCACCGTGTTCACGAGCGAGGATCACGCCTGGCGCCACGTGAACGCCGCCCTCGCCGCGGAGATCGATGCCTACAATGCCACCACCAACGCCGCCGCCGCGGCCGCCGGCGCCTCGACCACGGTGGATAAACTGATCGCCTATAAATACGACACCGCGCTCGCCCAGCTCCTGGCCAATGTCCTGCCGCCGGGCAGGGGGTGGGTCGGCTTCGTCCTCGCCGCGCTTCTCGGCGCGGTCGTCAGTTCGCTCGCGGCCATGCTCAATGCCGCCTCGACGATCTTCGCGATGGATATTTTCAAGAAGCACCTCGCGCCCAGGGCAACGCAGAAGACGACCGTGCTGCTCGGTCGCATTTCCGTCGTGGTGTTCACGATGGTCGCGGTCTTCCTCGCGCCACAGCTCGGCAATCCCAGGATCAGCAACAGCATTTTCACGATCATCCAGGAGGGGCAGGGCTTCATTTCGCCGGGCATCCTGGCGGTCTTCATCTTCGGCCTTCTCGTCGGCCGCGCGCCCAAGGTCTGCGGCATCGTCGGCCTGCTGACCAACGTCGCCGCCTACGGCGCGCTCAAGTTCGCGGCGCCGGGCGTCCAGTTCCTCAATCGCATGGCGATCTGTTTCGCGCTCTGCCTCATCGTCATGGCGGCATTGCGTCTCGCCAGGCCGCTTGCCCAGCCGTTCGTCTTCCATCACAACACGACGGTGAGCGTCGAGAGCTCGAAATCGGCGCGTATCGCCGGGTACGCGGTCGTGGCGTTGGTCCTGCTCTTCTACGTGATCTTCAGTCCCTGGGGCATCGCGAAATAGGAGCAGCGGCGGCGCGCGGGGCGCGCCTTCGGCGCTTGTGAAGCCCGCGCGCCTGTCACGAGAACGAATCAATCCTGCGGCGCCACGGGCGCGCCTCGCGCTGCTTGCTCGCAACTCCGCGCGGCTTATGCATCTTTTTCAGACGATGAACGTGTTCGGCGGCTCGGTTCGCTCCAGGGGTTTATTCATGGTTCTGGCGGGGGCATGCGTGCTTTCGCTGCTCGCGCCGACGAAGGGCACGGCCCAGGCGGCCGCGTCGCCGGAGCCGTTTCAGGACGGCGATCGCTGGTGCGCGATCGGGGACAGCATCACGCACAGCGGCGCCTATCACGACTGGGTGCAGTTGTTTTATCTCACCCGTTATCCCGATCGCGCGGTGGCCGCCTTCAATTGCGGGATCAGCGGAGACACGGCCGCGGGTGTGATCCGCCGGCTCGATTGGGACGTGCTGACGAAGCGCCCGACCGTGAGTTCCGTCATGCTCGGCATGAACGATGTCGGCCGCGCGCTTTATGGCGAAAACATCGTCCAGCCGGACGTCGAGCAGGCGCGCCGCGAGCGCATCGAGGCCTATCGCGCCAACCTGGCCAATCTCGTCGGCCTGCTCCAAAAGAGCGGCTCTC
>CAZFCY010000247.1:0-5450 GCA_964517665.1 uncultured Opitutaceae bacterium | reverse complement strand
TCATCCCGCATCCGCTCACGATGGGGTTCACCTGCGGGATCGCGGTGGTGATCATGGCGACGCAGGTTCGCGAAATCCTCGGGCTGGAAATGGCGGTGGATCCGCCGCACATCCCGCAGAAGGCGCTGGCCATTTTTCACGCGCTGCCGACGGCGGATTGGAAGACGATCCTGCTCGGCATGGCTTCGATCGGCGTGCTGGCGGCGTGGCCGGGATCGTGGCAACGGCGCGTGCCGGCCTCGATTTTCGTGGTCGTGGTCGGAACGGCCGCCACGGGCTTGTTCGGCCTCGAGGTCGCGACGATCGGCTCGCGCTTCGGCGGCATTCCCCAGGGGCTGCCCGAGTTCGGCGTGCCGGCGTTCGACTGGTCCTCGATCGGCCAGCTCGTCGGCCCGGCGTTCGCGATCGCGGTGCTGTGCGGGGTGGAATCGCTCCTGTCGGCCGTGGTGTCGGACGGCATGATCGACGATCGCCACGATTCGAATCAGGAACTGATGGCGCAGGGCGCGGCGAACATGGTCGCGCCGTTTTTTGGCGGCATCCCGATCACGGGAGTCATCGCGCGCACGGCGACCAACATCCGCGCCGGCGGCACGTCTCCGGTGGCGGGCATCGTGCACGCGATCGTGCTGTTGCTCTTCATCGTCGTCCTGGCCCCTCTCGCGCAATACATCCCGCTCGCGTCGCTGGGCGCGGTCCTGACGATCGTGGCCCTGCGGATGGGCGACTGGCAGGAGTTTGTTTCCCTGAGGCGTTACCCGCTGGGCGACGCGCTGGTGTTTCTCACGGCCTTCACGCTCACGGTCCTGATCGATCTGACGTGGGCGGTGTATGTCGGGATGATGCTCTCGGCCTTTCTCTTCATCAAACGCGTCTCGGACACGACGCAGATCGACACGGTCGGCGGCGAGGACGAGGGCGCGCCCGGAGTCGGCGAGCTTCCGGCCGGCGGGGGCGATCATCCGCCGCTGCCGTCGGGCGTGCTGATCTACCGGGTGTTTGGATCGTTGCTGTTTGGCGCGGCGGAAAAGCTGGACTACGTCCTGCAGCGCGTCGGCCGCGACACGCGGGTCGTCGTCCTGCACATGGCGAGTGTCATGGCGATGGACGCCACAGCGCTGAATCGTCTCGAGAGCCTTCTGCGCCGCCTCCGGCGGCACAACCGCCAGCTCGTGCTCAGCGGTCCGCACACGCAACCCTACGCGATGATGGAGATGTCCGGTTTCTTCGATGAGCTGGGCCGGGAAAACGTCGTCGCCGACCTCGACGCGGCGGTCGCGCGCTCGCGCGAATTGCTCGGCGGCTGAGGCCCGCCCCGTGATTCGAAGCAGCCGGTGAGGAGCCATTTGTTTGTAACGTGCGTTACAAACAAATGGCTCCTCACCGGCCGGGGGATTTTGTTTTCGAGACGGCTTCGGCGAGCTTGATGATCTGGCCGGCGAGGGAGTGGGCTCCGGCGTCGAACCATTCGCGGCCATCGACGACGTTGGCGGCGGTGGCGTCGCCCATGATTCCGCTGCGCGAGACGTCGGCCGTCACCCACGAGAAGGTCGCGGGCGCGTTCTCCGGCCGGAGGGAACCGGGGTCGTCGAGCCGCGCGGGAAACTCGCTGCGCGCGCGATCCTGATGCACGAGGTGCGGCGCGAGCGCGAGCATCCAGGCCGTCTCGATCTGGCCGGCGTGGAAACCGAACGCCGCCTCCTGGGCGAGCACGGGCGGCTTCCAGGTCGGCGCGATCATGCAGGCGTTCATGTCGAGCGTGGTCTGGATCTCGCGCAGCGTGGCGACGAGCGTCGGCGAGTTGCCGCCGTGCGTGTTCAGGACGGCGATGGTGCGAAACCCGATCGACTTGAGCTGGCGCGCCATGTTCACGAGCAGCCGGTGAAAGAGCCGCGCGCTGATCGTGACTGTTCCTGGAAATCCCACGTGTTCGTCGCTGATCCCGTAGGTGAGGGGCGGCGCGACGAAGACCTTCACCTGCGCGGGCACGTGCGGCAGCGCGGCGGCGAGCCAGCCCTGGCCGAGGATGGAATCGACGCCGACGGGCAGGTGCGGGCCGTGCTGCTCCACCGATCCCGTCGGGACGATGACGATGGCGGAGGCGCGATGCGGGAGCGCCTCGATCTGCGCGCAGGTCATCGCGGGCAGGTAGCGATCGCGATACGTCTGGAGTTGCGAGGTGGGAACGGACTTCGGCTTGGCCGTCATTTTTTGCGGACGTTCTTGAGCGCGGTGGCGGCGCGGCTGGCGTCGGGGGCGCGGCGGGTGGCGATGCGCCCTTCGTTGGGCAACGCGGCCTTGCGCGCGATCTCGGCGCAGAGGTGGGAAAACTTCCGCGCGGCCGCGACGATCACCTTTTCGCCGGCGGGGATCGCCTCCTCCAGCGGCAGCGGCAGCCTGACCGGACCGGGCTGCTCGACATTGCCGGGGCGAAACTCGCGCAGGGCGATCGCCTCGACCGACATCGCGGCGTCGTTGGGCGCGCGGCGCGCGCAGGCGCTCGCGGCCAGTTGGACGGCGGAGCGGTCGCTCGCGCGCAGCGGGTGCAAATCGAGCCCGAGCGCGCCGAGCGAGATCTGAAACGCCTGGATGCCCAGCCGCACCCGCATGGCGCGGCCGGCGACGTCGATGAGTTCCTCGTTCCACGGGCTGGTGGTGAAGAGGACGAGTTTCCTGAATCCGGCCGTCTTCACCGAGGTCGCGATCTCGTGCAGCAGGTCGAGCGCGGTCTCGAAATCGACGCCGAAGAGATTGTGCACGTACGGCCCGAGGACGAAGCGCAGCGGCGGCATGATCAACAACTCGGCCGCGGGCTTGCCGGCTTTCTCGACCGCCTGGCGAAGCACGGCGGCGCCGATTTGTTCCTCGAGGTCGATCGAGCGGCCGAGGCCCCAGTCGCCGAATCCGAAGAGCGGGAGAACGACAAGGGTGGAGGCGCGTTGTCTGGCGGAGAGTCTCGCAAAATCCGTCCACGTGCGGCTGGTCCAGAGCACCGCGTCCGGGAGGTCAACGAGAGTGGAGGTGGGCGATTGGGTCACAGAAGGATCGAAGTGGAGAAGCTGCGATCGCAGAGAGTCCGCGATCAAAAAGACCCGGAACGCGCGTCGCCACCTTTAACTGCGAAAATCTTCCGGAGAATGAAGTAGCGAGGAGCGAGTAGTAAGTAGCGAGTCGTCAGCGGGTGGGGCGCAGGTCTCTCTGCGCGTGGTTGGACCTCATTTCGATCGGATCCGCCTTTTCACTGCTCGCTACTCTTCCGCGTAATGACACGCCACCTGGTGCGGGGTCTTTCCGGAGTCGTCCACGACGCGCAGGAGGGGTTTTTCGATCCGGCAGCGCTCGGTGACGGATGGGCAGCGGGTGTGAAACACGCAGCCCGACGGCGGGTGGATGGGCGAGGGGACGTCTCCCGAGAGAACGATGCGCTCGCGCTTGCGCGCGGGGTCCGGCACGGGGATGGCGGAGAGCAGCGCCTTCGTGTAGGGATGGCGCGGGGATCGGTAGATCGCATCGGCGCCAGCCAGTTCGAGGATGTTGCCCAGATACATGATCGCGACGCGATCGGAGATGTGTTTCACGACCGCGAGGTTGTGCGCGATGAAGATGTAGGAGAGCCCCATCTCGCGCTGGAGGTCCATGAAAAGGTTCAGCACCTGCGACTGGATCGAGACGTCGAGCGCCGACACAGGCTCGTCGCACACGATCAATTTCGGCCGCAGCGCGATCGCGCGCGCGATGCCGATGCGCTGTCGCTGCCCGCCGGAGAACTCGAAGGGAAACTTGTCGATCGCGCCCTTCGGCATGCCGACGTGGTCGAGCAGCTCCTGCACGCGCGCGCGCCTCTCGGCGGCCGTCCCCTGGCGGTGAATGATGAACGGCTCCTCCAGGATCTGGCCGACGGTGTGGCGCGAGTTGAGCGAGTCCACGGGATCCTGAAACACCATCTGGATCTGCCGTCGAAACGGCTTGATCGCCGAATGCGAAAGCGGGGCGAGGTTCGTGCCTTCGAAGAGAATCTCGCCCGCGGTCGGCTTGTAGAGCCGCGTGACGCAGCGGCCAAGCGTGCTCTTGCCGCAACCCGACTCGCCGACGAGCCCGAGGGTCTCGCCGGGCGCGAGGGCGAGATCGACGCCATCGACGGCGCGCAAGGCTTTCTTCGCGCGCATGAAAATCCCTTCGCGCACGGGGAAGTGCATCTTCACGCCCCTGATCTCGAGCAGGGGACGCGCGGCCCGAGCGGGTGATTGTTTGCCGGTTTCGCTCATGCCTCGGATTCGCGTTGGAGCACAAGAGACATGCGCCATGTCCCGGGAAGCGCGGCGCCTGGCGACAGGGCCCTATTCATCCGCGCCTCCCGGCTTCGACCACTTCGCGCCAGCGCCAGCAGGCGACTTCCTGTCCTTCGGCGACGGTTTCCAGCGGCGGCTGTTCGTTGCACCGGTCGATCGCCCACGGGCAGCGGTTTTGATAACGGCAGCCCGCCGGCATTTCGCCCAGCGAAGGCACGACGCCCTCGATCGTGCTCAAGCGTGTCTTGCGCGGATGCTCCAGGCGCGGGATCGAGGCGAGCAGGCCCTGGGTATAAGGATGCGCGGGCCGGGAGAATATGCTGTTCACCGGACCGCGCTCGGCGATGCGGCCGGCGTACATCACGACGACGTCGTCGCAGTTCTCCGCCACCACGCCGAGATCGTGTGTGATGAGGATGATCGACATGCCCATCTCGCGCTGCAGCTCGCGCATCAGCTCGAGGATCTGCGCCTGGATCGTGACGTCGAGGGCTGTCGTCGGGCGATGGCGAGTCGGACCTCTCCCGGCTCGTCCGCCACGAGCAGGGACGGCTTGCACGCGAGCGCCATGGCGATGACGACGCGCTGCCGCATGCCGCCGGAGAGTTGATGCGGAAACTCGGCGACCCGCGCCTCGGGCGAAGGGATGCCGACGCGCCGCAGCATGTCGACGGACATTTTCAGCGCGGCGTTTTTATCCTTCGTCTTGTGGAGGAGAAACACCTCGGAGATCTGGCGGCCGATCGAGTGGACGGGATTGAGCGCGCTGAGCGGCTCCTGGAAAACCATGCCGATGCGGTTGCCGCGGATCGCGTGCATCTCGTCGGTGGAGATCGCGATCAGATCGCGTCCCTCGAAGATGATTTCGCCGCCGACCACCCTGCCCGCGGGCCGGGGGAGCAGGCGCATGATCGAGAAGGCGGTGACGCTTTTGCCGCAGCCGGACTCTCCCACGATGCCGAGCGTGCGGCCGCGCAGCACGTCGAAGGAAACGCCATCGACCGCGCGCACGGGGCCGTGGTCGGTGTCGAACGCGACCGCGAGATCGCGCACGCGCAGGAGATGAGGATCAGCGGAGGGATCCACCGGCGGCCTCGGGCAGGAGCGGCTGTCTTGTCATGGGTGAGGCACTCTACTCGGTCTTGAACTGATCGAACACCT